>DDWF01000045.1 GCA_002345845.1 Betaproteobacteria bacterium UBA2293 | reverse complement strand
CGCCGCCGGTCGGCATCAGCACCAGGGCGTCACCGCCATTGCCGACGTGACCGATGATCTCGGCCTGGGCGCCGCGGAAGGCGGGGTAGCCGAAGACTTCGCGCAGGATGGTCAGGGCATTGCTGGCAGTGGTCACGGGATCAGGCTGCCGGCAGGAGGGTTTCGCGGCGCAGGGCTTCGCCGTCCCAGACCAGGCATTCGCCGCGCTCTTCGTGCCAGTCAGCAAGCACCCAGCGTTCGACATGGATGCCGTCGACGATGTGGTCGTGCGTTGCCGGCTGGTGCGTGTGGCCATGGATGAAGGTGGCGTAGCCGTGGGCGCGGAGGAAATCCTCGGTGGCCGCCGGTTGCAGGTCGGTGTAGGGATTGGCCTTGTCGCGCTGGCTGCTTTCGCTGACTTCGCGCATGTGGGCGGCGATGGCGCGGCGTTCGCTCAGCGGCTTGGCGAGCAGGGCAGCCTGCCACTGCGGATCGCGTACCTGGGCGCGGAAGGCCATGTAGGCGGCGTCGTCAAGGCAGAGCGCGTCGCCGTGGGCAAGGACGAACTGCCATTCGGCGGTGGACAGGATGTAGGGGTCGGCGATCAGGCGGACGCCAGCGGCGTCGGCGAAGCCGGCGCCGAGCAGGAAGTCACGGTTGCCATGCAGCAGACTGATGCGCAGACCGCTGTCGCTGGCCGCATGCAGGGCGGTGACGATGCTGGCGTTGTAGGGCTCGCCGCTGTCGTCATCGCCGATCCAGGCTTCGAACAGGTCGCCGAGGATGTACAACTCGTCGGCTTGCCGGGCGCGGCCGGCGAGAAAGGCGAGGAACAAAGCAGTCGCCCCGGGCGACCGGGGCGACAGATGCAGATCGGAGATGAAGAGGATCAAACGATTTCGGCTTTTTCGATGATCACGTCTTCAGCCGGCACATCCTGGTGGAAGCCCTTGTTGCCGGTCTTCACCGCGCGGATCTTGTCGACCACGTCCATGCCTTCGACCACTTCGCCGAACACGCAATAGCCCCAACCCTGACCGGATGGTGCCTTGAAATCGAGGAAGTCGTTGTCGACGGTGTTGATGAAGAACTGGGCAGTGGCCGAGTGCGGGTCGTTGGTGCGGGCCATGGCGATGCTGCCGCGCTTGTTCTTCAGGCCATTGGCAGCCTCGTTCTCGATCGGCGCCTGGCAGTCCTTCTGCTTCATGCCCGGCTCCATGCCGCCGCCCTGGATCATGANNTTGATCACGCGGTGGAAGATGGTGTTGTCGTAATGGCCGGCTTCGACGTAGGCGAGGAAGTTGGCGACCGTCTTCGGCGCCTTCTCGGCATTCAGTTCGAGGGTGATGACGCCGTGGTTGGTGGTCAGCTTGATCATTGGGGATCCTTACTTTTCGGAGATGATTTTGACGCTCTGGATGACCACGGGGGTCGTCGGAACGTCCTGGTAATAGCCAGCGTTGCCGGTCGGCACCTTGGCAATCTTGTCCACCACGTCCATGCCCTGGACGACCTTGCCGAAGACGGCGTAGCCCCAGCCGCGCGGGTCGCCGGTGGTGCGGTGGTTGAGGAAGTCGTTGTCCTTCAGGTTGATGAAGAACTGCACGCGGGCCGAATGCGGATCCTGCGTGCGGGCCATGGCGACGGTGCCACGGTCGTTGGTCAGGCCGTTGGTGGCCTCGTTCTGCAGGGCCGGGGTCAGCGTCTTCTTCTCTTCCATGGCCTTGTTGAAGCCGCCGCCCTGGATCATGAAGCCGTTGATCACGCGGTGGAAAATGGTGGCTTCATAGAAACCGTGCTTGGCGTTGTAGAGGAAAAACTCCACGGTCTTCGGCGCCTTCTCCGGATACAGCTCCAGCGTGATCTTGCCGAGGTTGGTGGTCATCTCCACGGTCGGCGCGGCCCAGACGGCCAGCGAGGCGAGCAGGCCGGCGGCCAGGGCGGAACATTTCTTGAGCATCAGGCACTCCCTTCGTAAATGATTTTCCATTTGCCGTTTTCACGTTGCCAGTACTGGCGTTTTTTCATCTGGTTGGTCAGATTGTTGCTGCTGTAGTTCTGGTCGAAGGTGACGACCACCACTTCTTCCGCGCCCGGGTTGCGGAACACCGACAGGTTGTCGGTCTTGACCTTGATCCACTCCTTGCCGGCATTGACCTGGCGCTTCTGCGCGGCGAAGGCGGCGAAGTCCTGGCCGCCGGCCTTGAAGCGCGGCGAATAATGCTTCAGGTAGCGATCGGTGTCGCGGCTTTCCCAGTCCTGGCGCCAGGCGGCGATGCTGGCATTCAGTTCATCGCGCTCCTTGGCCCAGTCGTCAAGTGACAGCCATTCGACCGAAGGGCTGATGATCACCGGCGTCAGGCCGACCTGCAGGTTCTTGGCAATGGCGTCGAGATCCTGGTTGGTCAGCACGACACAGCCATCGGAAGCTTTCGGTGGGCGGGCGAAGGTGTTGGAAGGCGTGCCGTGCAGCCAGATGCCGCTGCCGCCACGCCCGCGCTGGCGGTCCCATTCGTTCGGGTAATTGATCGGGAAGGCGCCGCTGCCGTAGAGATCGGCCAGCTTTTGCCGGGGCAGGTTGGCGGTGACGTGATAGACACCGATCGGCGTCTTTTTGTCGCCCTCGACATACTTGTCTGAACCGAGTTTGCCCTGGGTTACATAGTAATCAGCGACAAAGCGCGGCCGGCCGCCGTTGGCGACATCGTTCTCGTACAGATAGAGGCGCGAACGCTGGGTGTCAACGACAACGGCAAAGCGTTGGTCGGGCTGCATCTGCAGCAGGTAGCGCGGGACGAAATTGTCTTCCGGTCGTTCGCGGTAGGCCTTCAGGCGGACGATGGCCTCGGCGCGCAGGTCGGCCACCTTGTCGGCGGGCGCGTCGATGGCAGCACCGAAGGAATCGATCGGGCGGGCGCGGGCGAGCAGCAGGTCGCCCTTGATCAGATGGGCCAGCCGGTAGTTGGGATGCTGGCGGAGCAGGGCTTCGGTCAGCAGCAGGGCATCGCCGAGCCGGTTGGCTTCGATGGCCGTGAAAATGCCCAGCAACTGTGTTTCCGGCCCGGAATCCGAGACGGTCGCCGGCAAGCCGCTGGCTGATGACGAGCGCTCGTCGCCGGTCGTGGCAACAGCGGATTGCGCCAGCTTGTCATCAACAGCCGGCGTGAACAGGCGGTAAACCAGTGGGGCGCCGGCCAGGCAGAAGACCAGGCCGAGGACCAGGGATTTGCGGCTGGGCATCAGCGCGCGGTTTCTTCCTTGATCAGCCACCGGTTACCCGAGCGGACCAGAAGCATGGTCTTGTTGGCCGAACTGCTCAGGCCAGGCGCCTTGTAGTGCTGGCGGAACTTGACGGTGGCGCTGTCGCCGTTGACGCTGACTTGCGGTTCGTCGATCTGCACGCTGATCTTGCCACTCTTGCCGGCGATGCGCTTGCTGCGCTCGGCTTCCCAGTCCTTGCGCGGCATGCCCTTCGGCGTCTTGAAGTCAGCAGCGTAAGCGCCGAGGTAGGCCTTCATGTCCTTGCGTTCCCAGGCATTGGCCCAGGCGTTGACCGCCTTCAGTACGTCGTCGCCGGCCGCATTCGCCTTGGCCGTCGGTGCCGGGGTGGGTTCGGGGGCGGGCTTGGCTTCCACCAGCTTCGGCGGCACTGGGGCCGGGGCAGGTGCCGGCTGGGCAGCGGCGCCCGGCGTTGTCGTGACAACGCTGGCGGTCGGGGCAGCGGCAGGCTTCACCGGCGCCGCGGCGACGGGCGTTGGCACGGCAACGGCGGCTGGGGCCGTGGCAACCGTCGCTGTCGGCTTGACATTGCCTTTGCCGGAGGTGGTGATCAGGTCGCGGATCAGGGCCAGTTTGTTCTGCGTCGCGGCGTTCGCGCTGTCGAGTTGCAAGGCCTTGTCGTAGGCCTGGCTGGCCAGCTTGGCATAGACGTCGCCGAGATTTTCATAAGCGATGGCGTAGGAGGGATGGGTGCGGATGGCCATTTCCAGTGCCGTGCGCGCCTTGTCGTACTGGCGCTGCTGGGCGTAGAGGACGGCCAGGTTGTTATAGGGCTCGGGCAGTTCCGGGTAATCCTCGGAGAGGCGCGTGAAAATGGCGATGGCCTCGGTCGGCTTGTTCATTTCCGTGTAGATCAGACCCTTCAGGAAGCGGCCCTGGGCATCCTTGGGGCGGCTGCTCAGGTAGGCGTCGACCTTGTCCATGGCTTGTGGATACTGCCCCTGTTTGATCAGGCGCTGGACATCCGGCAGGTTGTCGGCAAAGGCCGGAGCGGCAAAGCCGATGGCCAGGCCGATCGTCAGTGCGCGCAGCGTCTTGAGCTGCTGGAAACGGTTCTGTGCCAAGGAAGTGATGGTCATCGCTATGCTATAATTTCACGGTTTTACAATCTTTCGATTCTATCAAAAACGCCGGTGATTCCATAGGTTTACGCATCCCGGCGCGGTCACGGATGCACACCGGCATGCTCAAGATTCACAATTCTCTCAAGCGCGAAAAGCAGCTTTTCGTCCCGATCGAAGCCAACAAGGTTCGCATGTACGTTTGCGGGATGACGGTCTATGACTACTGCCATCTCGGGCATGCTCGGGTCATGGTGGTTTTCGACATGGTGTACCGCTGGCTGAAAACCTCCGGTTTCGACGTCACCTACGTCCGCAACATCACCGACATTGACGACAAGATCATCAAGCGCGCCATCGAGAATGGCGAGACGATCCAGCAACTGACCGATCGTTTCATCGCTTTCATGCATGAGGATGCCGACGCGCTCGGCGTGCTGCGCCCGGATCACGAGCCGCGGGCGACCGAATACGTGCCCGAGATGCTCGACCTGATCGGCAAGCTGGAGCAGAACGGTCTGGCCTATCAGGCGAGCGACGGCGACGTCAATTACGCCGTGCGCAAGTTCCACGGCTACGGCAAGCTGTCCGGCAAATCGCTCGACGATCTGCGGGCCGGCGAGCGCGTCGAGGTTGATTCGGCCAAGCAGGATCCGCTCGATTTCGTGCTGTGGAAGCACGCCAAGCCGGGCGAGCCGGCTTGGCAATCGCCTTGGGGCGAGGGGCGGCCGGGCTGGCATATCGAGTGTTCGGCGATGAGTTCCAAACTCCTCGGTCAGCATTTCGACATCCACGGCGGCGGTCAGGATCTGCAGTTCCCGCACCATGAAAACGAGATCGCCCAGTCCGAAGGCGCCAATTGCTGCTCCTTCGTCAATTACTGGATGCACAACGGTTTCGTTCGCGTCGACAACGAAAAGATGTCGAAGTCGCTAGGCAATTTCTTCACCATCCGCGAGGTGCTCGGGCGTTATGACGCCGAAGTGGTGCGCTTCTTCATCCTGCGCGCCCATTACCGCAGCCCGCTGAACTATTCCGACGCCCATCTTGATGACGCCAAGCGCAGTCTCGACAGTCTGTATTTCGCCCTGCGCGACGTGCCGCCGGCCAAGGTCGACATCGACTGGCAGAACGATTACGCCGCCCGTTTTGCCGCCGCGCTGAACGAGGATTTCGACTCGCACGGGGCGATCGCCGTGCTGTTCGAACTGGCCGGGGAAGTCAATCGCCAACGCAGTAGCGAGCTGGCCGGTTTGCTCAAGGCCTTGGCAGCTGTCATCGGCTTGCTCGAACGCGAACCGATGGCTTACCTGCAGGGCGGAGCCGAGGCCGCCGGTCTGAACGAAGCGGCCATCGAGCAATTGATTGCCGATCGCGCGGCCGCCAAGAAGGCGAAGAACTTTGCCGAGGCCGATCGTATCCGTAACGAACTCAAGGAGGCCGGCATCGTCCTCGACGACAGTGCTCAGGGCACCACCTGGCGACGGGCCTGAGCGTCCTCTGCAAACGGTAACGGCCCGCATGCGGGCCGTTTTTCATGGGACTCTGGAACGTTCAGCGCAACACGCGGCCACCCGAACCGATCACCGTCAGTTCGACGAAACGTGATCCGTGGCGGCCGTTTGCCGTGTAATTGATGCGGTAGCCGCCCAGGTCGGCGGGACTCATGCCTTCCAAGGCGTTCTGCAGTTTTTCGCGGGACAGGTCCTTGCCGGCACGACGCAGTCCCTCGACCAGCGTCTTGGCCATCAGATAGCCTTCCATGCCGTAATAGGAGTAGGTGCCTGGTTTGGCGACCAGTTTCTGGTATTCGCGGACGACCGGGGCGGTATCGTTCCAGGGATAGGGGACGACCTGGGAGACGCCGATGCCGCGCGAAGCGGCACCCAGTTCCTGGGCAAGTTGCTCGGTACCCACGGGTGACAGCGTCATGAACATCGGATTCCGGCTGGCTTTCTTCATGGCCAGCACGAAGGCCGCCGTCGGCTTGTACAGGGTGACCATGACCACGGCTTGCGGATTGGCCTTGGCAATGACGTCTACCGCCTTGCTGACGTCGAGCGAGTTGCGCTCGACGGTGCCGACCGCCGTTGGCGCCAGATTGTGCTTCTTCAGCGCTGCCGTTACGCCATCGAGGCCGGACTGGCCAAAGCCGTCGTTCTGGTAGAAGACGGCGATGTTCTTCAGACCGAAGGAAATCAGCTGATTGACGATGGCTTCCGTCTCGTCGGCATAGCTGGCGCGCACATTGAACATGTAGCGGCTGTTCGGATTGCTGGCGACCGGCTCGCGCAAGGTGCTGGCACCGGAGATGGTGCCGACCAGCGGTACCTTGGCCGGGCCGAAGACTTTGTTCATGGCTTCGGTGGTCGGGCTGGAGCCGTAATATGAGAGCAGCGCAAAAGCATTTTTCTCGCCAATCAGGGTCTTGGTGTTGGCTACCGTCCGTTCCGTTTCGTAACCGTCATCGAGAGCGACCAGTTCCAGCTTGCGGCCATTGACCCCGCCGCTCTTGTTCAACTGGTCGAAATAGGCCTGAATGGTCTGCCGCATGTCCAGGCCGTAGGCGGCGTTCGGCCCGGTGAATGGGGCCGACATGCCGATGGTGATGTTGGTGTCGGTGACGCCTGGTTCGGCGTAACTGTGCACTGCGGCGAAGGCAATGACGCCGGCCGCAGCCAGCTGCTTCAGGACTCGCATGATTGGTCTCTCCCCTTTTGGCTATCGGGAAATTCTAGCAGTAGCTACTCGAATGCGGGCGCTTCACAAAAAAATGGTGGAGCCATGCTGGGCATGGCTCCACCAATGTTCAGGGCGATTCGGCGCGAGTTGTTCACTCAGCGGGCGAATGCCTTATTCCCCAAAGGACGCCTTCACTGCAAGCTCAAGCATCATTCGCCAAAAAATGCCTTGACCTTGTCCATCCAGGACTTGGCACGTGGATTGTGTTTGGCGCCACTGTCGCGGCTGGATTCTTCCAATTCGCGCAGCAGTTCCTTCTGGCGGTCGGTCAGGTTGACCGGGGTTTCGACGATGACGTGGCACATCAGGTCGCCGTGGGTGTGGCTGCGGACGCCTTTGATGCCTTTGCCGCGCAAGCGGAAGATGCGGCCGGACTGGGTTTCCGGCGGAATCTTGATGCCGGCGGCACCATCCAGCGTCGGGATTTCGATCTCACCGCCCAGGGCCGCCGTGGTGAAGGAAATCGGCATCTCGCAATGCAGGTCGTTATGGTCACGGGTGAACACGGCGTGCTGCTTGAGGTGGATCTGCACATAGAGATCGCCCGGCGGGCCACCATTGACGCCGTGCTCGCCTTCGCCGGCCAGCCGTATGCGATCACCCTCGTCCACTCCGGCCGGGATCTTCACCGCCAGGGTCTTGTGCTGCTTGATGCGGCCGGCGCCACCGCAGGACTTGCACGGATCGGCGATAAAGCGGCCGGTGCCGTGGCATTTGTGGCAGGTCTGCTGGATGGAGAAGAAGCCCTGCTGCAGGCGCACCTGGCCGGAGCCGCCGCAGGTCGGGCAGGTCTTCGGCTGGGTGCCGGGTTTGGCGCCGGAGCCGTGGCAGGGCTCGCAGACCTCCATGGTCGGAATGCGGATCTTGGTTTCAGTGCCGTGGGCGGCCTGTTCGAGCGAGATCTCAAGGTTGTAGCGCAGGTCGGCGCCACGGTAGATGTTCGATCGACCGCCGCCGCCACCACCACCCCGGCCGCCGAAGATCTCGTCGAAGATGCCGCCGAAGGCATCGGCGAAACCGGCACCACCGCCACCGCCGAAGCCGCCACCCATGCCGGCTTGCGGATCGATGCCGGCATGGCCGTACTGGTCGTAGGCGGCGCGCTTCTGGCTGTCCGAGAGAATCTCGTAGGCTTCCTTGGCTTCCTTGAACTTCTCCTCGGCCGCCGGGTTATCCGGGTTGCGGTCGGGGTGATGTTTCATGGCCAACTTGCGGTAGGCCTTCTTGATTTCATCCTCGGAGGCGTCACGATTGACGCCGAGGATTTCGTAAAAGTCGCGTTTTGACATGGCTGTTTCCGACAGATGCTGCACAAAGGCCGGATCAAGCGGCGCCGGGGCGTCCGCTTCGATCCGGCCACTTAAAACGGCACGTTGCTGGCCGCTTTAAGCTTTCTTGTCCTTGTTCACCTCGGTGAACTCGGCATCGACCACGTCGCCGTCGACCGTCTTTTCGCCTTGAGCCTGGGCGCCTGCATCGGCGGTACCGGAGGCGCCTTCGGTCTGCTGCTGGGCGTACATCTTTTCGCCCAGCTTCTGGGCGGCGGCAGCCAGCGCTTCGGTCTTGGCGGTGATGACTTCCTTGTCGCCGTCACGCAGCACGTCCTCGACATCCTTGATGGCGGCTTCGATCTTCGACTTTTCGTCGGCATCGAGCTTGTCGCCATACTCGGTCAGCGACTTCTTGACCATGTGCACCATGCCGTCGGCCTGGTTGCGGGCATCGGCCAGTTCGTGCACCTTCTTGTCGTCTTCGGCGTGCAGTTCGGCATCCTTGACCATGGCCTGGATTTCGGCTTCGGACAGACCGGAGTTGGCCTTGATGGTGATCTTG
>DDWF01000332.1 GCA_002345845.1 Betaproteobacteria bacterium UBA2293 | reverse complement strand
GTCGGCGTAGCCGACCGCGTAGCCTAGGGTCGCCTTTTCTTTGCTTACTTTCTTTTGGCGAAGCAAAAGAAAGTGAGACGCCCCGCAAGGGCGGAACCCACCGCCAGCGAAGAAATAACACCAACCCACAAAGCGGGCAGAACAAAACATGACCTCCCCCCGCATCCTCTCCTACGGCCTCCTCGGCCTCCCCCTGGCCTTCGCCGCCCTCCCCATCTACGTCCACGTCCCGCGCTACTACGCCGAGACGGCAGGCATGGAGCTGGCGCTGCTCGGTTTCATCCTGCTCGCCACGCGCCTGGCCGATGCCGGCATCGATCCCTGGCTGGGCTGGCTGGCCGACCGGGTGCCGCGACCGACGATGGTGGCGGTGGCCTTGCTGCCGTTTGCAGTCGGTTTCGTCGCCCTGCTCAATCCGCCCAGCGAATACACGGCCGCCTGGCTGGTCGGTTCGCTGGCCCTGACCTACGTCGGCTTCTCGGCGGCGACGGTGGCCTATCAGGCCTGGGGGGCAGATGTCGGTGACACTTCGGCGCTGCGCACCCGGCTGACCGCTGCCCGCGAGGGCTTCGGTCTGCTCGGTGTGGTCATTGCCGCTGCCCTGCCGGCAATGCTCGCCAGCGATCTTGGCGAGGGCATCCGGCGGCTGGCTTGGATACTGCCGCCGGTGCTGCTGGTGGCAGCGATGATCACCTTCAGCCGGGTCGGTGCCGGGCAGCCGGTGCATGCGCCGGCCCAGCCGCTGTTGCCCAGTCTGCGCCGGGTCATGGCCGACCAGGCATTTCGTCGGCTGCTCGCGGTCTTTGTCGCCAACGGTATTGCTGCGGCGGTACCGGCGACGCTGTTCCTGTTCTTCGTCGCCGATGTTCTGCAACTCGAAAAGGCCAGCGGTCCCTTGCTGGCGCTTTATTTCATCGCCGGCGCCGCGTCGCTGCCGCTGTGGGTGAAGATTTCTGCGCGCTTTGGCCGGGTGGCGGCGTGGCTGGCGGCGATGGTCCTTTCCATTGTCGCCTTTGCCAGTGCCAGCTTGCTCGGCAGCGGCGACCTGTGGCCCTTTGCTGCCATCTGCCTGGCTTCCGGGCTGGCGTTGGGGGCCGACCTGACGCTGCCGGCGGCGATTGCTGCCGATCTGGGCGAGCGCCAGGGGCAGGCCGGCGCCTGCTTCGGCGTCTGGAACTTCGTCGCCAAACTCAATCTGGCGCTGGCTGCCGGCCTGGCGTTGCCGCTGCTCGGACTGCTCGGCTATGTGCCGGGCAGCAGCGCGGCCCTGCCGGCCCTGACCTTCGCTTATGCCCTGTTGCCGCTCGCCTTCAAGGCGCTGGCGGCAGTTTTGTTGTGGCGCTGGCGCCAAACCCTGGAGATCTAAAATGAAATTACTTTGTGCCATTGCCCTATCCCTCGGCCTCACCGGTTGTGCCTCGACCGGTGTTGAGCAGTACCGCGCCGAACAGCCGGTACTCGACCTGAAGACTTACCTGAACGGCACGCTCGACGCCTGGGGCATGTTCCAGGGGCGTTCAGGCGAGGTGCAGAAGCGCTTCCAGGTCGTCATCGACGCCAAATGGGAAGGCGATACCGGCGTCCTCGATGAACATTTCCAATGGTCGGACGGCACGACTTCGCGCCGGGTGTGGACGCTGAAACGTCAGCCCGACGGCAGCTACCGCGGTACGGCCGATGATGTCGTCGGCGAGGCGGTTGGCGAGGTCGCCGGCAATGCCCTGCGCTGGCGATACGTGCTGGCGCTGCCGGTCGATGGCAAGGTCTATCACGTCGATTTTGACGACTGGATGTTCCTGATGGACGACAAGGTGATGCTCAATCGCTCCTACATGAGCAAGTGGGGCTTCAATCTCGGTGAAGTGACGCTCACCTTCGTCAAGCGCTGAGACGATCATGGCCCTCAACCCACGGATCACGGACTGGCACGGCAAGCGCGTCTGGCTGGTTGGCGCCTCGTCCGGCATCGGCGCGGCGACGGCGTGCGAACTGGCAGCGCGCGGCGCCCGGCTGGCGCTGTCGGCGCGGCGGGCCGACAAGCTGCAGGCGCTAGCCATCGACGGCGCGCTGCTTATTCCCTGCGATGCCACTGATGTCGCCAGCCTGGCGGTGGCGCGCGGCCAGTTGCTGGTCGCCTGGGGTGGCGTCGACCTGGTCATCTATCTGGCCGGCGATTACGTGCCGATGCGGGCCGACAATTTCGACCTGGCCGTCGCCGAGCAGGTGGTGACGGTGAATTTCAATGGCGCCATGCGTCTGGCCGCGCAGGTCCTGCCCGACCTCAAGGCCGGCGGCGGCATCGCCTTCGTTGCCAGTGTCGCCGGCTATCGCGGACTGCCCAAGGCCTTGTGCTATGGCCCGGGCAAGGCGGCGCTGATCCATTTTGCCGAGTGCCTGCATTTCGATCTGGCGCCGCAGGGCATCGGCGTCTGGGTGATCAACCCGGGCTTTGTCGCGACGCCGCTGACGGCGCAGAACGATTTCACCATGCCGGCGCTGCTGACACCGGAACAGGCGGCGCAGGAACTGGTCGACGGTCTGGGCGAGGGCGGCTTCGACATCCACTTTCCCAAGCGCTTCACGCGCGTCCTCAAGTTGCTCGCCCATCTGCCCTACGCCTGGTCCTTCCCGCTGATTCGCCGCTTCACCGGAGCCTGAAATGAATGTCGACGAGCTGATCCGCTTTTATCACGAGCTTTCGCCGGAAAGTGTCGCCCGCTTCGGCGAGTTCTACAGTGACGATGCCTACTTCAAGGATCCTTTCAACGAGGTGCGCGGTGTTGCCGCCATCCAGCGCATCTTCAGTCATATGTTCGGCCAGGTCGGCGAGCCGCGTTTCGTCGTCTTCGACAAGGTGGTCGATGGTGGCGGTGCCATGCTGGTCTGGGAGTTTTCCTTCCGCGTCCGCCTCTGGGGCCGTGGTGAGACGCAGATCATGCGCGGCGTCTCGCATTTGCGTTTCGCTGACGATGGCAAGGTCGATTACCACCGCGACTACTGGGATACCGGCGAGGAGCTGTACATGAAGCTGCCCGGCCTCGGTACCCTGCTGCGCGGCCTGCGCCGGGCGCTGGCTGCCTGACGGGCGGCGCTATTCGAGATAGACGTAAAGGGCCATCACCGGCTGAGTCTGGTCGTAGCGCAAGGGCTCGGCGAACAGTTCGCGGACGCGGAAGCCGTTGGCCGTGGCCAGGCGCCGGATATAGGCCTCGGTGTGCGTATGGCGCAGGTTGGGCAGCAGGTTGAAGTCGGCGCCGGCGACGGCCTGTTCAACGGTGAAGGCGAAGCAGCCAGCGGGCTGCAGCCGGCGGCGCACGGCGCCAAAGATGGCGGCGAGGTCGCCGATGTAACCGAAGACGTCAGCGGCGAGGATCAGTTCGTAAGCCTCGGCGCCACCTTCGAGAAAAGTCGCCAGGTCGGCGTGGGCCAGCCTCCGGTAGATGCCGCGGGCCTGCGCCTGCGCCAGCATCGCCGCCGACAGATCGACGCCGTCGATGGTTGGACTCAGCGGTTGGATCAGTGCTCCGCACAGGCCGGTGCCGCAGCCGAGATCGAGGGTGCTGGTATAGCGTCGGCCGGCGGCGAGCAGCGGCCGGAGCAGGGTTTCGTGGCCGCGGTAGCGCAGGCCGTCGACCAGGTGGTTCTGGAAATCGGCGGCGTAGTCATCGAACAAGGCTTCGACGTACTGGCTCGGTGGGCTGGGCGGCTTGCCTTCGCCGCGCACCGAGGCCAGGTAGTAGCGGTTCAACTCGGGATCGGCACCAGTTGCCAGGGCTTTCGCGAAGCACTCGGCGGCCGCCGCGTAATCGCCGAGCTCGCGCAGCAGGCTGCCGCGGGCGCTCCAGGCGGCGCCCAGGGCCGGATCAAGCTGCAGCGCCCGGTCGACGGCGGCGACAGCCGCTGGCAGCTGACCGAGACGACCGCGGCAGTTGCTGCAGCGTAGCCATAGTCCGGCATCCGGTTTGGCCGGCAGTCCGCGTTCCAGCGCTTCGGCCGCTGCCTGCCAGTGGCCGAGGGCTTCTTCGCACTGACCGAGCGCCAGCCAGCTATCCGCATCGTCGGCCTCGATGGCCAGCAGGTCGCGCAACAGGCTACGGGCGGCCGCATGTTCCTGCAAGTGGATGTGGGCAGCAGCAAGGTTGGCCAGCAGCGAGGGACGACCCGGCGCCAGAGCCAGCGCCGCGCTGAATGCGTCGCGGGCGGCCGCGAAGTCGCCGGCGGCGAAGTGGGCGATGCCGGCGGTGAAGTGCTGGCGGGCCTGTTCGGTTGGATCATTCATGGTGGGTTGGGGCGGCTGACAGTCAGCGGAGGGAGGTCGGCGACCGCTGCTGCCGGCGGCGCAGCCACTGCCAGACCCAGCTGCTACCGGAATCCTCGCGGCCGTCCAGCACGTAATCCAGCTCGTTGGCGTTTTGCAGGGTCAGCTTCAGCTTGTCGAGTACCGACAGGGAACTGGCGAACAGCAGATGGTCGCCGGCGGCCAGCATGAAATCCATGTCCGGCAGCAGATGCAGCTCGTCGGCGCGGTCGATCAGTAGCGGCAGGGCCGGCAGCAACTGCTGGCGATCGGTGGCGTCGGGCAGGATGTCGCCGAGCCGGAAGCCGCCCCGATACATCAGTTCCTGGCGGGCGGCCGGGGCCTCGGAAAGGTTCAGGCGAATGCTCCAGACGGTCGGCGTGCGACCGTCGCACAGATCCTGCAGCCGCCCGACCAGAGTCCGACACCAGCTTTCGTCCTGCTGACGCAAGCGCTCGAGGAAACGGGCGAGCAGCGGTGTGGTCAGGATGGCGATACTTTCCTGGGCGACGATGTGGCTCGGCACCATGCGGAAATCGGCGGCGAAGGCATCGTAGAGGGCAGTGTTGGCCGCCTGGTTCTGCCGCACGACGATGAACAGGTCGGACTTCAGCTCCTTGGCGGTGACGGCGATGGACAGGTTGTTCACGTCATTGTCGGTGCCGGCGATGATGCCTAGTGCACTGTCGATGCCCGCCTGGCGCAGGGTCGGCGCTTCGGTGCCGTCGCCGACGACGTTACGGTCGGCATCGGCCTGGCTGGGATCGATAACGGTCAGCGTGATGCCGGTCGGCTGCAACTGGTGGGCCACGGCATGGCCGAAGCGGCCGTAGCCGCACATGATCCAGTGGCCGCGTGGCGGCCGGTGCGGCTGCGGCACCGGAGTGTCGGGCAGGCTGGTCAGTAGTTCGACCAGGCGGAAGCGCTCCGGCGTCGCCACCGCTTCCGCCAGATGCATGGCGAAGCGGTCGAAGGGATTGATGATGTGGTCGGTGCCGAAAGAGGCCATGTTGGCGGCGACCGCCTGGCTGCGGGCGCGGGCGATGACCGGAATCTTCGGGTTGAGCAGGCGGACGGCGATGGCGATGCCGAGATTGGCCAGCTCGTCGTTAGTGACGGCCAGCACGCCGCGGCATTTCGGATGTTTCAGACCGGCCAGCAACAGGTTGTCGGGAATCTGCGCATCGGCGGCGAGGGCCGGGGTGTCGCTCTTGAAATCCTGGAGATCGAGTTCCTGGACGCGCAGTTCGTCCTTTTCAATGACGACGAAAGCCTGTCCCAGTCGGTCGAAATTGCGGGCGATCAGGCCGCCGGTCTCGCCGCAGCCGCAGATCAGGTAGAAGGGAGTCTTGAGGCGGCGGACGCGCTGACGAAAGCGGTTGCCGGTCAGCGTGTTCTGGAAGCCCTTGTCCTGAAGCAGGGCGATCAGGGTGATCACCGCGTAGGACCAGCCGATGACGGTCAGGTAGATGCAGACGGTGACCCACATCCGCTGGGCATCGGAGAAGGCGTTGGGGATTTCGCCGAAACCGATGGTCGTTGCCGTGTAGCTGATGAAGTAGAAGGCGTGGAAGAAGCTGAGCGGTGGTGCCGGGTGGCCTTCGGCATCAATGCCGGGGACCAGGGTCAGGCCGAATACGGCGACCGCATAGAGGCTGATCAGGGCGATGATCGGCGCCCGCATGCGGCGCAAGACGATGAAAACGGCGCTGTTGACCATGGCCGGTACGCCTCGCTGCTAGCGGCGCAGCATCACGGTTTCGACGATCAGGATGATGACCGAGACGATGTTGGCGAACAGCGCGCCACCGGACAGCGAGACGACGCTGGAGGTGACCGAGG
Organism: Betaproteobacteria bacterium UBA2293; assembly: GCA_002345845.1. Next base: position 10,725 of record DDWF01000332.1, on the reverse strand, counting down.
CGGTCATGCCCTCGCCGGTGACATGGACGGCGATCGCCCAGGTCATGGCGGCGGCAATCAGCTGCAGGTCAGCGACCAGACTGGTGGCCAGGTGGATCGCCCCGATCTGCGTGCGGTCACCGAATTTGAGCACGGTGGCGATCAAGCTGACGACCAGGGCGGCGGCCAGTTCGTAGACGTGGTGCAGTTCAGGGCGGTCGATGTCGCCGAGGAAAAAGCCGAAATTGAGTGTCGCCGCGAGGACGATGAAGAAACCGAAAACAACTTTTTCCAGATTCATGGCTTACCCCCGTTGGCCATGCCTTGAGCGGTCAGCGTTGCTCGACCGGCGCCGTCTGCGGTGGCGCCGAGCGGGCACCGAGATTCTGGCTGTCGAGGCGTTGCGTTTCGCTCTCGTCGAGCACTTCCATGACATTGACCACCTTCAGCACGCCGGCCGTGGTGCGGGCGACGGCGACAGCGACCTTGGCTTCGCGCTCGTTGACGATACCCATCAGGTAGGCAATGCCGCGCTCGGTGACGACCTTGATGTGATTGGCCGAGACCTGGTTGGAATCGACCAGCCGGGCCTTCAGCTTGGAGGTGATGAAGCTGTCGTTGCTGCGGTTGCCGAGCGAGGACATCGGGCCGACGCCGAGCTCGTTGTACACCTCGCGGATACCGTCGACCATGCGTGCCTGCGCCTCGATCGCCGCCTTGGCTTCGGCATTCGGCACTTCGCCGGTGATCAGCAGGCGCTTGTTGTAGGAGGTGAAATTGACGTGCGAGAAGTTCTTGTACTGGTCGGGAATTCGAAAGGCAGCCTTGAATTCGATGGTCTGATCATCGGTCTGGGTGCCGGTCGAGCGCCGGTCATGTGCCGACATGACGCCGACGGCGGCGCCGGTGACGAGCGCCGGGATGCAACCCTGAAGGGCGGGCAGGGCGGCGAGCAGGGTGGCGGTGGCGAGGGCAAGCTTGAGTTTGGACATCATTCGACTCCCAATAGCAGCGCGTCGATGCCATCGCAAAGGCAGTGGATGACGAGCAGGTGCGTTTCCTGGATGCGTGCGGTACGGTCGGCCGGCACGCAGAGATGAATATCGTCGTCGCGCAGCATTTCGCCGATCAGGCCACCGCCCTTGCCGGTCAGGGCAATGACGTGCATGTCGTGCTCGTGCGCTGCCTTGATTGCCTCGATGACATTGGCCGAGTTACCGGACGTCGAGATGGCCAGCAGGACGTCGCCGGCGTGGCCGAGGCCGCGCACCTGGCGGGCGAAGATCTGGTTGAACGAATAGTCGTTGGCCACCGCAGTCAGGATCGAAGTGTCGGTGGTCAGGGCGATGGCGGCCAGTTCCTGGCGTTCTGCCTCGAAACGGCCGATCAGTTCGGCGGCGAAATGCTGGGCGTCAGCAGCCGAACCACCGTTGCCGCAGGCGAGAATCTTGCCGCCATTGATCAGGCAGGCGGTCAGCGTCTCGATGGCAGCGGCGATCGGCGGCGACAGCGCTTCGACAGCATTCAGCTTGGTTTGGACACTGTCTTCGAAGTGCTGGGCGACGCGGGCAATCAGATCCATATTTTCGGTGGCGTGGGGAAATGCGATCGGGGCATTCTACATCACAGCTCGATATAGACCTCGAACTGCACCCGCCGCCACGGATCGGGATGGCGGCTCAATTGGGCAATGCGGGCGAACAGGCGTTCGCCGTCGTCGAGGGCGGCGGCGACGCTGCGGTTGTCGGCGCGCGGTACATAGCCCAGCTGATGTCCACGCCATTCGACGCGCACGGCGTAAGGATCGTGGCGGTTATCCGGCTCGCGTATCAGATCGAGGCGATCGCCAACGCGCAGCTGCTCCCACTGGGCGCCGACCGCGTAATACTGGCTGCCGGCCAGCGGCGAACGTTGCAGCAGTAGGCGGATGCTCTGCGCCTGGGCGGCGGACAGGCACAGGGCCAGGCTAAGCGTCAGCAGAAAACGCATCGCGCAGCCATTCGATTTGCTCGCCATCGAGAAGCACACAGTCGAAGCGGCAGTCGCAGTCAGGGCGCCCGGCCAGATAGTGGCGGGCGGCGAGGATGATGCGCCGTTGTTTGCCGGCGGTGATGCTGGCCGCGGCACCGCCGAAGTCGCTGCGGCTGCGCAGGCGGACTTCGACGAAGACCAGCGTCCGTCCATCCTGGCAGATCAGGTCGATCTCGCCACCGCGGATGCGGAAATTGCGCCCGACCACGCGCAGGCCGTGGCGCTCCAGATGCCGGGCGGCGGCAGCTTCGGCTTCGCGGCCGCGCGTCGTGGTGGTATCGTCGGTCTTTGCCCGCATTTGCAATTAAATGACAGAAGAATACGCCGCATTGTATGTCGTGCCGACACCGCTCGGGAATCTCGCCGACCTCACCCGGCGCGCCGAGGATGTCCTCCGTCAGGTGCCCTGGGTCGCCGCCGAGGACACCCGGCACAGCGGTCCCCTGCTCAAGCAGCTTGGCTCGTCGGCGCGGACCCTGCCGGCGCACCGGCACAACGAGCATGAAGCCGCGGCGCGCATCGTCGAACGGCTGCAGGCGGGTGAGTCGGTGGCGCTGATTTCCGATGCTGGCACCCCGGGTATTTCCGACCCCGGTGCGCGCGTCGTCGCCGCCGTCCGCGCCGCCGGCTGTCGCGTCGTGCCGTTGCCCGGGCCGTGTGCGGCGGTCACCGCGCTGTCGGCATCCGGGCTGGTCGACGAGCATTTCCTGTTCTACGGCTTCCTGCCGAGCAAGGGCGGCCAACGTCGGCAGGCCATCGCCGCCCTGCGCGAGCAGCCGGCGGCCCTGGTCTTCTACGAAGCGCCGCACCGCGTGCTGGAAACCGTCGCCGACCTGGCGGCCGGACTCGGCGAACGCACGCTGGTCGTCGCCCGCGAGCTGACCAAGCTGTTCGAGAGCATCCACAGCTGCCCGCTGGGCGAGGCGCTGGCCTGGCTCGAAGCCGACGCCAACCGCCAGCGCGGCGAGTTCGTGCTGATCGTCTCCGGCGCCCCGGCCGGTGCCGACGATGGGGAAGGCGAGCGGGTGCTGCAACTGCTGCTGGCCGACGGGCTGCCGGTCAAACAGGCGGCCAAACTGGCGGCAGCGATCACCGGAGCGGCAAAGAATGCGCTTTATGAGCGCGCCCTGGCCCTGAAAAGTTAAAATTCACCCCAATTCCCCGAGGTTTCTCCCATGCAACTGACCATCACCCGTCCCGACGACTGGCACCTTCATCTGCGCGACGGCGAAGCGCTGGCTTCGGTGCTTGCCCATACCGCCGCCCAGTTCGCCCGGGCCATCGTCATGCCCAACCTGAAGCCGCCGGTGACCACTGTCGACCAGGCCGCCGCCTATCGCCAGCGCATCCTCGCCGCCCTGCCGGCCGGCGTCAGCTTCGAGCCACTGATGACGCTGTACCTGACCGACAACACGCCGGCCAGCGAAGTAGCCAAGGCCGCCGCCTCCGGCTTCGTCAAGGCGGTGAAACTTTACCCGGCAGGGGCGACGACCAATTCCGACGCCGGCCTGACCGACATCGCCAAGGCCTACGACACGCTCGCCGAGATGGAGCGCCTCGGCCTGCCGCTGCTGGTGCATGGCGAAGTCACCGATCCGGCGATCGATTTGTTCGACCGCGAGAAAGTCTTCATCGATACCGTACTGCTGCCGCTGACCCAGCGCTTCCCCAAGCTCAAGGTGGTCATGGAGCACATCACCACCCGCGATGCCGCCGAGTTTGTCGCCAGTTCGTCGGCCAATGTCGCCGCCACCATCACTGTCCATCACCTGCTCTACAACCGCAACGCCATTTTCCAGGGCGGCGTGCGTCCGCACTGGTACTGCCTGCCGGTGCTCAAGCGCGAAACGCATCGCCAGGCACTGGTCGATGCGGCGATTTCCGGCAATGCGAAATTCTTCCTCGGCACCGATTCGGCGCCGCACGCCAAAATGACCAAGGAAGCGGCCTGCGGCTGCGCTGGCTGTTATACCGCCTATGCCGCCCTCGAACTGTATGCCGAGGCCTTCGAGCAGGCCGGGGCGCTGGACAAGCTGGAAGCCTTCGCCAGCTTCCACGGCCCGGACTGGTACGGCCTGCCGCGCAATGCCGGCACGCTGACACTGGTCAAGGAGAACTGGACGGTACCGGCCGACTACCCGTACATCAGCAGCGACCGCATCGTGCCGTTGCGCGCCGGTGAAACCCTGTCCTGGAAAATGCGCTGAGGAAATCCGCCATGCGTCTGCGCCATCTGCTGCTCTCCCTGCTCGCCGTTCCGCTGCTGACTGCCTGCGTAAACGACGGGGCGACCTACGAAATCGACAACACCCGCGAGCACGTGCTGTCGCTGATCCGCGAGCAGCCCTACTTCTGGGACAGCAAGGTCGAGTTGTTCCTGGTCGTCGCCCGCATGCCGGCCTGTCTGCGCCGGCATAGCCTGGGTGCCGGCACCGAGAAGACGCGCGTTGAAGTCTGGCAGGTGCCCTCGGGCGCTTTCATCATCCGCGTTGGCAAGCGCCTCTTCGTCACCGAGACGCAGACCTGCGAGGGCTTCGCCAAGCTCGATGTCGAGCCGGTCGAAGGCATGGGCGAGCTGAAGGGCGTTTTCCGGGTGCGCAAGGGCGAGCTGGTCTTCGTCAAGGAAGCGGCGCCCGGCGCCGAAGACGCCGAGGAGTGAGCGCCGACACATGCTGCCGCGGCCCGCTTTTCGCGCCGCTGCGGCAGTGGCTGGAACAATTGCCAACGGCGCCGGCAACAGCCGGCTTGAACGATTTGCTGGCCCGCCATCCGGTGCTCGGCGAAGACGGTGAGGCGATCCGCTTCGTGCCGCCGGCTGTCGATGGACTGGCCTATGAATGTCGTATCCGTGAGTTGGCTGCAGTCGAGACGCGGCCGGACAACTGGCATGATTTCTTCAATGCTCTGGTCTGGCTGAGTTTTCCGCGCAGCAAGCGGGCGATCACGGCCGCTCATGTGAATGCCATGACGCCGGCAGGCGCGGCGCGTGGTCAGGTGCGTGATGCGCTGACCCATTTCGACGAGTGTGGGATAGCCGTGCTGTCGACGCAGCCGGTGCTGCTCGAGTTGCTGCGCGCGCATTGCTGGCGGGAGCTCTTCGTCGAGCAGCGACAGGCTGTGCTGGCCTGCATGCGCTTCGTTGTCTTCGGTCATGCGACCTATGAACAACTGCTCAGGCCTTACCGTGGCCTGACGGCCAAGGCCGTGCTCTACGAGATCGGCAATGACTGCCTGGCGCTCGGCGACGAGGCGCTGAACAGCGCGCTCGACGAGCGTCTGGCCGCTGATTTCGCTGCCGGCCGCTACACGCGACCGCGCGACTTCCAGCCACTGCCGCTGCTCGGTATTCCGGGCGTCACGGCGGACAACGAAGATCCGGCGTATTACGACGACGTCCGGCAGTTTCGCCCGGCGCGTCGGCAGGCTGTTTAGTAGCGGCGGCGCGGCGGCGGCTTCGGGGCGCCGTTGCGTACTTCCAGGTGACGGAAGGTGATCCGGCCCTTGGACAGGTCGTAGGGCGAGAGTTCGAGGGTGACCTTGTCGCCGACCAGGATACGGATGTGGTTCTTCTTCATCTTGCCGGAGGTATAGGCGACCAATTGGTGGCCGTTTTCCAGCGTCACGCGAAAGCGGGTATCGGGGAGGACGTCATCGACGACGCCGTTCATTTCCAGTAATTCTTCTTTTGCCAAGTGTGCTGCTCCTGTTGTGAATGGATTGATCAGCCGGCGTTCGCCGGCAGGGCGTCGGTCGACAGGGCTTCCGGCCGATGGCGCGGCTGTTCCCAGGGCTGACCGGGTGCTTCAAGGGCGCTGACCGAGATCAGCGGTGGCGGCGAGGTGACGCTGCCGAATATGGTGGCGTAGGACACGTCGGCGGCATCGCGGCCGGTACCGATGCGGACGAAGCCCATCGGAATGGCGGTGCCGGACGGGTCGAAGATGTACCAGCGATTGTCCAGGAAGACCTCGACGTAGGCGTGGAAATCGGTCGGCCCGAGAGCCGGGTCGGCGCCGTAGTCGATGCCGGTGGTGAAGCGCGCCGGAATGCTCAACGCGCGGCAGAGGGCAATCATCAGATGGGCGAAGTCACGGCAGACGCCGACGCGATCGGTCAGCGTGTCGATGGCCGAGGTGTTCGAGTTGCTGGTGTTCGAGCGGAATGTGACCTGGCGGCGCACCCAGTCCTGGATCGCTTCAACCCGTCGGTAACCCTTGGGCATCAGGCCGAATTCGTTCATCGCCAGTAGGCCGAGACGGTCGGACTGGCAGTAGCGGCTCGGGTAAATATAGGTCAGCACCGAGAGCGGCAGCTTGGCTACCGGCGTTTCGCCGATTTTGTCCGGGTCGCCGACGTGGTGATCGATGTCGATGGTGGCCCGGTAATCGATGTTCAGCGGGCCGGGGCCGGCGGTCAGGCGCAGATAGCGGGCAGCCGTTGCCGGATGGTGATGAATCGCCGTCAACACCGGTTGGCTAACCAGCAGTTGTTCGCTGATCAGTCGCTGGCTGGCAGTCTGGGCGGCATGGATATTGAAAACAAAATCGGTGCCGGGATAGAGGAGTTCGTACTGGAGGTTTATCGCGAACTGGATGCGAACCATGAATTTCCCAAATGGGGCCGCTGCCAGTTTCTCCGCAAAAGAGCGGGACGGACGGGCGGCCAGGAAGACGGCGCTATGCGGCGGGAAATGTTGATCCGGCGTACCGCCACGCCCAGAGCGGGCTGCGGCCGGAGAGACAGGCATTTACGCGAGGCAAAACGATGATTTGTAAGCCTTTTGGCTTAACCCAGGCATCTTACGCCTCTACCGACGGGGCGGCAAGGCAATTCGCCATTGGCAAACATGCCTTGCCCGCCAGGTGGATTTATTGCCAGCTGATCAGCCCGTAGTTCTTCTTGCCGCGACGGAGGATGGTGAAGCGGCCGAACAGGCGCTCCGTCTCGGCGAACTGATGATCAAGAGCCGTGGCTTTGTCGCCGTTGATGGCGACGCTGCCGCCCTGGATGAAGGTGCGCGCTTCCGATTTCGACTTGGCCAGGCCACTGGCAGCCAAGGCATCGATCAGGCTGGCGGCCGATTTGTCGAGGACGACGCCGGGCATGCCGTCCTGCGCCAGTTGTTCGAGGTCGGTTTCAGTCAGTTCGCCGAGATCGCCGGAGAACAGGCACTGCGTGATCCTTCGGGCGGCGAGCAGGGCGACTTCACCGTGCACCAGGCGGGTGGCTTCCTCGGCCAGGATGCGCTGGGCTTCCGGCTTGCCGCCGCTGGCCTTGTCGGCGGCCTCGATTTCGTTGATGCGGCCAAGCGGCAGGAAGGTGAAGAATTTGAGGAACTTGTAGACGTCGGCATCGGCCGTGTTCAGCCAGAACTGGTAGAAGGCGTAGGGCGAGGTCTTCTTCGGGTCGAGCCAGATGGCGCCGGATTCGGTCTTGCCGAACTTGGTGCCGTCGGCCTTGGTGATCAGCGGCACGGTCATGCCGTAAACCTGATGGTGATGCAGGCGGCGGGTCAGGTCGGTGCCGGCGACGATGTTGCCCCACTGGTCGGAGCCGCCAATCTGCAGCAGGCAGCCGTAGCGCTTGTAGAGTTCGGCGAAGTCGTAGCCCTGCAGCAGGCTGTAGGAAAACTCGGTGTAGGAAATGCCCTGGTCTTCGCGCTGCAGTCGCTGCTGCACCGATTCCTTCTTGATCATGGCGTTGACCGAGAAATGCTTGCCGATGTCGCGCATGAATTCGAGGCAGTTCATGCTGCCGAACCAGTCATGGTTGTTGGCCATGATGGCGGCGTTGTCACCCTCGAAGCTGAGGAAGGGGGCGACCTGGCCGCGGATCTTGCCGACCCAGCCGGCGATGACGTCAGGTGTGTTCAGCTTGCGTTCGCTGGCCTTGAAGCTGGGGTCGCCGATCATGCCGGTGGCGCCGCCGACCAGGGCGATCGGCTTGTGCCCGGCATCCTGGAAACGCTTGAGGATCAGTACCGGCACCAGGTGGCCAAGGTGCAGGCTGTCTGCTGTCGGATCGAAGCCGCAATACAGCGTCACCGTTTCCTTGCCCAGCAGTTGATCGAGCGCCTGGGCGTCGGTCAGCTGAGCGATCAGGCCGCGATCGTGCAGGTCCTGGATAAGGGGCGACTGGTACATGCGAATTCTCCACTGGGCTGGCGGGCCGCCGGCGCGTAACAGCGCCGGAATGCAAACATGCGATTTTAGCAGAGCTGCAGGGTGCCGGCTGAGCCCGCATGGCCTGGCTTATCGCCCGGCGCCCAATGCAGCCATGCCTCAGTCTGCTACTATCTTGGGAATACCCGACCATTCACTATGGACATTCATTTCTCGAACCTCGTTGACCTGGATGCGTTTCGTAAAATGCTCAAGTCGTTTTACGAGGCGACCGGCATTCTTCACGGGCTGGTCGATGCTGACAACAAGGTCATCAGTGCCGTCGGTTGGCAGGAAGCCTGCACCAGATTTCATCGTGCCAATCCCGAGAGCAACGAGCACTGCCTTGCCAGCAATTGCTATCTTGCCGAGCACTTGGGCGCCACCGGGTATGTCGGTTGTCAGTGTGAAAACGGTTTGGTGGACTACGCGACGCCGATCATGGTGGAAGGCCAGCAATTGGCTACCCTGTATTTCGGCCAGGTATTCAACGAGCCCCCGGATCTGGAGCGCTTTCGGGAGCAGGCAAAAAAATACGGTTACGACACCGAGGCTTATCTTGCTGCCATCCGTAAGGTTCCCGTCGTCCCCAAGGAGCGCATCGAGTCAATCATGGACTTTTTTGCGCAACTGGCCCAGATGCTGGCTAACAGCGGACTGGACCGCCTGCGGTTGCACGAAACCGAAGATCGCCTGAACAAGCTGAACAAAGACCTGGAGCAGCGCATTCAGGAACGTACTGCCGAACTGCAGGAAAAAAATGGCCAACTCTCCCGTGAAATTGAAGAGCGCAAACGCGATGAGCACAAACTGTTGTTGTTCCAACGCGCCATCAATGCCTCTGCTGACTGCATCTATATCCAGCAGCTCGGTGACGGGGCGCCGTTCATCGATGTAAACGACACGGCTTGTCGCACGCTGGGCTACAGCCGCGAGGAATTGCTTGGGAAAACGCCTGCCTATATCGACCCTGACATCACGCCCGAGAGACTGGCTGAAATCGGTGCGCTTGCCTTTGAAGGTCGCGCATTCTCATTCGAGACCTGTCACCGCACCAAGGATGGCCATGTTTTCCCAGTGGAAATCGCCGCCACGGTTTTCAGCGACAAGGATAGCTGCTACACGATCTCCGTGGCGCGTGACATCTCCGCCCGCAAACGTTTTGAGAGCGTACTCCGCTTTATCGCCAATCCAGGTCACACGCAGGACTTCCTCGGCGCCCTGGCCGATCATCTAGGACAAACCCTCGACGTCGCCTACGTCATCATTGACCGCTTGGCCGATCAACCGGGCATGGCCGAAACCGTGGCACTGTCCGCTCATGGTGCCATCGTGCCGAACATGAGCTACCTGCTGGCGCATACGCCCTGTGACAATGTCGTCGACAAGCGTGCCTGTTATTACCCACGGGAATTGCAGGCGCTTTTCCCCCAGGACGCCATGTTGGCTGACATGGGTGCTGAAAGTTATGCGGGCACCCCGTTGTGGGATTCGTTGGGCAAGCCGATCGGGCTGATCGCCGTACTCGACAACAAACCCATGGCGGACGAAGCCGGCATCCTGCAGATCTTGCAACTGGTCGCCCCCCGCGTTGCCGCCGAGTTGGAGCGCCGGCGTCATGAAAGTGAACTGCGCATGCGGGAGCAGGAGTTCCGCAGCCTTGCCGAGGCGTCTCCGGACCACATCATCCGCTACGACGCCGATCAACGAATCTGTTACGTGAGCCAGGAGTTATCACTGCTGTTGGGCGTCGCCAACGTTGGTGCGGTCATCGGCAAGCGCTCAAATGAGATATGGCCGGATGGACGCTTTGCCCGCATCGAGCAGGCCGTTGCCCTGGTGATTCAAACCGGCAAGCCGGCTGCACTCGAAGTCAGGATGTCACTTGATCCGCAAGACTTCCGTTATCACCAGGTTCACATCACGCCGGAACGGGACGAATCCGGGAAAGTCATCGGTGCCCTCGCTTTCGGTCGCGATGTTAGCGAACTCAAGCAAACCGAGGAACGCATTCGCCAGCTCTCGCTGGCCGTTGAACAAAGCCCCGGCAGCATCCTCATCGCCGACCTTGAGGCCAGGATTCAATACGTCAACGAGGCATTCCTGAAGCAGACCGGTTACCGCCGCGAAGAAGTGATCGGCAGAAACCCGAGGTTCCTGAACTCGGGGAAGACGCCGCGCAAGAACCATCTTGCCCTCTGGGAGGCCCTCGCCCACGGACGAAGCTGGCAAGGCGAGCTCTACAACCGGCGCAAGGATGGCAGCGAATACGTCGAATACACCATCATTTCGCCGCTGCGTGACCCGGATGGAAAGATCACCCATTACGTCGCCGTCAAGGAGGACATTACCGAGAAAAAGCGGGTCGCTCAGGAGCTTGATGCCCATCGCCATCACCTGCAGTCACTGGTCGAACAGCGCACGCAGGAGCTTGAGGCGGCAAAGCTGGCCGCCGAGGCCGCCAATCAGGCCAAGAGGGAGTTCCTGGCCAACATGAGCCACGAAATCCGCACGCCCATGAACGGGATTCTGGGCATGGGACAATTGCTGCGTT
>DDWF01000057.1:25396-28697 GCA_002345845.1 Betaproteobacteria bacterium UBA2293 | reverse complement strand
GGATGTCGTCGACCTTCCCCGCCTTCTCCCGCGCCCGGTAGAGGCGCTGGGCGAGGGCGCGGTAGAGGGTGTCGATGATCAGGGTCGATTTGCCGGAGCCGGAGACGCCGGTGACACAGGTCAGAACGCCCAAGGGGATGGCGGCATCGACGTTGCGCAGGTTGTTCTCGGCGGCGCCGTGCAGGGTCAGCCAGCCGGTCGCCTTGCGGCGCTGTTCCGGCACCGGGATAGAGAGTGTACCGGAGAGGTACTGGCCGGTGAGCGAGGCCGGATTGTCGAGGATCTCCTGCGGGGTCCCCTGGGCGACGATTTCGCCGCCGTGGATGCCGGCGGCCGGGCCCATGTCGAGGACATGGTCCGCCTCAAGGATGGTCTCCTCGTCGTGCTCGACCACCAGCACGGTGTTACCCAGATCGCGTAGTCGCTTCAGGGTATCGAGCAGGCGGCGGTTGTCGCGTTGGTGCAGGCCGATGGACGGTTCATCGAGGATGTAGAGCACCCCGACCAGCGAGGAGCCGACCTGAGTGGCGAGGCGGATGCGCTGCCCCTCGCCGCCGGAGAGGGTGCCGGAGGTGCGGTCGAGGGTCAAATAGTCGAGGCCGACGTGGGTCAGGAACGACAACCGTTCGCGGATCTCCTTGAGGATGCGACGGCCGATCTCCTGTTCCTTGGCCGACAGGGTCATGTCGGCGAAGAAGGCTTCCGCTTCAACAATAGAGAGGCTGACCACCTGCTGAATGTTGTGACCGGCGACGCGGATGCAGAGCGATTCCGGCCGCAGGCGGGCGCCGTGGCAGCTCGGGCAGGGCATCACGTTCATGAAGCGCTCGAGGTTTTCACGCACGGCGTCGGAGTCGGTCTCGCGGAAGCGGCGCTCAAGGTTGGTCAGCACCCCTTCGAATGGCTTGTGGTAGAAGTGGCGCCGCGTCCCCTGGTCGTAAAAGAACTTGACCTCCTCCTTGCCGGAGCCGTGCATCAAAATATCGCGAATCCGTTCTGGTAGTTTGGTAAACGGCATGGTGATGTCGAACTTATAAAAATCGGCCAGAGCTTCCAGGGTCTGCTGGTACCAGAAGCCGGTGCGCGATTCCCAGGGTGCGATCGCCCCTTCGCGCAGGGAGAGTTCCGGGTTCGGTACTACCTGATCGGGATCAAAGTACATGCGGGTGCCGAGGCCGGAGCAGTCATCACAGGCGCCGTAGGGGTTGTTGAAGGAGAACATGCGCGGCGCGATCTCCGGGTAGGAGATCCCGCAGTCGACGCAGGCGTGCTGCTCGGAAAAGAGGCGACTCTCGCCATCGACGATCTCCACCCGCACCAGCCCCTCAGCCAGTTTCAGGGCCGATTCCAGTGAGTCGGCGAGGCGGGTTTCGATGCCCGGTTTCATGATCAGACGGTCGACGACGACTTCGATGGTGTGTTTCTTGTTTTTGTCCAGCGGGATCTCTTCGGCCAGCTCATAAATGGTGCCGTCGACCCGGGCGCGGACGAAGCCGTCGGCGAGCAGGCGCTTGAGCTCCTTTTTGTACTCCCCCTTGCGGCCGCGGACGATGGGGGCCAGCACCAGCAGGCGCGTCCCTTCCGGCCAGGCCATGACTGCGTCGGCCATCTGTTGCACGGTCTGGGCGGCGATCTCCTTGCCGCACTGCGGGCAGTGGACGTGGCCGATGCGGGCGAAGAGCAGGCGCAGGTAGTCGTAGATCTCGGTGACGGTGCCGACGGTCGACCGCGGGTTGTGCGAGGTCGCCTTCTGCTCGATGGAAATGGCCGGGCTCAGCCCTTCGATCAGGTCGACATCGGGTTTCTCCATCAACTGCAGGAACTGCCGGGCATAGGCCGACAGCGACTCGACATAGCGGCGCTGGCCTTCGGCGTACAGCGTGTCGAAAGCCAGCGACGACTTGCCNNGCGGCAGGTCGAGGTTGATGTTCTTCAAATTGTGGGTGCGCGCGCCGCGGATGCGGAGGGTTTCCATCGCTGTCTTGATCAGGGTTGCGGGGGGAAGGCAACTATACGCAAAAACAGGGGGCATTTCTGCCGCTGCCGCTAGCTTGGGCATGGGGCGGAAACGCTTCAGTTAGCGGTGTTTTGGCGATTTTGTTACTTTGGTCATATGACTTTGGCCTGATTGACGTCCCCCAGCCAGACTGACATCCTGCCTTTCACGGCCAGCAGCCGTCTCCCCTTGCCGGCCTAACGGTCATTGCCAGAAAGGATTCCAGACATGCGCACGCTTCTCGCGGTCTTCCTCTTCGCGCTCATTTCCCTGTCGGCGCGGGCAGCCGCGCCGGCCTACGAGTTCTATGTACTGGCCTGCGATGCCAGCAGCGACTGCCGGCAAATTGCCAGTGTCTCGCTGGCCGCCGACGGCCGAATCGAAGAGCCGGCGACGCCCGGTATCGGCATCAGCATCGCGGCTCCGGCGCGCGCATCAGGCACCGTGCGCCTGAGCGTCAATCTGGAACCGGCCCGCCTGTTCGCTGCCGGTAATGTGCCCAGTCCGGGGCCGGTCAGCCTGCAGTTCGATTCCAGCAGTCTGCGCCCGGGTTACTTCAGCCCGATCGCCGTCTTCGGCAGCGACGGCAAGATCTACCAGCTCTGGGGCAAGCTGACCGCACCGCTGACGGAAGCCAGGCAGGTGGCGCTGAAGTAGGCAGCCCGGGGGGGCGGAAAGGCGGGCGGATAAACCTGTTAAGATTCTCGCCTTCGCTGCAATGCAACAAGATCATAAAAATGTCCCCCCCAACCGATCGCATGAGTCCGCAGGAGCGCCGTGTCGGCGCCTCGCTGGCTTCCATCTTCGGCCTGCGCATGCTCGGGCTGTTCCTGATCCTGCCGGTCTTCGCCGTCTATGCGCCCAGCCTGCCGGGTGGCAACGACCTGGCCCTGGTCGGCCTGGCCCTGGGGGCCTATGGCCTGACCCAGGCGGTCTTCCAGATTCCCTTCGGCATCGCTTCCGATCGCTGGGGGCGCAAACCGGTGATCGTCTTCGGCCTGTTGCTGTTTGTCATCGGCAGCTTCGTCGCCGCCTGGGCGCCCGACATGTACTGGATGATCGCCGGCCGCGTGCTGCAGGGCGCCGGGGCGGTTTCGGCAGCGGTATCGGCGCTGGCCGNNGCCGCGTGCTGCAGGGCGCCGGCGCCATTTCGGCGGCGGTCACGGCACTGGCCGCCGACCTGACGCGTGAGGAGCACCGGACCAAGGTGATGGCGATGATCGGTTCCTCGATCGGCCTCGTTTTCGCCCTGTCGCTGGTCGGCGCGCCGCTGCTCTATGGCTGGATCGGCATGGGCGGCCTGTT
>DDWF01000057.1:0-25360 GCA_002345845.1 Betaproteobacteria bacterium UBA2293 | reverse complement strand
GCCCGGCTGGCCATGTGCGCCTGCCGATGCGCGAGGTGCTGAGCAATCCCGACCTGTTGAAACTGAATCTCGGCATCGGCACGCTGCACATGATCCAGATGGCGATGTTCGTCGTCCTGCCGCATGCCCTGATCAACCACGGCGGCTTGGCTGCCGCCGCCCACTGGCAGGTCTATCTGCCGGCGGTGCTGGTGTCCTTCGTTATCATGGTGCCGGCGATCATCGCCGCCGAGAAGAAGGATCTGATGCGGCCGATATTCCAGGCCGCCATCGCCCTCGTCGCCCTGGTCCAGGTCGCACTTTACTTCTTCGGCCAGGGGCTGATCGGCCTGGCCCTGAGTCTGATGTTCTTCTTCGTCGCTTTCAATATCCTCGAAGCGACCCTGCCTTCGCTGGTGTCGCGCACCGCGCCGCCATCCGCCAAGGGCGCCGCACTCGGCGTGTACAACACGACGCAGGCGATCGGCCTGTTTGTCGGCGGAGCGCTCGGCGGGTTGATCGCCCAGCGCTTCGGCGATGGCGTGGTGTTCCTGGTCTGTGCCGGCCTGGCCGTGCTCTGGCTGTTGGTGGCCGGGACGATGAACTTCCCCAGGCGGCGGGTCGCCGCCTGAGGATTCAGCGTCGACGCAGGGCCTGCGCCGATTTTTCCAGCGCGTCGTCGAGATAGCTCTGGTAATAGTCGGCGATGCGCGCGCCGACGATGGGCGGCGCCAGTTGCCGCCCGTCCGGGCCGTAAAAGGCGACGACCGGCACCAGCCTGATTTTCTCGCCGGCGGCGATGCCGGCATGTGTCGCCGCCTGGCCGCGGAAGTCGCGCAGCGGCCGCTCGCTGTCCTGGTTGATCTGGCGGACGACAATGCCGCGATGGGCGGCGCTTGCCTGCAGGGGCTGCAGGTAATCCTTGCGCACGCTGTCGCAGTAGCGGCAGTCGCTACGGCTGTAGAGAACCACCAGGGGCTGGCCGCTGCGTGCCGCGCTGGCGGCCTCGGCGCGCAGATCGGCGGCTGCCGGCAGATCGGCTGCGCCGGCCTGACCGGCAAGCAAGAGGCCGAGCAGCAGGCTGTGGTGGAGCCTGGCCCTCATTCCTTGAAGTGGTAGTAGGTGTCGTTAAGCCAGGCGGCAACGGCGCCTTCCTCCTCGGGGAACCAGCCGGAGCTCATCTGGGCATTGCAGGCGGCGACGCGCTGCAGTACGTCGAGCTTGGTGGACAGCATGCGCCCGTCGCGGGTGTACATCTTGCTGCCGTCGCCGCCGTACATGCGGACATGACAGCTGACGCAGGCCTTTTCATGCAGGCCCGGGGCGCTGCTGCGGTCGACCTTGCCCCAGGGCTCTTCGGCCAGGGCGATGGCCGGCAGCAGGGCCAGGGTGAGGAGGGGAATCTGTCGCATGGGAGTCTCCTGGGGGTGGGTGTTGTTGTGTGGACCGTTGGTCGGGCGGCGGCGTTCAGAAACCGGCGGCCTCGGCCTCGAGATAGGCCAGGCTGACGTACTTGCCGATATTGGTATCGAAGCCTTTGGTGTCGCGGGCCCGGCTGGCGACGCGCGGGTCCTTGAGCACCAGTGTCTTGGCCTCTTCCATGGAAAGGCCATCCTTGATCGCCTGTTCGCAGGGCCGGTAGATGCCTTCGAACAGGCCGCGGTTCCAGGTCAGGACAGTCGCCGACGGCTGGCCGTGGCCGGGCAGCCAGATGGCGCTCGCGGCGTTTTTCTCCAGGCTGTCGTAGGCGGCCAGTGAGCCGAGGTAGGAGCCGTCGTCCATGTTGGCAATGCGCCGGTCCATGGCGATGTCGCCGACGCAGGTCAACTTGTCCTCGACGACTTCGACGCAGATGTCGTACGGCGTGTGAGCTTTGCCGTAATGGTGCATGCGCAGCGTCACGTCGCCGAAAACGAGTTCCTGGCCATGCGCCAGCGGCAGGGTCGGCGGCACGATGCGCGTGCCCATGGTCGCCTGATTGGTCCATTGTTCCATCAGCGTGTGCCACATCTTGCCCTGCAGGCCCTGAATCTCGGCGATGCTGCCGGGGTGGGCGTGGATGGCCACATCCTTGTAGGCGGTGGCGAAGGCGTCGTTGCCCAGCCAGTGGTCACCGTGATAATGCGTATTGATGATGGCGATGACCGGCTTGGCGAACTGCTTTTTGAGCTGGCGGATGGCCATTTCGCCGATCTGCACCGAGGCGCCGGAGTCGACGACGACGAGGCCCTTGGCGGTGTCGACGAAAGTGATATTGCACATCATTCCCTGGTTTTCCGGGGTCGGGAAACCGTCGGGTGAATAGATCATCCAGACATGCCTGGACAATTGGCGCAACGGATGATCCTTGACCGCCGGGCCGCGGACAAAGTCATCCAGTTCTTTGGCGAAAGCGCCAACCTGCTGCCAGGGGGTGAATTCGGCCAGCGTCAGGGTGGCCAGGGCGGTGGCGCTGTGGAGGAAGCGGCGACGGTTCAAGGTTATCTCCCGGTGGTGGATGGAGGCGGCGCCTTCCTGCCTCGGTCGGGTGGTGGCGCCTTTGATTGAAAGCCTAGTGTAAGCGAATTAGTGTTTAATAATGAACAGCCGTTCTCGACCGATAAAAGGGGTACTCAATTGAATTGCAAATCCATACTGAT
Organism: Betaproteobacteria bacterium UBA2293; assembly: GCA_002345845.1. Next base: position 22,742 of record DDWF01000057.1, on the reverse strand, counting down.
GCTCGGCCTGCTTGCCGGCTTGGGGCTGCCGGCGCTGGCAGCAACACCGGAAGAAATGGCGCGTGCCGAAGAAATCGTTGGCGGACGCTGTTTCCTGTGCCACGGCATGGAAGGCGAATCGGCCAGTGCGGTATTCCCGCGCCTGGCAGGCCAGCACTCCGAATACATCGCCCGCCAGCTGGCTGACTTCAAGTCCGGCAAGCGCAAGAGCGACACCATGAAGCCGCAGTCGGAAGAGCTGACACCGGCGGAAATGAAGGCCCTGGGCATCTTCTTCGAAGCCAAGAAGGTCGGCCCGCGACCCGCCCGCGACGGCGAGCTGCTGGCTGTCGGCGCCTATATCTTCAAGCGCGGCAACCAGTTCTCCGGCCTGCCCAGCTGCGCCAGTTGCCATGGCGAGAAGGGTCTTGGTACGCCGCAACTGCCGCGTCTGGCCGGTCAACATCCGCGCTACATCGAGGATCAGATCAAGCAATTCAACAAGCGTGAGCGGACCAACGACAATGCGGTCATGCACACCATCGCCAGCAAGCTCTCCGAGCTGGAAACACATGCCGTTGCCGAGTACATCGCAACGATGGAATAAAAGGCGACAACGCCAACAAGCAAGGGCCGCCAAGTGCGGCCCTCGTCGTTTCTCTAGCGCTTGTCTTCCGTCCGCATGGCTAGCAGGCGGGCGTAATCGGCCGGGTGGTCGATATCCCAGAGCGTTTCCGGTTCCTCCCTGCACCAGCCCAGGGCGTTCAGGCGGGCGTGCGTCTGCGCCAGCACCCGCTCCGTACTCCAGCTGATGTCGCTGAATATCTCCGCCGCCACCCGGCGCAGCCCGAGCAGGACGTAGCCACCATCCTCAGCCGGTAGCAGCACGGCATCGTGCTGGCGCAGACCGGCGGCGGCCCGGCGCAGGCGCCGGACATCGAGCAGCGGGCAGTCGGTGCCGATCAGCAGCACGCCGGCAGCGGTGGCCGAGGTTTGCGCCGCAACCAGCATGCGTTGGCCGAGGTCGCCCTCCGGCTGACGATGCAGGGACAGGCGACCGTCACGGCCGCAGTCGACGAAGGCCGGATGGCTGGTGTCCGGCGTACACCACAAACTTACCGGGCCCAGGTTGGCGGCCAAGGCAGTGGCCACTGTCCGCTGCAGTAACCAGGCTTGCAGTTCCGCCGCGCCATCGGCGCCGAGCACCGGTATCAGGCGCGTCTTGGCCAGGCCGGCGATGGGCGCCTTGGCCATGATGGCTATGGCCAGCGGCGGCTCAGGGTTGCTGGTCATCGGGGAGGTAGCCATATTCCCGGGCCAGATCGGCGGGGTGGGCGCCGCAGAAAAAGCGCCAGCGCAGATGCCACATTTTCACGATGGTCGGTAGCAGGCCATGCTGCTGCCAGCGCCGGCCGGAGGTGCTCACCCGCTGGCGCAGGCAGGCTGGCCAGCTGATGCGGCGCAGGGCGCGGGAGAGCACGATGTCTTCCATCAGCGGCAGGTCGGCAAAGCCGCCAACCCGAGCGAAGGCCTGGCGAGTGACGAAAATGGCCTGATCGCCGGTGGCGATGCCGGTCAGCCGCGAGCGCCAGTTCATCATCCAGGCAACCAGACGCAGACCGCGCAAGTGACCGTCGATGCGCACGTCGAAGCGGCCCCAGTCGGCGCCGCTGGCGATGGCGCTGGCGATGGGCTCGAGGGCGTGCGGCGGCAGGCGCGTATCGGCATGCAGAAAGACCAGGATGTCGCCGCGCGCCCGGGCGGCACCGGCATTCATCTGACGGGCCCGGCCGCGTCGGCTGGTGAGCAGCAGGCTGGCCAGGGGGGCGGCCGCTTCCCGGCTGCCGTCCGCGCTGCCACCGTCGACGACGATGATTTCGGCGCCGCCATCCCGCCATTCACGCAGGCTGGCGAGCAGCGGCACGATGCCGCTCGCTTCGTCGAGCATGGGAATGATGATGGAAAAGCGCCGGTAGTCATGCATGGGTCGAGGGAAAAGGTGAGGAGCAAGGGAACCAGGGGCATGCCGATTCTGGCATGGCTGGTGAAGGATTTTCCAGCGCGTGTCAGCAAGCCGATTTTCTTTTGGCAACTATTTCACCGGTGCGCCTGTCGGACGACGGTGCGCGCGGCGAACAGGTCGTAGCATTTTTGACATTTAGGGGTATAAAGCGCGCTGCGTTCGGTGCTAAGGTCAGCCACACCAACGACGAACCAGACCAACAGGGGAAAACCCGAGGAGTAATGATGAAATCCTTGTTTAGACCAGCCACCGTGCTGATGAACCGCTTGCGCTACACCGGCAAGTTTTTCCTCTTGGGATCGGCTGTCGCCGCGGTCATGCTGGTTTTGCTGGCCACTGTCTACCTCAACCTGAAACGTGACATCGATGCAGCCGAACATGAGCTGACCGGTCTGCAGATGTTGAAGCCGCTCAATCGCGTCGCCCAGTTCATGCAGCAGCACCGCGGTCTCTCCTCTGGTGTACTGAACGGCAACGAGGCGATGAAGCCGGTGCGCGCCGGCAAGGAAAAAGACGTGGAGACGGCCATCGCCGAAGCCGAGGCGGTTCTTTCGCCAGCGCTCAAGGCGTCGCCGGTATGGAACCGCATCGGCCAGGAGTGGCAGACGATCCGGCGTGATGGCCTGAACTGGGCGCCACCGGAAAACATCAAGCGACATACCGAAATGATTGAGCAGTTGCTGCTGTTCATGGTCGATGTGGCCGACGAAACGCAGCTGACCCTCGATCCGGCGATGGATACCTACTATCTGATGGATACGCTGGTCACCAAGATGCCGGCCATGCTCGAACCCCTGGGCATCACCCGGGCACGCGGCACCGGCGTGCTGACCCGCAAGGAGTTGTCGCCGCAGATGCGCATCGACATTGCGGCACTGATCAGCCAAATGTCCGGCACCCTGCGGGCGCAGAACGCCAACCTGGCCAAGGTCATGCGTTATGAGCCGGCGGTGCAGTCCTCGCTGAACGGGCCGGCGCAGGAGTTCACGGCTGGCGCCGAGAAGATTTTCAGCTTGGTTCGTGAGGATATCCTCGGCGAAAAGTTCACGACGCCGCCGCAGGAGTATTTCGCGCTGACCACGCAGGTCATCGACCTCGGCTACAAGATCATGTTCGATACGCTGATTCCGCAGTTCGAACAGCAACTTAATGCCCGCAAGGTCGCGGCCGAGCGCAGCCTGGCCTTCAATATTGGTGTTTCCATGCTGATCATGCTGCTCGTCGGCTATCTCGGCATCGGTACCTACTATTCGGTGATCCAGAGCGTCGAAGTCTTCTCGCATGGAGCCCACCGTCTGGCTGACGGTGATCTGACTGTCGAATTCAATACCGAGGGCCATGACGAGCTGCATGCTGCCGGCCGTGCCTTCAACGAGATGGCGGCTGCCTTGCGGCAGATGCTCGGGCGTATCCAGAACGACGTCCTGACCTTGCGCTCGGCGGCCGAAGCGTTGTCCACCTCCAGTCACCAGATTTCGGTCAGCACCAGTGCGCAAAGCGATTCTGCCTCGACCATGGCGGCCGCCGTCGAGCAGATGACCGTCGGCGTCGATCATATTTCGCGCAACGCCCAGGATGCACAGGACTGCTCGCGGCAATCGGATGCCGTGGCGGCCGAGGGCAGCCGTATCGTTGACTGCGTTGTTGGCGACATTCGCGAGATCGCCGACACCGTCAATCAGACGGCCGATGCCGTCGAGGCGCTCGGTCGGCAGTCGGAGCAGATTTCCTTCATTGTCGGCACGATCAAGGACATTGCCGACCAGACCAACCTGCTGGCGCTCAATGCCGCCATCGAGGCCGCCCGTGCCGGCGAAGCCGGGCGCGGCTTCGCCGTGGTCGCCGACGAGGTGCGCAAGCTGGCCGAGCGGACGGCCAAGTCCACCCAGGAAATCGCCAGCATGATCAGTGCCATCCAGAACGGCACCGAGAATGCCGTCAGCAGCATGAAACGCGGCGTTGACCGGGTAGCCAGCGGGGTCGATCAGGCGCAGCACGCCGGTAGCACCATTGCCGAAGTGCAGGTGCAGTCAAAACGGGTGTTGGTGGCCGTTTCGGAAATCTCCGTCGCCCTGCGCGAACAGGCGGCGGCGAGTACCGAAATTGCCCAGAACGTCGAACGCATCGCCCAGATGGCCGAGGAAAACAATGCTGCGGCCAGCAACAACGCGCAAACGGCGGGCGGTCTGCGGCAACTCGCCGAAACGATCGGTCAGGAAGTCGCCCGCTTCCGCGCCTGATTCAGCGAGCGGCCGGTGCTAGCGCGCCGGTCGCTCACCCCATAGTTCGGCCAGGCGGGCGTCGCGGCCGCAGCCGCTGCGGTAGATCTTGTAGCGCAGCGGATTCTTCTTGTAATAGTCCTGGTGATATTCCTCGGCCGGCCAGAAAGTCGTCGCCGCGATGATCTCGGTATGAATCTGGCGTACGCGACCGCTGGCCAGCAGCTTGTCGCGACTGGCCTCCGCCGCCTGGCGTTCGGCCTCGTTCTGCCAGTAGATGCCGCTGCGGTACTGGCTGCCGATGTCGCAGAACTGGCGGTTGCGGACGGTCGGATCGACATTGCGCCAGAAGTGGTCGAGCAGTTTGGCGTAGCTGACCCGGGCCGGGTCATAGACGATGCGCACTGCCTCCGTATGTTCGGTCATGCCGGCGCTGACCGCCTGATAGGTCGGATTCGGTGTGCGGCCGGCGGTGTAGCCGGATTCGGCGGAAATGACGCCGGGCAGTTCCTCGAAATCCTTTTCCACGCACCAGAAACAGCCGGCGGCAAAAATGGCTGTAGCCGTGGCCGCTGGCGTTTGCGCAGCCGCCGGCTGGCCCGCCAACAGCAGGGCTGCGGCAATCAGTGACAGGGCTTTCATGTGCGCAGCTCCGGCAGTGCTTGGCCACGGACGACGAAGCGCAGGGCGACACCATTGTTGCAGTAGCGCTTGCCGGTCGGCTGCGGGCCGTCATTGAAAACATGGCCCTGATGGCCGCCACAGCGCGCGCAGTGGTACTCGGTGCGCGGATAGATCAGCTTGAAGTCGGTCGAGGTGCCGATGGCGCCGGCCAGCGGCTGCCAGAAGCTCGGCCAGCCGGTGCCGCTGTCGTACTTCTGTTCGCTGGCAAACAGCGGCTGGAAACAGGCGGCGCAGATGAAGGTGCCGGCCCGCTTTTCGGCGTCGAGCGGGCTGCTGCCGGCGGGCTCGGTGCCGTCCTCGAAAAGGACGTGGAAGGCATCGGCCGGCAACAGCTTGCGCCATTCCTGCGCGGTCTTGCTCAGCGGGAACTTGCCGCTGGCGGCCTGGCCGCCCAGCGGCAGCGCGCTGGCGGCAAGTAGTCCGGATATACGGAAAATCCAGTTGCGGCGATTCATGGCAGTCTCCTCTGTGCAGTTCTTGCTGTCTTTGTCGGACGAGCAGGCTGCTTTCTTACACGGCAAACAATTCTGCTTCCATTGAGTCTGCCGGCAGGAGAAGAGTTGCAAATTTCTGCACGCGCCAGCTGTCAGCGAGCGATGGTGGCAAAAAGAAAGGCCGCAATGCGGCCTTTCTTTGGGGAGTGGCGAACGCTCAGGCCAGCATGTCGGCCCAGATGTTCTTCGCCCAGCCCATCGCTGCCTTGCCTTCCAGTTCATTGCGCGCGGCGGAGATGCCGCCGGCGCCCTTGACCGGCTGCACGACCTTGGTCGCGGCATCGTACTGGTGCACCGAGGCGACGTGGATGACGTTCTTCTCATCGACGAAGCTGTAGCAGGTATTCATCACCACCGGCTCCGGATTCGGCTCCTGGCCGGAGAGCATGTTGATGATCGCCGCCGCCGCCAGCTTGCCGTGCTGGTTGGCCATGTGCCCGGACTTGGGCATGGTCGGCGCCGGGAAGATGGCGTCGCCGAGGACATGGATGCCCGGCGTGCTGGTCGATTCCATCGACAGCCAGTTGATGTCCACCCAGCGGTTGTTGACCAGCTTGATACCGGACTTGGCGGCGATGTCGCCAGCACGATGCGGCGGCACGACGTTGAGCACGTCGGCGGTGAACTTGTCGAATTCCATGACCGCGGTGTTGGTGGCGACGTCGACATCCTTCACTTCGCTGTTCGGGCGGTATTCGATCATGCCCTTGTAGAGGTCGGCCCAGGCCTTCATGAACAGACCCTTCTTCGATTGCACGTCCTCATTGGCGTCGAGGATGATGACCTTCGATTTCGGCTTGGCCTTCTTGAAGTAGTTGGCCACCAGACAGGCGCGCTCGTAGGGTCCGGGCGGGCAGCGGTAGGGGGCCTTGGGGATGGCGATGGCGTAGGTGCCGCCGTCCTTCATGGCTTCCAGCTGCTGGCGCAGGGCAACGGTTTGCGGGCCGGCCTTCCAGGCGTGCAGGATCTTGCTCTGGGCGGCGGCGTTGTTGAGGCCGGGAATCTGGTCGAACATGAAGTCGACACCCGGCGACAGCACCAGGCGGTCGTAGCTCAGGTCGCCGCCCTTGGCCAGCTTGACCATGCGCTTGGCCGAGTCGACGCCGACGACGTCGTCCTGGATCACGCGGACGCCCCACTTGCTCTTCAGGTTGTCATAGCTGACCGTGATGTCTTCCATGGTCTTGCTGCCGCCAATGACCAGGTTGGAGATCGGGCAGGAAATGAAGGTCGGATTGCGCTCAATCAGCGTCACCTGGATGCCGCCTTCGCTCCACATGCGCAGGTACTTGGCCACCGTGGCGCCGCCGTAACCGCCGCCGACCACGACCACGTGGCCGCGGGCACTGCCGCCACCGGCACAGCCGTAGAGGGAAGCCATGGCACCGGCTGCCGCACCGACTTTCAGGAAATCGCGTCTTTTCATCAGCATCATTTTGTTGTCTCCCTTATTTTTGCGCGGCGAAATAGGTGGCGATCAGGTCGAGCTGGACGTCGGTATAGCCCTTGGAGATCTGATGCATGATCGAGGCGGGCTTGTCGCCGCTCTTGAAGTCGGCCAGTTTCTGCAGGATCTTGGCCTTTTCCATGCCGGCCAGGGCGTCCATACCGGAACCCTTGATGGCGTGGCCGTTGGTGCCGTGGCAGTTGGCGCAGGTGGCGGCCAGGTTGCGGCCGAGGTTCGGGTCGGCAGCGTGCGTGACGCTGGCGGTGGCCAGCAAGCATAGGGCCGCGAGAGGGGCGAGCAGCTTCATCGGGATATCTCCTTCCTCAAATTGATGTCGTGACGTCATATAGCCAATCTTGTTCGTTGCTATCAGGCGCGCCGCCAAGGGTATAGCCCTTTGCGGCAAATTGCATGTTGCGCCGCAACAATATTAGTTGTTGACTATATACGCATGCAGTTATACATTGTTTTCTGATTCAAATCAAAAATAAAGACATGGACGAGACAGCACGGGTATTCGAGCAAGTGGCGCACTACTTTGGTCTTTTATCGGATCCGACGCGGCTGCGCATACTTTCCTGCCTGTGCGGCGAGGAGCGGCCCGTCCATGAGGTGGTAGAACAGATAGGCCTGACTCAGGCCAATGTTTCACGGCATTTGAACATCCTGTATCGCGCCGGGGTGGTTGACCGGCGGCGGGACGGGAATTCGGTCCTGTATCGCGTCGTTGATCCGAATTTCGTCGATATCTGCCGGACGGTCAGCATCACCGTGGCCAGTCGGGATATCGGCGAGCAATTCGGCTTGCCGACACCGGAAGACACCAACTGAAGCCTGCAAGCGGGGGATAGTAGTTTATGAGTGACTTGGACAAGCAGCCGGGGCGTTTGCGGCCCGCACCGGAAAACTTCCTGTCGGAAGAGCAGATTCGCGAAGTCGCGGCGGGCCGCCGCAGTTTCCTGCGGCGCAGCCTGATGGTTGCCGGCGCAGCGCTCGCCGCGCCGATGGCAGCGCGGGCGGCCGAAGGCGATCCGGCCATCCTCGAACTGCCGGAATGGTCGACGACGCTCGGCCAGCCGGTGGCGGCGCGCCCCTACGGCATGCCGTCGAAGTACGAAAGCCAGTTGCTGCGCCGCGAATCGCCGGGCCTGGCGCGCGTCGGCGGCGCTTCGGTATCGTTCTGCCCGCTGCAAGGCCTGTTTGGCATCATCACGCCGTCCGGCCTGCATTTCGAGCGCCATCACCAGGGTTGGCACGAGGTCGATCCGGCCCGTCATCGCCTGATGATCAACGGCTCCGACCCAGCCTTCCTGAAGAAGCCGAAGGTGTACACGATGGACGACCTGATGCGCCTGCCGCCGGTGTCGCGCATCCACTTCATCGAGTGCGGCGCCAACACCGGCCTCGAATGGGGCAATGTCGCCGTGCCCACCGTGCAGTACACGCACGGCATGCTGTCCTGCTCGGAATTCACCGGTGTGCCGCTGAAGACCCTGCTTGAGGACTGCGGCGTCGATTACAAGAAGGCCCGCTACGTGCTGGCCGAAGGTGCTGACGGCTCGTCAATGACGCGCACCATCCCGATGGAAATGGTCGAAAACGGCGAAGTCATCGTCGCCTACGGCATGAATGGCGAAATGCTGCGGCCGGAAAACGGCTATCCGCTGCGCCTGGTGGTGCCGGGCGTGCAGGGCGTCTCCTGGGTCAAGTGGCTGCGCCGCATCGAAGTCGGCGACCAGCCCTATGCCACCAAGGACGAGGCGGTGCACTACATCGACCTGATGCCGGACGGTACGCATCGCCAGTACACCTCGATCCAGGAAGCCAAGTCGGTGATCACCACGCCGTCCGGTGGCCAGACCCTGCTTAACAAGGGTTTCTACAACGTCTCCGGCGTCGCCTGGTCGGGGCGCGGCAAGATCAAGCAGGTCGATGTCTCCTTCGATGGCGGCATCAACTGGCAGACCGCCCGTATCGAAGGGCCGGTGCAGAACAAGGCGCTGACCCGTTTCAACATCGGCTGGAAGTGGGACGGCAAGCCGGCCATCCTGCAGTCGCGGGCCATCGACGAAACCGGTTACGTGCAGCCGACCTACGGCCAGTTACGCAAGGTGCGCGGCACCAAGTCGATCTATCACAACAATGCCATCCAGTCCTGGAAAGTGGTTGAAAGCGGGGAGATTACGAATGTCCAGGTTCTCTAAGTCGATTCTGCTGGTCGCCTTGTGCGGCGCTTCTTTCGCCGCCGCTGCCTTCGACACTTACGGTATTGGTCGCCAGGCGACGCCGGCCGAAGTCAAGGCCTGGGACATTGACGTGCGTGCCGACTTCAAGGGCCTGCCCAAGGGATCGGGTAACGTCCAGAAGGGCAACGACCTGTTCGAGGAAAAGTGCGCCTCGTGCCACGGCTCCTTCGGCGAGTCGAACGAAGTGTTCACGCCGCTGGTCGGCGGGACCACCAAGGACGACATCAAGAACGGTCGGGTCGGTGGTTTCGTCAGCGGCGACATTCCGCAGCGCACCACCTTCACCAAGGTGGCGACAATCTCGACGGTGTGGGACTACATCTACCGCGCCATGCCCTGGACGGCGCCGAAATCTCTGAAGCCGGATGACGTCTACGCCATCCTCGCCTACTTCCTCAATCTCGCCGAAATCGTGCCGGAAGACTTCACCCTCTCCGACCAGAACATCGCCGAGGTGCAGAAGAAGATGCCGAATCGCTACGGCATGACCACCGACCACGGCATGTGGCCGGGGGCGCCGGCGAAGAAGGGTGGCATCGGCAACGGCGGCAAGCCGGACGTCAAGAACGTCGCCTGCATGAAGAACTGCAAGACGGAAGTCCAGATCGGTTCGACGCTGCCCGACTATGCCCGTACGGCACACGGCGAACTGGCCGACCAGAACCGCAGTTTCGGCCCGGTGCGCGGCACGCGGACGCTGGACGGTTCGGCGGCAGCAGCAGCGCCGGCCGTCAGCCCGGAGCTGGAACTGGCCACCAAGAACGGCTGCATGGCCTGTCATGGGGTCAACAACAAGATCGTCGGCCCCGGCTACAACGAGGTCGTCGCCCGTTACAAGGATCAGGCCGATGCCGAGTCCCGTCTGGTCGCCAAAGTCAAGGCGGGTGGGCAGGGCGCCTGGGGTTCGATTCCGATGCCGCCGAACGGCCACCTGCCGGACGAGGACATCAAGAAGCTGGTCAAATGGATTTTTTCTGGCGCGAAGTAAGCCAACTCAACGAGGAGCAACTATGAACAATCAACGTCGCAGTGTACTGAAGACCGGCTCTGGAGCCGCGCTTCTCTCCATGCTGGCTGCCGCCGGCCTGATCAAGCCGGGCATGGCCCTGGCGGACTGGAACAAGGCCGCCTTCGATGCCAAGAGCATGGCCGATACCCTGAAGGCGCTTGGCGTCAGCCAGCCCGCCGACAGCAAGGATGTGCAGATCACCGGTCCGGACATCGCCGAAAACGGTGCCGTGGTGCCGGTCGGGGTCACCTCCGCCATCCCCGGTACGACCATGATGGCCATCCTCATCGACAAGAACCCGAATGCGCTGGCCGCCAGCTTCACGCTGCCGGAGGGCACCGAAGCCAACGTCCAGACGCGCGTCAAGATGGGTCAGACCTCGAACGTCTACGCGCTGGTCAAGGCCGGTGACAAGTACTACACGGCGACCAAGGAAATCAAGGTCACCCTCGGCGGCTGCGGCGGCTGATTAATCGATCAAATTCGGAAATTCAAGGAGATAACTATGGCAACAAAGCCCATGCGCATTCGCGCCGCCGCCAAGGATGGCGTTACGGAAGTCAAGGCCCTGATCGCCCACGAAATGGAAACCGGTCAGCGCAAGGACGCCAACGGTGCCGTCATTCCGGCCTGGTTCATTACCGAACTGAGCGTCACCCATAACGGCAAGGTCGTGCTGACTTCCGAGTTCGGCACCGCTGTCTCGAAGAATCCGTACCTGGCCTTCAAGTTCAAGGGTGGCGCGGCTGGCGACAAGGTTGCCGTCAGCTGGAAGGACAACAAGGGCGAAAGCCGTACCGACGAAGTCGCCATCGGCTGAGTTAGTAGCTGACCGACGGTCGGGCAGGGTTCGCCTTGTTCGCCGTCGATCGACTGGCAAGATGGCACAGACCATCCGCCGGCAAGGATTTACACCAATATCTTGGAGGAGTTTCATGGAAAACCCACAGAAGAAGCTTGCCTGCCTGCTGGCGGTCCTGGCATTCAGCGCCCCATTGGGCGCCCAGACCAGCGACAAGCTGATGGATGGCATCAACGAATATCGCGAGGCCCTGGCCGACGGCAATCCGTCGGAACTCGTCGCCGCCGAAGGTGAGGACTTGTGGAAAACCGCGCGCGGCCCGAAAAACGCCACTCTCGAAAAATGTGATCTCGGACTCGGTCCGGGTGTCATCAAGGGTGCCTCGGCCCAGATGCCGCGTTTTTTCAAGGACACCGGCAAGGTCCAGGACTTGGAAACGCGCCTGATGACCTGTATGGAAACCCTGCAGGGCATCGATCCGAAGGAAGTGGTCAATGCTCGCTGGCTGAAAGGCGAAAAGGAAAAGATGGCGGCCCTGGTTGCCTACATCGTCACTGAGTCGAACGGGCACAAGGTCAAGGTCGACCTGAGCAACCCGGCGATGAAGAAGATGTACGAAATGGGCAAGCTGGCTTTTTACTACCGCACCGGGCCTATGGATTTCTCCTGTGCCACCTGCCACGGCGACAGCGGCAAGCGTATTCGCATGCAGGAACTGCCTGACCTGCGTACCCATGAAGGCGCCATCGCCGGCTGGGGTAGCTGGCCGGCCTATCGGGTCTCCAATGGTCAGTTCTGGACCATGCAGCATCGTCTGAATGACTGCTATCGCCAGCAACGAACGGCTGAGCCGATCTACGGTTCCGACGTCACCATTGCCCTTTCCGTCTATCTGGCCGGCAAGGCCAATGGCGGCAAGGTGGTGACCCCGGGTATCAAGCGCTAAGGAGACGACGATGAAAAAAATCAGCACACTGGCCGCGCTTCCCCTCGCCATCCTGCTTGCCCAGCCTACTGCCTGGGCGGCTGGCGAAGATACCTACGCCGACTTCAAAGCGATGATGGATGGTTCCTTCAAGACCACTGGTATCGCACCCAAGCACCGCATGTATCAGCTCGATTTCCAGAAGGCCTGCTCGCAGGAAAAGCAGCCGGCCAAGGAAGTGATGGCCAAGATTGAGGCCGAGCAGATGAAGACCATCCGCTACCCGGCCGACGGCAAATATTTTGGCGACTGGAAACAGGGCGAGAAAATCGCCCTCAGTGGGCGTGGCCTGACCTGGACGGACAAGACGCCGGACAACAATGGTGGCGGTTGCTACAACTGCCATCAGATGAGCCATCACGAAGTGTCGTACGGCACCATCGGCACGAGCTTGCTGGAGTACGGCAAGAACCGCGGGGCCAGCGATGATGTCGTCAAGTACACCTGGGGCAAGATCTACAACGCCAAGGCCTTCAACGCCTGCAGCCACATGCCGCGTAATGGTGATGCCGAAATCCTGACTGAACAGCAGATAAAGCACCTGATGGCCTTCCTGTTCGACCCGGCCTCGCCGGTCAACAAGAAATAGAACTTGCGTGATTTGCCCGGCGGCAACCCCGCCGGGCCTTTTTTTCGATTTCGAGGATCAACCATGAGCATGAATCGTCGTGAATTTCTTCAGGTAATGGCGGTTGCCGCCGCCGGTGGCATGACGCTGCACAGCGAGTTCGCCCTGGCGGAGAAAGGTGCCGCCAAACTCTACGACCTGCCCAAGTTCGGCAATGTCAGCCTGCTCCACATCACCGACTGTCATGCCCAGCTGAACCCCATTTATTTCCGTGAGCCGAGCGTCAATCTCGGCTTCGGCGACCAGTTCGGCAAGGTGCCGCACCTGGTCGGCGACAATCTGCTCAAGCACTTCGGCTTCAAGCCGAACAGCATCGAGGCGCACGCCTACACCTATCTGAATTTTGAAAAAGCCGCCGAGACCTACGGCAAGGTCGGCGGCTTTGCCCACCTGGCGACGCTGGTCAAGCGCATGAAGGCCAATCGTCCGGGGGCGCTGCTGCTGGACGGCGGCGACACCTGGCAGGGTTCCGGCACGGCGCTCTGGTCCAACGCCCAGGACATGGTCGATGCCTGCAAGGCGCTCGGCGTCAACGTCATGACCCTGCACTGGGAATCCACCTACGGCGAGGAGCGGGTCAAGGAAATCGAGGAAAAGGACTTCGCCGGCGTCGTCGATATCGTCGCCCAGAACGTCAAGACCGCCGACTTCGGCGACCCGGTGTTCAAGCCCTTCGTCATGAAGAGCATGAACGGCGTGCCGGTGGCCATCATCGGCCAGGCCTTTCCGTACACGCCGATCGCCAATCCGCGCTGGCAGACCCCGAACTGGAGCTTCGGCATCCAGGAAGAGAACATGCAGAAGACTGTCGACGAGGCCCGCGCCAAGGGTGCCCAGGTCGTCGTCGTGTTGTCGCACAACGGCATGGACGTCGACCTGAAGATGGCTTCCCGGGTCAAGGGCATCGACGCCATCCTCGGCGGTCACACGCACGACGGCATGCCGGCCCCGGTCGTCGTCAAGAATGCCGGCGGCCAGACGCTGGTGACCAATGCCGGTTCCAACGGCAAGTATCTCGGCGTCCTCGATTTCGACGTCAAGAACGGCAAGATCGCCGGCTACCGCTACAAGCTGCTGCCGGTGTTCGCCAACCTGCTGCCGGCCGACAAGGACATGCAGGCGCTGATCGACAAGGCGCGCGCACCCTACCTCGACAAGCTCAACGAAAAGCTGGCCGTCACAGAAGGTACGCTGTACCGTCGCGGCAACTTCAACGGTACCTTCGACCAGGTTATCGTCGATGCGCTGATGAAGGTCAAGGATGCCGAAATCGCCTTCTCGCCCGGCTTCCGCTGGGGCACCTCGCTGCTGCCCGGTCAGCCGATCCTGATGGAGCATGTGCTCGACCAGACGGCGATCACCTACCCGTGGACGACGGTGACCAACATGAGCGGCGAGATGATCAAGACCATCCTCGAGGATGTCTGCGACAACCTGTTCAATCCCGATCCCTACTACCAGCAGGGTGGTGACATGGTGCGCGTTGGCGGCCTGCAATACACCTGCGATCCGACGGCCAAGGCCGGCAGCCGCATCCAGAACATGATGCTGCGCGGCCAGCTGATCGATCCGGCAAAGACCTACAAGGTGGCTGGTTGGGCGCCGGTTTCCGAGGAAGCGAAGAATGCCGGCGAGCCGATCTGGGAAGTCGTGGCCCGCTACCTGCGCGACGTCAAGACGCTGAAGCCGGTGCAATTGAACATGCCGAAACTGGTCGGCGCCGACAAGAATCCGGGGATCGCACTATGAAAAACCTGAAATTTGCCGTGGCCGGCCTCGCCCTGGCCTTTTCCGCCGTTGCCTTCGCCGCCGACTGGGCGCCGGGCAGCACCGACTGGGCCAAGCTGCCGGAAATCAAGGTGACCAAGCTCGGCCTCTACCTGACGCCGCAGCAGGCCTACGACATGAAGAAGGCTGACCCGAAGGGCGTCGCCCTGTTCGACGTGCGCACCCGTGCCGAGGCGATGTATGTCGGTATGGCGACCGACGTGGACGCCCTGGTGCCTTTTGTCGAACATCAGGAATTCATGGTCGACTGGGATGAAAAGCGGACCATGTACAAGCTCGATCCGAACCAGGACTTCGTGCCGGAGTTCGAGCGCCGGATGAAGCAGCTCGGCCTGGGCAAGGATGCGCCGGTTGTCCTCATCTGCCGTTCCGGCGATCGCAGTTCGAAGGCTGCCGATCGGCTGCAGGCCGCCGGCTACACGAAGGTGTACAGCGTCACCGAAGGCTTCGAAGGTGATCGGGCGAGTGAAGGCGCGAAGAAGGGCCAGCGGGTGGTCAATGGCTGGAAGAATATTGATCTGCCGTGGAGCTACAAGCTGGACAAGGCGAAGATGTATTTCCCACGCTAGAAAAAAGTCGGGAGCTTCGCTTCCCGGCTGTTCTCCGGCCTGTCAGAGGGCCTTTTTTTGGTTGGCAAGTATCAGTAATTGCTGATTTAATGAAGTTCACCGGGCGCCGTGGCGTTCATTGGAAAAGGGGAGAGACCATGTACAAAGAGGCATTGGCCAAGATAATCGACGAGAGCGGCCAGCGCGGCCTGAATCGTCGTTCGTTCCTGATGCTCGGCGCCGCTGGTGCCGGTTCATTGCTGCTTGGGCCAGGCAGTGCCCAGGCAGCGGCGAAGGTCAAATCGTCGGCGCGCATCGTCATTGCCGGCGCTGGCGCGGCCGGCCTGGCAGCCGCTTCCTACCTGGCCAATCGCCTGGAAGGAGCGCAGATCGTCCTCATCGACGCACGCAAAGAACATTTTTACCAGCCCGGATTCACGCTGGTCGCTGCCGGCATCAAGCAACAGTCTTATGTTGTCTCGAGCACCCGCGACTATGTGCCGGGTGGCGTCGAACTGGTCGAGGAGCGCGTCGTCGAGTTCGATCCGGAGGGCAACAAGGTCGTCACCGAGAGTGGCAAGCCTTACCCGTATGACTTCCTGGTCGTCGCCACCGGCCTCAAGCTGGACTATGACGCGATTCCCGGCATGGATACCGAGCAGATCGGCAACAACGGGCTGGGCAGCATCTATCACAGCCCGGGCAAGGCCGAAGCCACGTGGCGGGCGATGTCCGAATTCGCCGACAAGGGCGGCGTCGGCGTCTTCCAGCGTCCGGGGACCGAGATGAAGTGCGCCGGGGCGCCGCTCAAATACACCTTCATCACCGATGACCACCTGCGTCGCCGCGGCAACCGCGGCAAAGCGGAACTGATCTACAACGCCAACAACAAGGCCTTGTTCAGCGTGCCCATCGTCCATGAAAAAGTCCGCATGCTGTTCGACGAGCGTGGGGTCAAGGTCAATTACGAACGCATCCTCGAGTCCATTGACCTCGGCAAAAAACTGGCCGTCTTCAAGACGCCGATCGGCCCGGTCGAGTTGCAGTACGACTTCATCAACGTCATTCCGCCGATGCGGGCGCCGGACTCCGTGCGCAACAGCCCGCTGCGCTGGCAGGAAGGCGGTTGGGCCAACGACGGCTGGATCGAGGTGGACAAGCACAGCCTGCGGCACAAGCGCTTCGATAACGTTTTCGCTGTTGGCGACGTCGCCGGCGTGCCCAAGGGCAAGACGGCGGCCAGCGTCAAATGGCAGGTGCCGGTGGCTGTCGATCATCTGATCGCCAGCATCGAAGGCAAGGAATCGAAGGCCCACTACGGCGGCTACACCTCCTGTCCGCTGATCACCCGTCTTGGTCAGGCGATGCTGATCGAGTTCGACTACAAGGACAACCTGACACCGTCCTTCCCCGGTGTCATCGCTCCCCTGGAAGAACTGTGGATCAGCTGGGTGATGAAGACCATGGCCCTGAAACCCACCTACATCAGCATGCTGCGCGGCCGCGCCTAAGGAGAACATCATGAAAGAACTCGATCCCCTGGTCTTCCTGGCCGTCTTCCAGGAAATGCTCGGTCCCGTCCTGCTGTGGCTGATGATCCTGGTCATCGTCGCCGGCACGGTGGCCTTCGTCGCGCTCTTGCTCAAGGAACGGACGATCAACTCGAAGCGCCTGGTGCGGGCCGAACTTGCCGGTCTGGTCGGTGGTGCGCTGGCCCTGGTGCTGATGGCCAAGGTTTCCTCATCCGGCTTCACTGATGCCGGCGGCCCGGCTGACTGGTTCCTGATCGCCCTGGTCTTCGGCCTTGGCCTGGCCGGGATGGCGATCCTCGTCTACACCGTCATGGGCTGGCGTAGTCGTCCGACCGCCTGATTGCCGATGTGCCCGGAGGCCCGGCGGAGCGTCTGCTCCGGCCGGGCCTTTTGCTGTCTGGTGAGGAATGCTGGCGGCAGGGCGCACCGGCAATTACAATGCACCTTTTGAAATTCAAGCGTGCCGGCCAGATCCGGTGCGCGTACGGGAACGAGGGAGATAAAGGCATGGCATCGATTAATAAGGTGATTCTCGTCGGCAACCTGGGGCGTGACCCCGAGGTCCGGTACACGGCCTCCGGTGATGCGATGTGCAATCTCAGCGTGGCGACGACCGACAACTGGCGTGACAAGGCAACTGGCGAGAAGAAGGAGCAGACGGAATGGCATCGCGTCTCCTTTTTTGGCAAGACCGCTGAGGTTTGCGGTCAGTATTTGAAGAAGGGTTCGCAGATCTACGTCGAAGGCAGCTTGCGTACCCGCAAGTGGACCGACAAGGATGGTCAGGAAAAGTACTCCACCGAAATCCGTGGCGATGTCATGCAGATGCTCGGCGGCCGTCAGGGCATGGGCGCGCCGGCATCTTCCGGTGCTGGTGGCGGCTACGACGAGCCGACCGATTACGCGCCGGCTCCGCCGAAGAACAAGCCGAAGCCTTCATTCGACGATCTCGGCGACGACATCCCGTTCTGACCAGACTTCACGTGGCGCCGGCTTCCTGCCGGGGGCCGCGCAGTGTTTCCGCAACATCGTTCCGAACAGGATCGCAACATGGCCAACCCCATCACCTTCAAGGTTCTCGAAGACATCGCCCGCGACCTGTCGGGCGACGAGATCACCTTTCCGACTTTCCTCGACATCACCTTCCAGGTGCGTACCGCGCTCAAGGATCCCAACCTGAGCGTCGATCAACTGGCCAAGCTGGTCGGCGCCGAGCCGCTGATGAGTACCAAGATCATCCGCATGTCGAATTCGGTGGCGCTCAACCCCTCCGGCCGCGAGATCGCCGACGTCAAGAGCGCCATCGTCCGCGTCGGCATGGAGGCGGTGCGTACGGTGTCCTTCGCCGTGGCCATGGAGCAGTTGCTGAAGTCGAAGCAGATGCACTCCTTCGAGGACCTGTCCAAGAAGCTGTGGGAGCACACCTCGCACGTTGCGGCGCTGTGCCGCGTGCTGGCCAAGAAGATGGCGAAGATCAATGGCGACGAGGCCATGTTCGCTGGTCTGGTGCACGATCTGGGCGTCTTCTACCTGATGTCGCGGGCCGCCAATTTCCCCGAGTTGGTCAATGACAAGGCTGAGTTGCATGCCCTGCTGGTTGGCTGGCACGACAACATTGGCCACGCCCTGCTGTCGGCCCTCGGGTCGCCGGAGTCGGTGCTGGTCGCCGTGCAGGAGCACGAAACCGACCGCGAGATCACGGACGTCAAGTCACTGTCCGACGTGCTTTACGTCGCCAACAAGATCGCCAACCGCAGCTCCAGCTGGCGCGATCCCGAACTCGACGGCGCTGTCGATACTTCGATGCTCGACACCCTGTTCGATGCCGATACCCTGAACGAGATCATCGAGGAATCGCAGGAAGAAGTGCAGTCGCTGAAGGCGGCGCTCGGCGGCTGAGTGTCGCCGCACCGGGCGGCGCCCGGGTAGGTGATTTCCGTAATTGCTCGGTAACGACAGGCATGGATAATGGAGGCCATTTATCCATCCGGAATATTTTTTCTCCGCTGATGAAGCGGGTAAACCTACCGAAGCGAATCTCATGGCTGTCCTCTCTTTCTTCCGGCGTACTTTTGTCGCCCTCTCATTTCTGCTTGCCTTGCAGCCGGCTGTTGCTGCCAAGGAACTGCTGGTTGTCCAGGTTGCCCCACTGAGTGGTCCCCAGGGGGTCACCGGTCGAGCCATTGGCGCTGGCGCCCGACTCTACTTTGATCATGTCAATGCCAGCGGCGGCATCAATGGCGCGCCGATCCGTTTCGTCAGTCGGGACGATGGTCAGAATCCCGAAACCACCGTGCGCTTCGTCCGCGAAAGCCTGGAGCGCGAAGCGCCGGTGGCCTTCGTTGGCAGCGTTGGTACCAACAACATCGAGGCCTTGGTTCGTGACGGCAGTCTGGCGCGCAGCGGCGTACCCCTGGTCGGGGCCGTCTCGGGGGCCAGTTCGGTGATTGGCAAGCCGTCGATATTCATCGTCAAGGCTGGCTATCGGGCCGAGATTGCCCGCCTCTTCCAGCAACTCGGTCAAACCGGCCAGCAGCGCGTCGGTCTGGTCTTCCAGAAGGACGCGCTGGGCGATGATGTCGTCGCTGGAGCCGATGCCGAAGCCAGCCGCTGGGGGATCGATCTGGTTGCCCGCGCCGGTTACGAGCGCAACACAACCAAGGTCGAGGCCGCCGTCGAGGCGATGCTGAAGGCCCGTCCCGGCTCGATCTTCCTTGGCGCGACGACAATGGCGGCTGTCGAGTTTGTCCGTCAGTACCGCGAGGGTGGTGGCCTGGCGCCGATCTACGGGCTCTCGATCATCGATTCCCAGGTGCTGCTCGCCAAGCTTGGTCCGGATCTGGCCCGCGGCTTCGCCTTCTCGGTGGTTGTCCCGGTGGAAAGCAAAGTGGCGCTACCGCTGGTTCGCGAGTACGCGAAGCTGAAGGCGCAGGGCAAGAATCCCGATCTCGGTGCCCGTTCGATGGAAGGCTTCATCGCCGCCAGGGCGCTGGTCGCCGCCTTGCGCAAGGGCGCTGGCAGCGGTCCCGAAGCCGGCAAGGCAGTTGCCGGTATCCGCAAGCTCGACCTCGGTGGCTACAGCCTCGATTTTTCGACCGGCGACCGCACTGGGTCGACTTTCGTCGATTTCGCGATGTTCGGCCGCGGCGGCCAGATCGTCCAGTAAACCGGACGGCTACAGCCGGCGAATTTTTTCCAGCAGCGCCGTCGTCGATTTTTCGTGGATGAACGGGATGGAATGTACCGTCCCGCCCCAGCCTCGTACCTCTGCTGCGCCGACGATGCGCTCCACCGGCCAGTCGCCCCCCTTGACCAGGATTTCCGGCCGGCAGTCGAGGATGCGCTGCAACGGCGTGTCTTCATCGAACCAGGTGACCAGCGACACACATTCCAGTGCGNNGACCAGGGTGACGCAGTCCAGTGCCGCCATCACCGCCAGTCGGTCTGCTAGCGTGTTGACCGGGCGATCATCCCCTTTGCCTTGCCGTTTCACCGAGGCGTCGCTATTGAGCGCCACCACCATCGTCGCCCCGAGAGCGGCAGCCTGAGCCAGGTAGGTCACGTGGCCGCGGTGCAGGATGTCGAAGCAGCCATTGGTGAACACCAGTGGTCGGGCCAGAGCGGCGGCGCGAACGACGAGTTGTTCGGGGGCGCAGATTTTGGCTTCGAAAGCAGGCGGGGCGTAGGTCATGGGTGACTCCGTAAGCAGGCCCGATATTCTATTGCGGATCGGTCGGTCGTACGGTTTATCGGTGCCGATTTGATCCGTACGACATGAAATCCTGGCCGACCCGGAGTAGAGTCGACCGGGCGTACAGAGCGGGTCAGGGGGCGGGGTGAAATTACGCAAGAAAATGTGGGGGGTGCTCGGGGCCGTTCTGCTGGTCGTGCTGATCATTGATCTGAGCATTGCCTGGCGGGAGATCAGTGCCGAGCAGCGGACCGAGCAGGAGCTCGATGTGCACGCCATCCGCGCCTTGCTGATGGCCACTCGCCGCGTCTATCACCAGCAGTTCATCGCCAGTGGCCTGGCGGTCGATGAAAAGACGATCGGCTTCCTGCCGGCCCACGCCATGTCACGCATTTCTGCGGACTACGCCAATTGGACCAATAACGGTTATCGCTTCAACAACGTCTCGGATCGCCCGCGCAATCCGGCCAATCGTGCCGATCGGTTCGAAATGGAAGCGATCGGCTATTTCCGTGCCAATCCACAGGTTGCCGAGCGCATGCAGCCGATCGAGGACGATGCTGGACAACGCTGGGTGCACTATACGGCGCCGATCTGGATCGAGGCCTATTGCCTGATGTGCCATGGCGAGCGCGAGAGTGCCCCGGCAAGCATCCGTGACAACTATGCCGATTCCTATGGCTACAAGCTCGGCGACCTGCGTGGCGTGATGAGCATCCGCTTGCCGCTCGAACGCTTCGAGGCCAATCTCTGGCAGCGCTGGAGCAGCAATCTGATGCGCAATCTGGCCGTCTATCTGCTGATCTTCCTGGTGATCGGCGCCCTCATCGATCGTCTGGTGCTGCGTCGCCTCGAGGCCTTGCGCAACAGCGCCCTGCGCCTCTCGGCTGGCGAGCACGGTAGCCGCGTGGTCGACGGCGGGCACGATGAACTGGCTGAACTGGCGCGAACTTTCAACCAGATGGCGGACAGTGTTGCCTCCCGCCAGCAAGCGCTGGCGCAACAGCGCGACTCGCTCGAATGCATGGTGCGTGAGCGCACCGCCCAGTTGGCGGCGACCAAGGAGGAGGCGGAGGCGGCGAATCGGGCGAAGAGTGCCTTCCTGGCCAACATGAGCCACGAGATCCGGACACCGCTCAATGCCATCGCCGGCATGATCCACTTGATGCGGCGCGCCGGTCTGCCGCCGGAGCAGTTGGCTCGCCTGGAAAAGCAGGAGGTTGCCAGCCGGCACCTGCAGGAGGTGATCAACCAGGTTCTCGATCTGTCGAAGATCGAAGCCGGGAAACTTGTGCTCGAGAACGTCGTCTTCGATCCGGCGGCGATCTTTGCCAATGTCGTCTCCATCATCCGGGCCAGTGCTGACGAGAAGGGGCTGGCCATTGTCCGCCAGTTGCCGGATCTGCCCTGGTTGCTCGGCGATCCGACGCGCATCCAGCAGGCGCTGCTCAATTGCGCCAGCAATGCAGTGAAGTTTACCGAGCATGGTGAGCTTTGCCTGTCCGCCCGTGTTGACGAAGGGCCTGACGGGCAGGTGCTCCTGCGCTGCCAGGTCAGCGATACCGGGATCGGCATCGATGAAGCGACCTTGGCCCGTTTGTTCAATGCCTTCGAACAGGCGGACAACTCGACCACCCGGCAGTACGGCGGTACCGGTCTCGGCCTCGCCCTGACCCGCAAGCTGGCCCGCCTCATGGGTGGTGATGCGGGCGCGGAAAGTGTTCCCGGGCAGGGCAGCACCTTCTGGTTTACGGTGCGTCTGGCGAAACCGCCGGCGGACCATGCCGGCTTGCAAACCCCGGCCATCGGCGGCGACGCCGAAGCCATCCTGCGTGCCCGCTTCGCCGGTCGGCGCATTCTGCTCGCCGAGGACGAGCCGGTGAATCGGGAGATCACCGTGATGCTGCTGCAGGAGGCCGGTTTGTTGGTCGACACCGCCGAGGATGGCTGGCTCGTCCTTGAGCGGTTGGCGCAGGCCGATTACGACCTGGTGCTGATGGACATGCAGATGCCCAACATGGACGGGATCGAGGCCACCCGCCGCCTGCGCGCCGCGCCCCTGGCACTTCGGCTGCCGGTGGTGGCCCTTACCGCCAATGCCTTCGCCGAGGACCGGGCGCAGGCCATTGCCGCCGGCATGGACGATTTCCTGACCAAGCCGGTGGAGCCGCAGATCTTTTACGGTGTGCTGCTCAAGTGGTTGGAACGGGGCGGGCGCTAGCGCCGGTCGCGCTTGTCAGGTAGTCGGGTGGGCATGGCGCCAGTCGGCGAGGGCGGCGAGGGCTTCGTCCAGGGTGTGGAGCAAGTGCACGCCATCCTGGCGGGCGACGCGCCGCACTCCGCCTCCGCCGGCCCAGAGTGCCACCGCCGGCGGGAGCAGCAGGCGCAACTGTTGTAGCAGGCCGGGGATCTGCCGTTGCGGGAAGGCCACCGAGAAGGACAGGGCGACGATTTCGGCGCGGTGGGCGGTGGCGGCACGGCCAATTTCCATCAGTGGCATCTGCGTGCCGAGCGGGATGCATTCCGCACCCTCCAGCGAGAACAGCGCTTCGACCATGAGCAGGCCAAGCACATGCGATTCATCCGGCACGCTGGTGAGCAGAATGCGCGGGCCGCCGGCACCGCCGTGCAGGGCGGCGATGGCCTGACGCAGCAGGCGCTTGGTCA
>DDWF01000009.1 GCA_002345845.1 Betaproteobacteria bacterium UBA2293 | reverse complement strand
CGCGCTCGCGCTCGATATCCATCGAATCGAGCACCTGCTCGGCCATCTCACGATCCGAAAGGCCTCCGCAACGCTGAATGATGCGGTCAGCCAGCGTGGATTTGCCGTGATCGATGTGGGCGATGATCGAGAAGTTTCTGATGTGGTCCATATTGACCAATAAGCGGGCTGCGAAAGTCTGGTGTTGTCTTTCGAAAGGGCGCGGATTATACCGTGCCACCACGGCGGACGACGGCCTTGCCGCAGGTATTCACCACGGAAGCTTATTGTCGGGCTGCGTAGGTCGGCACGGTGATGTGGAAGACCATGGCCAGGAGACGTACGGCCAGAACGATTGCCATCCCCCCCCAGGCCGCCAGAACCGGCGCGACATCCATGGCCTGCAAGCCGATCAACGTCAGCGCGCCCATCAGTGCAGCAGTCGCATAGAGTTCGCCCCGCATGAAGATCAGTGGAACATCGTTGCACAATACGTCCCGCAGTACGCCGCCAAAAACCCCGGTGATCACGCCGAGCAAACTCGCGGCCAGCCATGGCGCCTGCCACTGCAAGGCAACCTGGGTACCCAGAACGGTAAAAAGAGCCAATCCCAGGGCATCCGGTATCAAGAATAGTCGTGGCGGCAGACGCAGATTGCGCACCAGGACAAAGCTCAACAAGGTGGTTGCCATGGCGACCACCAGATAGGTCTGGTCGCTCAACCAGAATACCGGGCGATCCAGCAACAGATCACGCAGCGTACCGCCACCCAATGCGGTAGTGATGCCAACGACGACTACGCCGACCAGATCCATGCTCTTGCGACCGGCATCCATCACGCCGGTCAGCGCAGTAACCGCTACTGCCGCCAGGCCGACCCAATACAGCAAGTTTTCCATCAGGACTTGGTCGTCGCCGGAGACAACGCAGCGCGCAACCGTTCCGCATCGAGGAAATAGTGGCAAATTTCTTCGCCCGACAGGGTCAGCACCGGCACCAGTTCATCGTAGCGATCTACCCAATCGGGACGCGCGTCGACATCCACCACCTCGATGGCGAAATCGAACTCGCCGCGCATGGCTTCCAGCGCGGCGAGCATGTCATCGCAAAGATGGCAATAAGGCCTGCCATACAGTGTCAGCAGCGGTTTGGCAACGCGCCGGGGCACCCCGGGTGCTTCTTGCCCCCCGTGGAGAGAACCGGGCGCAGCGAGGTTTTCGGGGGAAGACTTGATTATTCCGTACCCTTGATCGTAACGAAGGTCTGCATGTCGCCGCGGCGTACCAGCAAGGTAATGTTGCTGCCCTTGTCGACTTTTGCCAGCAGGCCATTGAATTGATCCACCGAGCGGATTTCGGTCTGCGCGCCCCGCTGGATGAAGGCAAGAATCACATCGCCCTGTCGCAGGTCACCACGGCTGCCATCGCGCACCTCCTCGACAATCAGGCCATGCCGAATGCCCAACTGTCGCTTCTGTTCGGCGCTGGGCTCAAGCAATACCAGGCCCAGACGATTGGCCGGGGAGGGCTCTGCCGGTTTGCTGCCCCGCCCCCCGCGGCTGCCACGTCCAGCCACCGGCTCATCAGCCATTTCGCCGACGGTCAGGCTCAATTCGCGGCTGGCGCCTGCGCGCCAGACCTGCATGGTGGCCTTGCTTCCGGGTTTGGCGTTGCCCACCACGCGGGGCAGATCGCTCGATTGCACCACTGGCTTGTCGTTGAAAAGCAGGATGACATCCCCCGCTTCGAGGCCTGCTTTGTCGGCCGGACCACCCTTTTCGACAGTTGCAACCAGTGCACCCTGCGGCCTGCTCAAGCCGAATGAATCCGCCAGTTCCTTGGTGACCTCCTGAATCATCACACCGATGCGGCCGCGGCTGACCTTCCCCGCGGAACGCAACTGCGACTGCACTTCCAGAGCCACGTCGATCGGAATAGCGAACGACAGCCCCATGAAGCCACCGGTCCGGCTGTAGATCTGTGAGTTGATCCCCACCACTTCACCGCTCATGTTGAACAGCGGTCCGCCTGAATTGCCCGGATTGATGGCGACATCGGTCTGAATGAAGGGCACGAAATTTTCCTGCGGCAAAGAACGGCCCTTGGCGCTGACGATGCCCGCCGTGACCGTGCTTTCGAAACCGAACGGCGAGCCGATGGCCACCACCCATTCGCCGACCCGCAGCTTGGCCGGATCGCCCAGCCGCACCATGGGCAGTCCATTGGCCTTGATCTTGATCAAAGCGACATCGGTGCGCTTGTCCGTGCCAATGACTTTGGCCTTGAATTCGCGCTTGTCGGTCAACTTCACGAGCACTTCATCGGCGCCATCGACGACATGCGCATTGGTCAGGATGTAGCCATCCTGGCTGATGATGAATCCCGAACCCAGCGACTTGCTCTCGAATTCGCGTGGCACCGCCGGATGGCCCGGAGGAAACATCTTGGGCGCAAAGCGGCGGAAAAACTCGAAAGCGGGATCGTCCTCGTCAAAGGGAAACTGCTGGCCAAAACGCTGGCCGCGCACCGTCTGCGTGGTGCTGATATTGACTACCGCCATACTCTGCTTTTCAGGCAGATCGGCAAAATTCGGCAATTCGCG
>DDWF01000304.1:30204-31783 GCA_002345845.1 Betaproteobacteria bacterium UBA2293 | reverse complement strand
CGATGAGGATGAAGTCGTATTCGTCGTGGTTCTGCGCCAACGCCTCCTTGAGCCGGTATTCGCGGCGGTCGAGTTCGATCAGTTCGACTTCGGCACCGGCCAGTTCGCGGTTGGCGGGCAGGATGTCGAAGGCGAACTCGGTCTTCAGGCAGACCTCGGTCAGCGTCGCCGCACCGATCAGTAACTGATAGACCGTCGGCAGCGCTTCCTTTTTGGTGATGCCGGAGCCGGTGGTCGCGTTGCCCTGCGGGTCCATGTCGATCAGCAGGACGCGCTGGCCCTCGGCGCCGAGCGAGGCGGCCAGATTGACGGCGGTCGTCGTCTTGCCGACGCCGCCCTTCTGGTTGGTGATGGCGAGTACTTTCATGAGCCCGCTTTCAGGAGGATGAGATGTCTTTCGGCGCCCAGGCCGGGTACGTGCAGCGGAATGATTTGGTCGACGACGATGTCGGCCGGCAGCGCGGCGATTTCCGCGTCCGGGCGCTGGCCCTTCATGGCCAGCCAGCGGCCGCCGGGCGCCAGCAGGTGGCGGGTCAGTTCGACGAAAAGCTTGAGTTCGGCGAAGGCGCGCGAGCTGATCTGTGCGTACTGCCCGGTCATTTCTTCAACCCGGGCATGGTGGGCGGCGACATTCATCAGGCCGAGCTGGATGGCTGCCTGTTGCAGGAAGGTTGCTTTTTTTTGCACGGTATCGACCATGCTCACCGCCAGTTGCGGCCGGGCGATGGCCAGCGGGATGCCGGGCAGGCCGCCGCCGGCGCCGACGTCGAGCAGGGCGCCGTCAGTGACGTAAGGCAGGATACTCAGCGAGTCGAGCAGGTGGTGCGAAATTGCCTGTTGCGGATCGCGCAGTGCGGTCAGGTTGTAGGTCTTGTTCCACTTGAGCAGCAGATCGCGGAAGGCGAGCAGCTTCTGCTGCGCTTCGGCGGGCAGGTCGAGGCCGAGTTCGCCGAGGCCGGCGGACAGGGTGAGCGCGCTCATGCCGCCTGCGACAGGTTGAAGCGCTTCAGGTGGATCAGCAGCAGCGAGATGGCTGCTGGCGTGATGCCCTGGATGCGCGAGGCCTGGCCAATGGTCTGCGGTTTGTGCAGGGCAAGCTTCTGCTTGACCTCATTGGACAGGCCGGCGACCTTGGAATAGTCGAGATCGGCGGGTAGCACCGTGTTTTCGTAACTGCCAGACTTGGCGACTTCCTCGGCCTGGCGGTCGATGTAACCCTGGTACTTGGCGGAAATTTCCAGCTGTTCGACGACCAGCGGATCGGTTTGGGCTTCTCCGGCACCCGGCAGGGTCAGCAGGCTGGCGTAGCTGACTTCCGGTCGGCGCAGCAGTTCGAAGAGGTTGTACTCGTGCTCGATGGCCTTGCCAAGGACGCGAACGCAATCCTCGGCGGGCGTGATCCGCGGATTCACCCAGGTCGATTTCAGGCGTTCCTGTTCACTGGCAATGGCGTCACGTTTGCGGCAAAAAGCATCCCAACGCGCGTCGTCAACCAGGCCGAGCGCCCTGCCCTGTTCGGTCAAACGCAGGTCGGCGTTGTCTTCGCGCAGCGACAGGCGGTATTCGGCACGGCTGGTGA
>DDWF01000304.1:0-30075 GCA_002345845.1 Betaproteobacteria bacterium UBA2293 | reverse complement strand
TAGCCGGTGGTGCCGTTGATCTGGCCGGCGAAGAAGAGACCGTTGATGGCCTTGCTCTCCAACGTGTCCTTGAGCCCGCGCGGATCGTAGAAATCGTATTCGATGGCGTAACCGGGGCGCAGAATGTGGCAGTTCTCCAGACCCTTGATCGAGCGTACCAGCGCCAGCTGGATGTCGAAGGGCAGGCTGGTGGACACGCCGTTCGGGTAGATCTCGTGTGTCGTCAGGCCTTCCGGCTCAAGGAAGACGTTGTGCTGGTTCTTGTCGGCGAAGCGATGGATCTTGTCTTCGATCGACGGGCAGTAGCGCGGGCCGACACCTTCGATGACGCCGGTGTACATCGGCGAGCGGTCCAGTCCGCTGCGGATGATGTCGTGCGTCTGCTCGTTGGTTTCGGTGATCCAGCACGGCAGCTGTTTCGGGTGCTGCGCCGCATTGCCGAGGAAGGAAAAGACCGGCAGCGGATTGTCCGAGTGCTGCTCTTCCATCACCGAGAAGTTGATGGTCTTGCCATCCAGGCGTGGCGGCGTGCCGGTTTTCAGGCGGCCCTGCGGTAGCTGCAGTTCCTTCAGCCGGGCGGCCAGCGAGACCGAGGGCGGATCGCCCATGCGCCCGCCGGTGTAATTCTCCAGCCCGACGTGGATTTTGCCGTTGAGGAAAGTGCCGGCGGTCAACACCACGGCCTCAGCCATGAAACGGATGCCCAGTTGCGTGACCGCACCGCAGACCTTGTCGCCTTCGACGATCAGGTCGTCGCAGGCTTCAGCGAAGATGGTCAGATTGGGCTGGTTTTCCAGGCGCCAACGGATGGCCTGTTTGTACAGCACGCGGTCGGCCTGGGCGCGGGTGGCGCGTACGGCCGGGCCCTTCGAGGCATTGAGGATGCGGAACTGGATGCCGGCTTCGTCGGTGGCGGCGGCCATGGCGCCACCCAGCGCATCGACCTCGCGGACCAGATGGCCCTTGCCGATGCCGCCGATCGACGGGTTGCAGCTCATCGCCCCGAGCGTGTCGAGATTGTGCGTCAGCAGCAGCGTGCTCGCACCCGCCCGTGCCGCGGCCAGCGCAGCTTCGGTGCCGGCATGACCGCCGCCGACGACGATGACATCGAAACGGGTGGGATAGAGCATCTGGGACGGTTTGCTGCGCTGCGGGACTGGACCGCGGATTTTACGTCAGGGCGCTGAAAACTCGAAGTTTTTCCGGGCCGTCTTGCTGTGCCTGGCGAACTGCAGTAACTTGCAGCGCATACGCCAAATTGCCCAACGCTCATGAATCCCCTCGATAACGAAGAGATGCTGCTGGTTCTCCAGCAGACACTCACCAAGAAACGGGTACTGATTGTCGACCGCCACTCGCCAGCGCGTGATTCGATGCGCCTGATGCTCGGCGCCATCGGCGTCACGGCGGTACACGGGGCGGGCAATTCGGCCGAGGTGATCCGCCAGGTCAAGGCCAATCGCTTCGACATCATCCTTTCCGATTTTGTCCTCGATGATGGCCGTGACGGCCAACAGCTGCTGGAAGAGTTGCGTCATGCCCATCTCATTCCGCTGTCGACGGTCTACCTGATCATCACCAGCGAGCGCGGCTACACCAATGTCGTCGCCCTGGCCGAACTGGCGCCGGATGACTACCTGATCAAGCCGTTCACCGCCGATCAGTTGCAGGCCCGGCTGATCAAGGCGATCTACAAGAAGCACGTGCTGCGCAAGATCTACGAGCAGATCGAGCGCGGCGCACTGGTCGAGGCGATTGCCGCCGCCGACAGGGTGATCCAGCAGCAGCCGCTGTACATGTATGACGCCCTGCGTTTCAAGGGTGAACTGCTGCACACCCTGGGTCGTACGGCCGAGGCCGAGGAAGTCTTTCGCCGCGTACTCGATGGCCGTGTGGTGCCTTGGGCGAAAATGGGGCTGGCGGTCGCCCTGCGCGACCGTGGAGCGCTTGATGAGGCCGAGCAACTGGCCGATCAGGTGACGCAGGAAGCGCCGGAATACCTCAGCGCCTACGATTTTCTCGCCTCGGTGCACGAGGCCAAGGGCAAGCTGCAGGCGGCCCAGCAGGTGCTGCAACGGGCGGCCGATGCCTCACCGCACAACACCTTGCGCCAGCGCCTGGTCGGCGACGTCGCCGCCCGCAACAACGATCTGCCGGCGGCGGAAAAAGCCTACGGCAAGGTCATCGAGCGCAATCGGGGATCGAGCCTGCGCAATGTCGACGATTTCGCCAATCTGTCGCGCGTGCTGGTCGAGCGCGGCAATGTCGCCGCCTCACGCAAGATCGCCAGCGAAATGAAGCGCGAATGGCGCGGTGACAAGCAGGCCGAGTTGGCCGCTCTGGTGACCGAGAGTCTCTGCCTGAGCCAGGAGGGATCGCCGGAAAAGGCGCAGCAACTGGTCAGTCAGGCGCTCGAACTGCAGCAGGAAATTGCCAGTGACACGGCGGCCAGAGGCGAGCACGCCTCGCAGCGCCTGGTCGTCGATCTCGCCCACGCCTGCTACGCCACTGGCCAGACCGCTGCGGCGCAGAAAATCATGCGTCAGGTGGCCGCGGAAAATAACGAAGACCCGCACCTGATCGACCACATCACCCAGGTCTTCGCCAAGACCGGCCAGCCAGATGCCGGCAAGGCGCTGCTCGACCAGGTCGGCCGGGAGATCGTCGATCTCAACAACAAGGGCGTACTGGCGGCGCGCAACGGCGATTTCGAAGGCTCGGTGCGGCTGCTCATTCAGGCCGTTGAGCAGGTGCCCAACCTGCAGTTCCTGGTCAACGCCGCCAAGGCCATCTTCACCCTGCTGGACAAGAAGGGCTGGGATGCCGAACTGGCGGCCAAGGCCCAGGACTATCTGGCGCGGGCCCAGCGCAAGGACCGCAAGAGTCCCAAGGTGGCCTCGGCGCGCGAAATGTACGTAACCGTCGCACGCAAATACGGCATCACCACTGAAGCCCAGGAGTAGGCAACAGCAACATCCTGAAACGACTTGCCACGCAGCGCCGGTAGATCGAAACGGCGGGCGGTGCGTTAATCGGTACATGCCCCGGCTCCGCCGGTGGTCAAACCAGTTTCGGGAGTCGATGATGTTGCTGCGTTACTTTGGTGTTTTATTCGCCGCTCTTACCTTGCTCGCCCCGGCAGTGGCGCTGGCTGATCCGCCGGACCGGGTCGGCCGCCTGGCCTATCTCGAAGACCGTGTCTGGTTCGCTACTGGCCGCGACGAAGCCCTGCAGCCGGCGACGGCCAACTGGCCGATCAGCAGTGGCGCCGTCGTGCACACCGGCGAGCGTGGGCGGGCGGAAATCTGGATCGATTCGACCGCCCTGCGGCTGGCCGACAACACCCAGGTCGACTTCGCCCGGGTCGACGATCAGCAGGTGGCCCTCAATCTTGCCGCTGGACGCTTGGCGGTCAGCTTCATGGAAGCTGAACAGGCTGCCGACCTCGTCCTGCGTCTTCCAGGTGCCGACCTCCGCTTCCTGGCTGCCGGCCGCTACCGGCTCGAAGTCGAAGGTGGGCGTAGTGAATTGACCACCCTCGCCGGTCTGGCCAGCATCGAGCACGCTGGCGGTCGCCTGCAAGTGGCGGCCGGCAACAAGGCGGTGCTCTTTGCCGATGGCAGCCTGCGCGTCGCCAGCGCCGACCGCGCGGATGCTTTCGACCACTGGGTCAGCGAACGCGAGAATCTGACGATGGCCAGCCAGGCCCGGCGCCACGTATCGCCCTACATGACCGGCTACCAGGATCTCGACGCATATGGTGACTGGGACGCTCATGGCGAGTACGGCAGCGTTTGGTACCCGCGGGCGATTGCCGCCGACTGGGCCCCCTACCGCTTTGGCCGCTGGGCCTGGGTCGCCCCTTGGGGCTGGACCTGGATTGACGCCGCCCCGTGGGGTTTCGCACCCTTCCATTATGGTCGCTGGCTGCAGATCCATGGTCGCTGGGCGTGGATTCCCGGACGGCGGGCGGAACGGCCCGTGTATGCGCCGGCGCTGGTTGCCTGGATCGGCAATCCCGGGTGGAGTGTCAGCTTCAGCTTCGGTGCCGCACCGGCGGTCGGCTGGTTCCCGTTGGCCCCGCGCGAAGTCTATGTGCCGCACTACCGCTACAGTCCGACCTATATCCGTCGTCTCAATGTCACTCATGTTTACAACGTCAATGTCATCGAACGGGCGGCACGGGGCGAGCGGCACGAGCGTTTTGCCCATCGCGACAGCCCGCAGGCCGTGACCGTGGTTCCGGCCAATCAGCTGCGCGAAGGTCGGAGCATCACCAGGCAGGAGTTCCGTCGTGTTGAACGTCATGATCTTGGCCGGGCACCGGTTGCTGCCGTGTCGCCGGCGAAGGAATGGCTGGCACCGGCCCCCGAGGCCCGTCGACCGCGGACGGAAGACCGTTCCCGGCACGAAGCAGTGGCGTCGCGGCCGGAACGGCGGGCCGAACCGGATTCCCGTCAGCCGCCTCCGGCCGCGCGCGAAGCGGCCCCGAGTCGCCGCCCGGTTCAGGCGGAGCGGGTAGTGCAGCCGGAGCGGGCGCCGGCAGGCGCTGTTCCATCGGTGGTGCGCGAGCCGGTGCGTGATCAGCGTCAGGATAGTCGCCCCGTTCGTGCGCCAGTCGCTCCCGAGGTCCGCAGCCCGGCCGTACTGCCGCAGCCCATGCCCGAACGTGCCCAGCCGCCAGTCCAACGTGAGCCGCGGCGCGAACAGGGTGACGATCATCGCGGCCGTCGGGAGGTGCCGGAGGGCGATGCGGCTCCGCAGTTCCGTCGCCAGGAGGCGGCGCCGCGGTCTTTGCCCCAGGCTGCGCCAGCACCGGCGCCGATGCGTGAAATGCGGGTTGAGGCACGGCCACCTGTGGTCCGGCCGGAGGGGCCGCGTCAGGAGGAAACCCGCAGCGTCCGGCGGCCGGAAGCCGAGACACGGCAGCCTGCCAATCGGCCACCGGAAACGAAGCTTGAGGCGCCGCGTGAACGGCAGTCGTCCGAGCGACGCGGGCGCGGTGAGGAAGGCGACGAGCGCGGCCGCCGTTGAGCCTGGCCGGCGGCGGTGGTTCGCCGCCCCGGCGCTTCAGTGCTTGTGGCCGAGGCCCAGGTAGGACTCGATGACGCGCGGGTCGGCGGCCAGTTCGGCGCTCGGCCCGGACAGCGACACCTCGCCGGTTTCCAGCACGTAGGCGTAGTCGGAAATCTGCAGCGCGGCGCGGGCATTCTGCTCGATGAGCAGGATGGCGACGCCGGTTTCCTTGAGGGCGCCGATGATCCTGAAGATTTCCTTGATGATCAGCGGCGCCAGGCCGAGGCTCGGCTCGTCGAGCATCAGCAGCTTCGGCTTGGCCATCAGCGCCCGGCCCATCGCCAGCATCTGCCGCTCGCCGCCGGATAGCGTGCCGGCCAGCTGGGCGCGGCGTTCCTCAAGGCGCGGGAACAGCTCGAAGACCTCGTCCATCGTTTCCATCTGGTCGCGGTGGCCGGTGCGGTAGCGGTCGAAGGCGCCGAGCAGCAGATTGTCCTCGACGCTCATCTCGGCGAACAGTTCGCGCTTTTCCGGGACCAGCGTCATGCCGTGGCGGACGAGGTGTTCGACCGAGCGTTCCTGCCACTGCGCCTGGCCCATGTAGACGATGTCGCCACGCGAGGGCAGCAAGCCCATCAAGGCCGACAACAGCGTCGTCTTGCCGGCGCCGTTCGGGCCGATGACGGTAACGATCTCGCCACGGCGAATGGTCAGGCTGACCTTGTGCAGCGCTTCGACTTTGCCATAGGCGACGCGCAGATCCTTGACGTCGAGAATGACTTCATGGTCGTGCAGGTGTGAGTGCTTGCTTGCCATTTACTCCAAGCCCCCCAGATAAGCTTCGAGAACCTTCGGATCTTGCTGGACCTGTTCCGGCAGCCCTTCGGCGATCTTTTCGCCGAATTCCATGACCACCACGCGGTCGGCCAGACCCATGACGAAATCCATGTCGTGCTCGACCAGCAGGATGCCCATGCCTTCGGCGCGCAGCTTGCGCAGCAGTTCGGCCAGGGCCTGCTTTTCCTTGTAGCGCAGGCCGGCGGCTGGTTCGTCGAGGAGCAGCAGGCAGGGGTCGGAGGCCAGGGCGCGGGCGATTTCGACGATGCGCTGCTGGCCGAGGGCGAGGCTGCCAGCCGGATCGAACATATGCTCGGCCAGGCCGACGCGTTCGACCTGGCGGGCGGCTTCGGCGAGCAGGCGGTTTTCCTCGGCGCGGTCGAGGCGCAGCGCGGCAGCGATGACGCCCTTGCTGCCGCGCAGATGGGCGCCGATGGCAACGTTTTCGATGACCGTCATCTGGCCGAGCAGGCGCACGTGCTGGAAAGTGCGGCTCATGCCGCGCTTGGCGATGGCGCGCGAATCCTCGTCGACGGTCGATGCGCCGAGGAAGGCGATTTTCCCGGCGCTGGCCGGGTCAACGCCGGAAATGCAGTTGAACATCGTGCTCTTGCCGGCGCCGTTCGGGCCGATCAGAGCCATCACTTCGCCGGCGCGGACGCTGAGGTCCATGTTGTTGTTGGCGACCAGGCCGCCGAAACGCTTGGTGACTTCGCTGGCTTCGAGCAGTACCGCGCCGGGCGCTGCAGTCGGTCGCTTCACCAGCATTTCGGCTGTCGGAACGGTGCGTTGCCGGGGACGGCTGGGCAGCAGTTTGACGATCACCGGCCACAACCCGACGCGAGCCTTTTGCAGGACGATGACCATGGCGATGCCGAAGACGATGATCTCGAAATTGCCACTCTGGCCAAGAATCTGCGGCAGCCAGTCCTGCAACCACTGCTTGACGATGGTGATCAGCCCGGCGCCGAGTACGGCGCCCCAGACATGGCCCATGCCGCCGACAACGACCATGAACAGGTACTCGATACCCTGGGTCAGCCCGAACGGCGTCGGATTGACGAAGCGCTGCAGGTGCGCATAGAGCCAGCCCGAGGTGCTGGCCAGCAGGGCGGCAATCAGGAAGATGACGATCTTGGTGCGCTGGGTATTGACGCCCATCGCCTCGGCCATCACGACACCGCCGCGCAGCGCCCGGATCGCCCGGCCCTCGCGTGAATCGAGCAGGTTGCGGATGGCGACGATGGCGAGCAGCACGACCAGCCAGATCAGGTAGTAGAACTGGTCACCGGACTTCAGTTCCCAACCGAACAGCGACACCGGCGGAATGCTGGTGATGCCGGTGTGGCCGCCGAGGAATTCGAGATTGCCGAAGAGGAAATACAGGCTGATGCCCCAGGCGATGGTGCCCAGCGGCAGGTAATGGCCGCCCATGCGCAGGGTGATGAAACCGAGGCACAACGCGACGGCGGCGGTGATGGCGAGGCCGACGAACAGCGTCAGCCAGGGCGACAGGCCGTAGGTGGTGGTCAGGAAGGCCGTCGTGTAGGCGCCGACGCCGACGAAAGCCGCCTGCCCGAACGAGGTCAGGCCGCCAACGCCGGTCAGCAGCACCAGGCCGATGGCAACGATGGCGTAGAGGCCGATGTAGTTGAGCAGGGTGATCGAGAACTCGGGCAGGAGGTTTGGCGCCACCACCAGCAGGCCGATGAAAGCGGCGAAGGGCAGGTGGCGCAGCCAGCGCCGCTGGGGCTGGGCGGTCGGCGACTCGGGGTTGACCTCGTCGGTATGTTCTTCGTTGTCCTCGACATGGCGCGTCGTCAGCGAACGCCAGAGCAGCACCGGAATGATCAGTGTGAACACGATCACTTCCTTGAAGGCGCTGGCGTAGAAGGAGGAATAGGCTTCCAGCAGGCCGACCAGGATGGCGCCGAGGGCGGCCAGCGGATAGGAGGCGAGGCCGCCGATGATGGCGCCGACGAAGCCCTTCAGACCGATCAGGAAGCCCGATTCGTAATAGATGGTGGTGATCGGCGCAATCAGGATGCCGGAGAAGGCGCCGATGGCCGCCGACAGCGTGAAGCACAGCTTGCCGGCGAGAATCGGCGGAATGCCCATCAGCCGCGCGCCGGTGCGGTTCATTGCGGTGGCGCGCAGGGCCTTGCCGTAGAGCGTGCGCTCGAAAAAGAAATAGAGGCCGATGATCAGCACCGCCGAGGCGACGACGACCAGGATGGTCTGCCCCTGCAGTGGCGCCCCGGCCAGTTCGAAGGAGAGTTCGGTGAACGCCGGCGTGCGCGAACCTTCGGCGCCGAAGAAGAGCAGGCCGAGGCCGACCAGGGCGACGTGCACGGCGACCGAGACGATCAGCAGCACCAGCACCGAGGCACTGGCCAGCGGCTGGTAGGCGATGCGGTAGATCATCGGCCCCATCGGCACCACCAGCAGCATCGAGATGATCACCTGGACGGCGAGCGGCAGTTGCGCCGGCGAGATGGCGAAGAGGCCGGCGGCGGCCAGCAGCGGCCCGCCGATGTTGAAGATCAGCAGCGGCGGCAGCTTGGCGTAACGGCCTTCGCCGATCAGCCGGATGCCGTCGAGTACGGCCACCGTCGAGCCGAGGCCGAGCAGCAACCAGATGGTGCCGGGCACATGGCCGGCCTGCAGCGAGGCCAGGGTCAGCGCGCCGAAGGCGACGAATTCGCCCTGTGGAATGAAGATGACGCGGGTGACGGTGAATACCAGCACCAGAGCCAGTGCCAGCAGGGCGTAGATGGCACCGTTGGTGATGCCGTCCTGGCCGAGAAGAAGGAGAATTTGCAGGTCCATCGGGAACCGGAGACGAAGACATGGCACGCCAAGCGCGCCGGGCAGCCGTTTACGACGGCTGGGCGATCAAATGCCGCGGGCGTCAGGCGCCGCCCGCGAGCAGTCACTGGTTACTTGATGAGCTTCCAGGCGTTGTTTTCAATCGTGACCATCACCCGCGCACGTTGGTCAAAGCCCTGATGATCATTCGGTGTCAGATTGAAGATGCCATGGGCGCCGGCCAGCTCCTTGGTGCCCTCGATGGCATCACGCAGGGCGCGGCGGAATTCGACGGTGCCCGGCTTGGCCTTCTTCAATGCCTGCGGAATGGCGTTCTGCAGCAGCAGGCCGGCATCCCAGGCGTGACCGCCGAAGGAGCTGACGCTGCCCTTGCCGTGCGCTGCCTCATATTTGGTCACGTATTCCATCGCCGATTTCTTGACCGGATTATCGGCTGGCAGCTGGGCGGCGACGACCATCGGGCCGACCGGCAGGAAGGCGCCTTCGACATCCTTCCCGCCGACGCGCAGGAAGTCGTTGTTGGCGACGCCGTGGGTCTGGTAGATCAGGCCCTTGTAGCCCTTTTCCTTCAGCGTCTTCTGCGGCAGGGCAGCCGGCGTGCCGGCACCGCCGATCAGGATGGCATCCGGCTTGGCCGACATCATCTTCAGCGTCTGCCCGATCACCGACGTATCGTTGCGCTGGAAGCGCTCGCTGGCGACGATCTTCAGCTTGCGCGCTTCAGCGATTTTGGCGAATTCCTTGAACCAGCCTTCGCCGTAGGCGTCGGCAAAACCGATGAAGGCGACGGTTTGCACCTTCTTGTCGGTCATGTGCTGGACCAGCGCCGTCGCCATGTGGGCATCATTCTGCGCCGTCTTGAACACCCACTTGCGCTTGGCGTCCATCGGTTCCACGACGATCGCCGAGCCGGCCATGGAGATCAGCGGCGTCTCGTTATCGACGGCGACGTCCATCATTGCCAAGGAGTTCGGCGTGGTGGTTGAGCCGACGACGACATCAACCTTGTTCTCACTGATCAGCTTCTTGATGTTCTTGGTCGCGGCGGTCGGGTCGGTGGCGTCGTCAAGGATGATGTAATTGACCTTTTCACCGCCGATGGTGGTCGGCAGCAGGGCGAAGGTGTTCTTTTCCGGAATGCCCAGCGAGGCGGCCGGGCCGGTGGCGGAAACCGAGACGCCGACATTGATGTCAGCCATGGCGGTGGCGGAGAAAGCGGCGAGAACGGCGACGGTCAGTTTTTTCAGCATGGTCTCATCCCGGAAATGAAGGCGGTAAAGGGCGAAAGTCTAGCACGCGGCACACCGGCAGTCCGCCGGTGGCCGCGTCGGTGGGGAGTCGGCTCAGCGAACCAGTTGCCAGGCGCCGTCCCGGACGACAACGACGACGCGTGAACGCTGGTCGAGACCGAGGTGGTCATTGGCGCTGGTATTGACGACGCCGTGGGCGCCGGCCAGTTCCTTGGTCGATTCGAGGGCCGTACGCAGGGCGGCACGGAATTCACGGGTACCCGGCTGCGCCTGCTTCAGTGCCGCCGGCACGGCGTTGGCGAACAGACCGCCGGCATCCCAGGCGTAGGCACCAAAGGCATTGACGCTGCCCTTGCCATGCACCGCCTCGTACTTGGTCACATAGTCGAGAGCCGGTTTCTTGACCGGGTTGTCGGCCGGCAACTGGGCGGCGACCAGCACCGGGCCGGTGGGCAGCACGGTGCCTTCGCAGTCCTTGCCGCAGACACGCAGGAAGTCATTGTTGGCGGCGCCGTGCGTCTGATAGATCAGGCCCTTGAAACCTTTCTCCTTCAGCGAGCGTTGCGGCAGTGCCGCCGGCGTGCCGGCGCCGCCGATGAGTACGGCATCGGGCCTAGCCGAAAGGATCTTGAGAATCTGCCCGGTCACCGTCGTATCGGTGCGGTTGAAGCGTTCGCTGGCCACCAGCTTGATCTTGCGCGCCTCGGCCAGCTTGGCGAACTCGTTCCACCAGCCTTCGCCGTAGGCATCGGAGAAGCCGATGTAGGCGGCGGTCTTGACGTTGTTGCTGGTCATGTGCTCGAGGATGGCGGTGGCCATCTGGGTGTCGTTCTGCGGCGTCTTGAACACCCATTTGCGCTTTTCGTCCATCGGTTCGACGATGCGCGCCGAGGCGGCAAGGGCGATCATCGGTGTCTCGCCCTCGGCGGCGACGTCGATCATGGCCAGCGAATTGGGCGTCGTCGACGAACCGATGATCAGGTCCACCTTGTTCTCGCTGATCAGCTTGCGCGCGTTCTTGACTGCCGTCGTCGTGTCCGAGGCATCGTCGAGGACGATGTAATTCACCTTCTGGCCGGCGATGCTCTTCGGCAGCAGATCGATGGTGTTCTTCTCGGGGATGCCGAGCGAGGCGGCCGGGCCGGTGGCCGAGACGGTAACGCCAACAGTGATGTCGGCGAGCGCTGCCGTGGTGAGGCCGGCAAGCAGGGTGGCGAGCAATGCTTTCTTCATTTTGTCTCCCTTTGGTAAATCGATTGCACAAAGGGCAAGACCCTAGTATCAACTCGCCGTTCTCGCAAGCCGAGCGGTCAACAAGCGGTCAAACGGGGCGTGATAAAGTCGCGCCTTCACCTCACGCACAACGGGTTCAGCCATGTTCTCTGGAATCATCGCGGCGGTCGGCCGCATCACCCATCTCACCACCCGCGAAGCCGGTTTCCGCCTGCATGTCGATGCCGGCAAGCTGTCGCTCGATGATGTCGCCATCGGTGATTCCATCGCCCACAGCGGCGTCTGCCTGACTGTCGTCGGCAAGGAAGGAAATCAGTTCATGGTCGATGTGTCGCCGGAAACGCTGTCCTGCACCGTCGGCCTCGATGCCCCCGGCCCGGTCAATCTGGAGAAGGC
Source organism: Betaproteobacteria bacterium UBA2293 (assembly GCA_002345845.1). The sequence continues at coordinate 18,514 of DDWF01000304.1, read as the reverse complement.
CCTACGCCTTTCTGACGTCATCGGCGGCCACCTGGTTTCCGGCCATGTTGATGGTGTTGGCGAAGTGCTGCGCTTTGACCCGGTCGGCGACAACCGGATGCTGGAAATCCTGGCGCCCAAGGAAATCGCCAAGTTCATCGCGCGCAAGGGCTCGGTCGCCGTCGATGGCACCAGCCTGACGACCAATGACGTCAGCGGCCAGGTGTTCACCATCAACCTGATTCCCCACACCCTGGAAAACACCACGCTGCACCTGCTCAAGCCGGGCGCCAAGGTCAATCTGGAAGTGGACCTGATCGCCCGCTACTGCGAACGCCTGCTCAGCGCCGAACGCGAACTCGGCTGAAAAAGGCTTGGGCCCTGGCCTTGTAAAACCACCTACCCGCCCCCATAATTCAAAGCATGGTTGTAATTCCGGCAATCTGGAGGCGTTCTGGACAGGGGTTCGATTCCCCTCACCTCCACCCAAGGGCATTGGCGACAGTGTGTTTGGATGGGGGTGTACTGGCTTCGACAGGGCGGGCAAAGGTGCGCAGGCAACTCGTCAGGCGATCGACGTTAATGAAGCAAATCCATAATTGCCAATGATGAGCAATTCGCTATTGCCGCCTAAAAACGGTTAGCCGGGGCTGCTAGAGCCTTGTTACCAAAGATAGCCGGCGGGGACTTCGGTCCCCGTCGTCACGTCTGGAATCCGTCAGCTATCCAGGCGGAAAATCACCGGCACGATCACCGCTGCCTCGATGCTCTGTTCGCCGCGTCGGGCTGGTACGAAACGCCAGCGGGCAACGGCTTGCCGTGCAGCATCGTCGAGCCGGGCGAAGTTGCTGCTGCGCTCGAGATCGACGGCCAGCGCCTGACCTTGCGGGCTGACCAGCACCCGCAACAGCACCTTGCCTTCTTCGCCAAGACGGCGTGACAGAGACGGGTACTTCGGTTCCGGATTTTGCAGATAGGCGACGTCAAAGCGTGCCGGTGTCAGGCTGACCGGGGCCGGTGCGACCACCGGGGCTTCCGTCACCGGGGCACTGGCGACCTCAGCTGGCGGCGTTTCCGGGACCGTGAATGGCGCAGCTTCGCTGACCTGTTGTGGCGCCATGGCCAGGCGCGGGGGGCTGGGCGGCACTTGGCGGCGGACCGCCGGGGCGGCGGGTTGCGCGGCGACAGTTGGTGCGGCTTGCATCGGCACCGGCTGGGCCGGTGTCTCTGCCGCGACGAGGCGGACCATGATGTTGGCCGGCGGCGGCAATTCCAGCTTGCCCAGGGCTTCGCGCATCGGGAAGAAGAGAACCGCCGCGTGCAGGCCTGCGGCCAGGACCAGAAAACGGCCGCTCCTCCGCCATTCGGGGATTTCGCGCGGCAACTCGAGGCGGGCGGTGTTCATCGAACGATTTTAACGCTTTGTCCTGCCGCTTGCCGTTCAGGCCGGCGGGCAATGCATCTGGAAGCTGCGTGTGGCGTGGACGCCGGCGACACGCAGCGGGGTGAGCAGGTTTTCGCGTTGCAGGTTGCTGATGATGCGCGAGATGGTCTCGAAGCGCAGGTCGGTGATGTCGGCAATGTCCTGGCGCGAGGGCAGGACGACGCGGCCGCCGGCATCGGCGAGCAGACGGATCAGGCCGAGCACGCGCTCGGCGGCCTGGCCGCCGCGCAGGGCAACGACATCGGCGGCCCGGCGCTGAGCCGTAGCCAGGGATGCGAGCAGCGATTCTCCGGCCAATGCCGGGGCACCCTCCGGCCAGGGACTCAGGCTGCAGTCGGTAAGGGCGCTGGCAGAGAAAGCGTAGCTGCCGAGCAGCAGGGTTTCGCAGCCGAGGATGTCGCCGGCGATGGCGAGGCTGGCGAACTGCCATTCGCCGTTCCGGCCGACGCTGTCGAGGCGCACCACACCGCGTTGCAGGCGCCAGGCCAGTCCGCTGTCGCCGGCCCGGTAGATCGCCGTACCGCTGGCCAGCCGCCGGCCCAGCCTTTCGGCAGGGCGGGTTTCCGGGTGGCGGACGGGATGGCTCATGCTTGGGTGGGCTAGTGGCCGGTATCAGAACTTGACGTTGATGCCGGCGTACAGCGAGCGGCCCATGCCGGGAACCGGCGTACCCCACAGCGGCACGACGCCATTCGGCACGTTGTTCAGGGTAGCCGACATCGTCGTGCCCTGGCCGAGATAGGCGCCGCCGAGTGGCATTTCGTAATAGCGGTCGAACAGGTTCTCGATGCCGAAGTCGAGGCGCACCCGCTGCCACGAGTAGCTGCCGCGTAGATTGACCAGGCTGTAGCCGGAGGTTTTCATCTCGTTGCGGGCATCGGAAATGCGCTGCTTGGCGGCGACGCCGATCAGTTCGAGGGCATTGTCCCAGCCGCCGGTTTTCTGCGTCAGCGTCAGTTTGGCATTCAGCGGCATGATGTTGTACAGGCCATCACCGGTATCGCGGTTCCTGCCATGGGTGTAGCTGAGCAAGCCCTTGAGACCGAGGCTGCCGATGCCGGTGCTGGCCAGCGGCATCTGGCCGGAGAGATTGAGGCCGTACAGGCGGGCCGACTGGTTGGTGTAGCGCAGCACTGTGAATTGGTCACGCAGGGGTGTCGTGCGCGGGGCATTGGTGGTGCCGTTCCACTGGATGGCATCGATGTAGTCGGTGACATGGGTGTAGAACGGCGTTGCCTTGAACTCCCAGCCGCGGTCGGCGGCATGCCAATCGAAGGTGGCGGACAGCGTGTGGGCTTTTTCCGGCTTCAGGTCGGGGTTGCCGACATAGCCGTTGCCGTCGCCGACGAAATTGTTCATCAGCGCTGCCATCTGCCAGGTCGACCACGGATAGGCTTCGTAGAGGCTGGGTGAGCGGACTTTGCGGGCCAGACCGAACTCGACGTTGAGGCCGGCGTTGGCGGCATAGCGGGCGAGTGCGGTGAGATCCCAGTTGTTGTCGTGGCGGGAGCGGTCGCTGGCATTGAACAGGTTGGCGTCGCGACCCTGGTTGCCGCCGCCAGCCGGGTTGTAACCGCGGACATCGTCGGCGTTCATGCTGACGCTCTCGTAGCGCACGCCGAGCAGGGTCGTCCACTGCCCGCGTTGGGCTTCCCATTCGCCGAACAGGGCGCTGCGGTCGCGTTCGCCATTGTTGACGTTGACGAAGGTGCCCGGCCACATGCCGCTGCCGGAGGCCGGCCACCAGTCGTCGAGACGATAGCGCTGGAACTCGCTGCCGACGCGCAGCAGGTCGTTCTGGCCGAGGGCGATGTCGGCCTTCAGACTGAAACCGCTGGTCTTGCTCTCGGTGTACATCGGCATGCCCTGGGCGCAGGTCATGCTCATGGCACCGCAGGCGACCGGGTCGATGGCACCGGCACCGCCGGATGCGGCGCCATACCACCAGCGCTTGTCGTCGCCGAAGTCCATGAAGTGGTCGACTTTCTCCTGATAGGCGCGGGCTTCCAGGCGGCCCCAGTCGAACTGGCCGAGGTAGCGCAGGTTCAGGCGCTTCTGCTCGTTGTCGAGGAGGTCCATCCGCTGATTGGGGTAAAGCTGCTCGGGCATGTTCTGGTAGCCGAACCTGGCCTCGAAGAGGTGGTTGCCGCCGCGCAGGGCGATGCCGAGGGTGTGGTTGTCCGTCTGGTAGCCGGTGGAGCCGACTTCGTCGCGGGCCATGCGCTCGCCGGCACGACCCGTGGCCGTGTAGGTCTTGAAGTTGTCGCCGGACGTGTAGTTGTTGGCCTCGCTGCGGGCGCCGTTGTAGGAAATGCTGAAGTTTTCCGTGGCCAAGGTGGCTGCGGCGTTGCCGCCGCGGGCGTCGTTGTTGCTGCGATAGAAGGCGCCCAGTTCGCCTTTGGCGATGCTGCCCTGGCCGGGGGCGGCGAATTCCGGAGCACGGGTTTCGGCGACGATGCTGCCGCCGATGCTGTCGCCGCCGAGGCTGACCGGCGCGATGCCGGCATAGACGGTGAGGCTTTCGAGATTGCTCGGGTCGACGTAGGAGAGCGCCGGGTTCATATGGTTGGGGCAGGAGGCGATCAGGTCCATGCCGTCGACCTTGATGCGCAGGCGGTCGTCGGCCAGGCCGTTGATCGCCGGCAGGCTGGAGACGGCGCCGGCACCGTAGAGGCTGACGCCCGGCACGTCGCGCAGCAGGCTGGCGGCATCGCTGGTGGCGGCGCGCTGCGGCGCCAGGCTGCGGGAATCGATGGTGGCCGGTTCGGGGGCGGGACGCAGGCGGCTGTCGCTGACAACGACGTCGTCGAGACGCGGCGTGCTGGCCGGCAGTTCGGCCCAGGTGGCAGTTGACGAAAAGGCGACAGCGATTGCAGCGGTCAGCGGACGGATGCGGTACCCCATGAAACTCCCCTTGATTTTATTTGCGCGGGCGACGGCTTCAGCGCCGGGCGATTCTCGGGGAGTTCATGGGGACTGGGAATGCGACAAATTGTCGCGCGGCATCAGGCCTAGTTCAGAATGCCTAGGCAGCAGGGTATGTCATTGTGCTTTTATCGTTTGGAAAGTGTGCGCCCACTGACATGGCGCCTGCTACGGTATCCGCTCAGGCGTTGAGTTTTTCCAGCGCCTCGCGCAGCTTGCCCGGTTCCTCCAGGCGCAGCATGCGGCGGACGTTGGGGGCAATCTCGTTGACGTCGGCCTTGAGCACGCGGTTCTTGACCTTGAGGATCTGCGACGGGTGCATCGAGAAATAGCGCAGGCCCATGCCGAGAAAGAGGCGGGTCAGCTTCGGATCGCCAGCCATTTCGCCACAGACGGAAACCGGGATGCCGACCTTCTCGGCGCTGGAAATGGTGTGCGCCAGCAGCATCAGAACGGCTGGGTGCAGTGGATCGTAGAGCGAGGACACCTGCTCGTCGGAGCGGTCGATAGCCAGCGTGTACTGGATCAAGTCGTTGGTGCCGATCGACAGGAAGTCGAGGCGACGCAGGAACAGGCCGATGGCCAGCGCCGCGGCGGGGATTTCGATCATGCCGCCGACCTGGATGTTTTCGTCGAAAGTGATCTTTTCGCCACGCAGGCTGGACTTGGCCTGTTCGATCGCCGCCAGGGTCTGGTCGATTTCGTGGGCGTGCGCCAGCATCGGGATGAGCAATTTGATCTGCCCGTATTTCGAGGCGCGCAGGATGGCCCGCAACTGCGTCTGGAACATCTGCGGCTCGGCCAGCGACAGGCGGATGGCGCGGCGACCGAGGGCCGGGTTGGTCTTCACCCGATCGTGCAGGCTGGCATCGGGGCGCAGATCCTTGTCGTTGCCGAGGTCGAAGGTGCGGATGGTGACCGGCCGGCCGCCCATGCCCTTGACCACCTTCTTGTAGGCCTCGTACTGCTCTTGCTCGTCCGGCATGTCGCCACGGTCAAGGAAGAGAAATTCGGTGCGGAACAGGCCGACGCCTTCGGCGCCGCCCTCGAGGGCTTCCGGGATATCCACCGGTAGTTCGATATTGGCATGCAAATGCACCTCAATACCGTCGATCGTCTGCGATTTTGCGCTCTTCAGCCGTTTGAGCTTGGTGTCTTCCAGCTCGATCTGGTTCTTGCGCAGCTGGTATTCCTCCAGCACGCGCTCGTCCGGATTGACGATGACGACGCCGCGCTGGCCGTCGACGATCATCGATTCGCCGTCGCGGATCAGCGAGCGGCCGTTCTCCAGGCCGACCACCGAGGGGATGGCCATGCTGCGGGCGAGGATCGCCGTATGCGATGTGGCACCGCCGACGTCGGTGATGAAGGAGGCGAAGCGGTGTTCCTTGAAGGAGATCACGTCAGCCGGCGACAGGTCGTGGGCGACGACGATCAGCGTCTCTTCCTTGAGGCCCTTGCCGGCCTTCATCACGGCCCGGCTGGGGTGGCCGAGAAGTTCCTTGATGACGCGCTCGACCACCTGGCGGACGTCGAGCTTGCGCTCGCGCAGATAGGGGTCGTCAAACTGTTCGAACTGCTGGACCAGGTGTTCCATCTGCTGGACCAGAGCCCACTCGGCATTGCAACGGCGCTGACGGATGATCTCGCGCGGTTTGTCGATCAGTTCCGGGTCCTCGAGGAACATCGTGTGGATGTCGATGAAAGCCGACAGCTCCGCTGGGGCGTGCTCGGTCGACTCCTTCATCAGCAACAGTTCCTTCTTGACCGTCTCCACGGCCTGGTCGAAACGGGCGATCTCCTTGTCCACCATGCGCGGGCCGACGGTCAGGTGGGACACCTCCAGCGTCGCGTGCGACATCAACAGTGCCCGCCCGATGGCAATGCCACCGGAGACGCCGAGACCGTGCAGGGTGAAGCTCATGGTGCCTATTCCCCTTCGCCGAAGTAGTCGGCGACCAGCGCCAGCAGCGCGTCCATCGCCTCGGCCTCGTCCGGCCCGTCGGTTTCGATGCTGACCTTGGAGCCCTTGCCGGCGGCCAGCATCATCACACCCATGATGCTCTTGGCGTTGATGCGGCGGGTGCCCTTGGTCATCCACACCTCGCACTTGTACTTGCCGGCCAGCTGGGTCAGCTTGGCGGAGGCGCGGGCATGCAGGCCCAGCTTGTTGATGATTTCGGTTTCTCGGGTCAGCATTTTCAGTGGTCTTGCATGTTGATGATGCCGTCGCGGCCGCCGTCGCGGGCGCGCTGCAGCAGAATCTCCATGCCCTTCTCGCGATAGGTCAGGGCACGTAGCAGCATCGGCAGGTTGACGCCGGTCAGGCCTTCGATGCGGCCGGGTTCGAGGAGCTTAAACGCCAGGTTTGACGGTGTGGCGCCGAAGACGTCGGTGAGTAGCAGCACCCCTTTGCCGTTGTTGACCAGTTCGATCATCCGGCGGGCCAGCGGCAGCAGGTCGAGCGGGTCGTCCTGAGCGGCGACGCCGAGCTGGTTCAGCTGCACCGGCCGCTTGTTCAGCACATGGCAGGCGTTCTGCACGAGTGCCTCGCCAAAGCTGCCATGGGTAATCAGGAGGATGCCAATCATGCGCCGGATTCTAACCCGAGCGCGCCGCTTACCGGCGGCTGACGATCAGGATGCCGATCACCACCAGCGCCGCTCCGGCCAGTTGCGCCGGCGAAATCGCCTCGTCGAGCAGCCACCAGCCGAAGCCGATCGTCAGCAGTGGCCCGATCATGCCGTACAGCGTCGTCCGGCCGGCGCCGAGCTGGCGGATCGCCGCGCCCAGCGCGAAGACCGGAATGACCGTGGCGAAGAGCGCCATCGCCAGGCTCCAGCCATACACCGGCAGCGGCTGGATGACGGCGGAAAGCGGCTGCACGGCAGCAAAATGCAGCAGCGTCACCGCCGTCGACACCAGCATCGCCAGCGCCGAGAAGCGCATCGCGCCCAGCCGGGAGATCATTGGCGCGCTGCCGGCGAGGTAGATGGCGTAGGCAACGCTGGAGGCGAAAACCAGGCCGCCACCGAGCCACACGTCGCGCGATTCGCTCAGGCCGAGATCGTGCACGAAGGCGAAGCCGATGCCGGTGTAGCACAGCACCAGCGCCGCGCCTTCGCGCCAGGAGAAGGCCTTGCCCTGGAAGAGCACGCCGATCAGGATGGTCAGCGTCGGGTAGGTGAACAGGATCAGCCGTTCCAGCCCGGCCGAAATGTACTGCAGTCCCCAGAAGTCGAGGATGCTGGCGCCGTAATAGCCGAGGCAGCCGAGGATGACGATGCGGCCCCAGTCGCCGCCGCTCATGGCGGTGCCGGCGCGCTGGCGGGCCAGTCCGACCCAGAGGAATACCGGCAGGGCGAAGAGCATGCGCAGCGCCAGCAGCGTGATGGCATCGACGCCGTAGGGGTAGGCCAGCTTGATGAAGATGGCCTTCAGCGAGAAGCCGAAGGCAGCGAGCAGGGCAAAGCCGGCACCGGCAGCGTGGGACGGGGCCATCGGTCGGTTCGTTCAGTCGGCTGCCAAGCGGCGCAGCAGCGTGGCGATACCGATCACCAGCGTGCCACAAACCAGCATGGCGGCAATGACACCCGGCCAGGCGGCCGCGCTCCATGCCCAGCCGGTGCCCGTGCCGATGACGCTGCCGCCCAGGTAGTAGCTCGACAGGTAGAGGGCGGAAACCAGGCCGCGGCGCGTGCCGGCGCGCTGGCCGACCCAGGCGCTGGCGACCGTATGCACGGCGAAGAAGCCGAAGGTGTAGATCGCCAGGCCGCCGACGATCACCCACAGCGGCGGCGCCAGCGTCACCGCGATGCCGGCCGTCATCAACAGCGCCATGCTCAGCAGGATGCGCTGGCGACCGTGGCGGGCGACCTGCCGGCCGGCCCAGGCCGAGGCGTAGCTGCCGACCGCGTAGAGCAGGAAGATGCTGCCGATGGCCGCCGGCCCGAGTCCGTAGGGGGCGGCGCTGAGGCGGAAAGGCAGGTAGTTGTAGAGGCCGACCAGCGTGCCCATGCCGAGGAAGGCGGTACAAAACAGCCAGGGTAGGCCGGGATCGGCATAAATGCGGCGAACGTCGGCGAACAGCAAGCTCGGCTGCAGCGAACGTGGTTCGAAATGAGCGGCCGGCGGCAGCAGGCGCCAGAACACGGCAGCGACGATCAGGCCGAGCATGCTGATGGCGGCCAGCCCGTAATGCCAGGAGCCGGTCCAGTCGCTGACGGCGGCGGCGATCAGTCGGCCGGCCATGCCGCCCAGCGCATTGGCGCCGATGTACAGGCCCATCGCCCGGGCGCGTTCGGCGACCGGCAGTTCCTCGCCGAGATAGGCCATCGCCGCCGCCGGCACACCGGCGACGCACAGCCCGAGTCCGGCGCGGGCCAGCACCAGCAGGGTGAAATCCGGCGCCCAGGCGGAAGCCAGCGAGAAGCCGGCAGCACCAACGAGGCCGAGGCGCATCAGGCGTTCGCGGCCGTAGCGGTCGGCCAGCAGACTGAGCGGAATCAGCAGTAGCGCCATCAGCCCGGTGCCGGCGGTGACACTGAGGCTGGCGGTGCCCGGCGAAATGCCGAAGGCGCCGGTCAGTTGCGGCAGCAGCGGCTGCGTGCCGTAGAGCAGCATGAAGCAGGAAAAGCCGGCCAGCGACAGCGCCAGCGTGATGCGGGCGGAGGCTTGGGCGGGGTTGGCGGCTGGGGACAAGGCGAATCCGGAGCGAAGTCGAGGAGATGATTGGACTCCCGGCGGGGTCGGCTGGCAATTGGTATTATCGCAAGCGAGCATTCGATCTGGACGAAACCATGCGCTACGACCTCCCCGACCTCCGGCTTGTTGCCGCCATCGCCGACAGCGGCAGTCTGACCCGTGCTGCCGAACGTGTGCATCTCGCCGCCTCGTCGGCTAGCCACCGCCTGACGCAGCTGGAAGCAGCCCTCGGTGTGGCCCTTTTCGAACGCCACGCGCGTGGCCTGACGCCGACCGCCGCCGGCGAATCGCTACTGCGTCATGCCCGCCAGGTGTTCGCCCAACTCGAACAGATGCATGCCGACCTCGCCCCCTACGCCAGCGGCCTGGCCAGCCAGGTCACCGTCTTTGCCAACACCAACGCCATCAACTGCTTCCTGCCGGAGGATATCGGTGGTTTCCTGCGCGAGCACCCGCGTCTGCGCGTCAGCCTTGAGGAGCAGCCGAGCCCGGCGATCATCCGTGCCGTCGCCGCCGGTCAGGTGGATCTCGGCGTGGTCGCCGCCGAGCCTGGCGTCGCCGGTCTGGAAACCCGCCCCTACCGGCGTGACCGCCTGGTGCTGATCGTGCCGCCTGGGCATCGGCTGGCCGGACAGGCGGCGCTGGCCTTCGCTGAAGTGCTCGCCGAACCGTTCGTCTGCCTGCACGCTGGCAGCGCCATCCACACCTTCATGATGAATGCCGCCGCCGAGCTGGGCGGCCGCCTCGACGTGCGCATCCAGGTGCGCAGCTTCAACGCCATCGTCCGCATGGTCGCCGCCGGGGTCGGCATCGGCATGGTGCCGGCGGCGGCAGCCGAGGCGGAGCGGCGGGCAGCATCGCCATTTGCCGTCGTCGATATCGTCGATGCCTGGGCGCAGCGCGACCTGCAGCTCTGTGTGCGTAGCCGGGCCGCCCTGGCGCCGGCAGCGGCGGCGCTGTTCGATCACCTGGCGCAGTCGGGCGGTACGGCTTCGGGAAATCCGGAACTTCCCGGCGAATAAGCTGCCTGTTTCCGGTAGCGTCATATCCCTAGAATCTTCGCCGCCCCATTCCGCCCAACGCCCCATGATCGATGTCGTCATCCTCTTCTTCCTGCTCGGCTTGTTCGCCGGGCTGGCGCGCAGCGAACTCAAACTGCCGGCCGAGCTCTATGATTCGCTGTCCATCTTCCTGCTCCTGGCGATCGGCCTGAAGGGTGGCGAAGGCCTGGCCACGCAGGCGCTCGGCCCGTTGGTGCCGCAATTGTTCGCCGTCATCGCCCTCGGCGTGCTGCAGACGCTGCTCGGCTTCTTCCTGCTTTCGCGCCTCGGCCGCCTTTCCCGCGCCGATGCCGCCTCGCTGGCGGCGCACTATGGTTCGGTCAGCGTCGCCACCTTCGCCGTCGGTGCCAACTGGCTGATCAGTCGCGACATCGCCTTCGAGCCGCAGATGGCCATCTTCCTCGCGGTCATGGAAGTGCCGGCGATCCTCGTCGGCATCGTGCTCGCCCGCGGGCTGCGCAAGGACACGGACTGGAAAGGTCTGGCCCATGAAAGCTTCCTCGGCAAGGGTGTAACCCTGCTGCTCGGTGGCATGGCCATCGGCTGGATCGCCGGGCCGGAAGGCCTGCAGCCGATCAAGGGGCTGTTCCACGACCTGTTCAAGGGGGCGCTGGCGCTGTTCCTGCTGGAAATGGGCCTGATCGTCAGCCGCCAGACCGGCGAAATCCGCCGTCGTGGCGCCTTCATCGTCGGCTTCGGGGTGGCCATGCCCATGCTCTCCGCCGCTCTTGGTCTGGCCTGCGGCGCCCTGCTCGGCCTCTCGGTCGGCGGCATGACCCTGCTCGCCACGCTGGCGGCCAGCGCCTCCTACATCGCTGTCCCGGCCACCATGCGTATCGCCGTGCCGGAAGCCAATCCGGCGTTGTCGCTGGCGGCCGTCCTCGGCGTCACCTTCCCGCTCAACATCCTCGTCGGCATCCCCTTCTATCACCAGCTGGCGCTCAAACTCACCGGAGCGATGTCATGACCGAACTTGAAAGGCGCACCCTGCTCACCGTCATCACCGAAGCCGTGCTGGAAACCCGGCTGATGCGCGATTTCACCTTGCACGGCATCCGTGGCTTCACCATCTCCGATGCCCGCGGCAAGGGCAGCCGCGGCGTCCGTGATGCCAGCTGGCAGGAAGCCGCCAACATCCGTATCGAGGTGCTCTGCCCGCGCAGCCAGGCGGAAGCCCTGCTCGCCCATCTGCAGGCCACTTACTACCGCGATTACGCCATGATCGGCTTTCTGCACGATGTCGAGGTGCTGCGTCCGGAGAAGTTCTAGCCGCTGCGAACGTCTGCGTCGCCAGCCGCTCAAACTGTTGCTATTCTGGGCACGGAGGAGGGACGCAGCCATGAAAGGCATCTTCATCAGCTACCGCCGTCAGGACAGCCAGAGCGCCGCCGGGCGATTGGCCGACCATCTGCGCGACCACCTGCCCGCCGTACGCATCTTCCGCGATGTCGAGACCATCGAGCCCGGCGTCGATTTCGTCGAGGCAATCGACCGCGCCCTGCGCTCCTGCGGCATCCTCCTGGCGGTGATCGGCCCGCGCTGGTTGAACGTCGCCGATGCCACCGGCCGGCGGCGTCTGGACGATGCGGATGATTTCATCCGCCTGGAGATCGCCAGCGCCCTCGGCAACAGTACGGTGCGGGTCATCCCGGTTCTCGTCGAAGGGGCGGAGATGCCGGCCGCCGACCAGCTACCCGATGACCTGAAGCCGCTGGCCCGGCGCAATGCCATCGAACTGACTGATAAACGCTGGGAGTTCGATGTTTCGAAACTGCTGGAAACCGTGATCAAGGCCCTCGACCTGCCGCCACCGGTGCCTGATGACGGCGGCGACCCGGTGCCGCCACCGGTCGGCCCGGCCAAGGCGGGCGGCTGGAAAAAATGGGCAATTGGCGGCGCTATTCTGTTTTTCCTCGTCGCCGCGGCCATCGATCTGGAAGACAACGGCGAAGAGATGATGCCGCCGGTCATCGGTGGCCAGGGTGGGCAATATGGCAACGGCACCTTGCCGGCTGTCGCAGCCATCAACCTGACCGGCAACTGGCAGGATGCCGAGGGCGGCAATTACCGCCTGCTGCAGCAGGGGGGGCAGGTGGCTTTTCAGGGCATCAGCGTGCATGGCCCGGTCAGTGGCGCCGGCATCGTCAACGGCAACCAGCTGGCGCTGGAATACGTCGTCAATGGCTTCCCGTACCAAGCACTGGTGCAGGCCAGTCCGGATGGCTTGACGCTCACCGGGCAATACCGCAGCCCAAATACTGGTGAAAACGGGGCTGTTGTCCTGCGGCGGGCGAATTGACTGCGGTTGCCGGGGGGCGACCCCCAGCTTCGTGTTAGCAGCCTGTTAGCCAATCGGCGTGGCTGGCGTCCTCGCCGCGTACGCAGGCGAAGAAGCGCTGTTGCAAGGCGCGCGTCACCGGCCCCGGCCGGCCGTCGCCGATGCGTCGGCGATCCACCTCGACTACCGGCGTGATCTCGGCCGCGGTGCCGGTCAGGAACACCTCGTCGGCGCAATACAGCTCGTCGCGGGTGATCCGTTTGCTGCGTACCGGCAGGCTGAGTTCGGCGGCCAGCGTGCACACCGTGCGCCGGGTGATGCCGTCGAGCGCCGAGGTGGTTTCCGGCTGCAGCAATTCGCCGTCGCGGACCAGGAACAGGTTTTCGCTCGATCCCTCGGCGACGTAGCCCTCGGTATCGAGCAGCAGCGCCTCGTCGTAACCGTCGCGGCGCGCTTCGCGCACAGCGAGGATGGAATTGGCGTACATCGAGATGGCCTTGGCCCGGCACATCTGCACGTTCGGATGGTGCCGCGCATAGGACGACACCCGCACGCGGATGCCCTCGTCCAGCGCCTTGCCGCCGAGATAGGCGCCCCACGACCAGGCGGCGACCATCACATGCGTTGCCGCCCCGGCCGGATCAACGCCCAGCTTCTCGGCACCGAGAAAGACCAGCGGCCGGATGTAGGCGCTATTCAGCTCGTTGCGCCGCACCGCCGCGCAGCAGGCCTCAGCCAGCGTGGCGCGGTCGAAGGGCATATCGATGGCCAGGATGTGCGCCGAATCGGCCAGGCGCTTCAGATGCTCGTCGAGCCGGAAAATTGCCGGCCCATCCGCCGTCGCATAGGCGCGCAGGCCCTCGAAGCAGCCGTAGCCGTAATGCAGGGTATGGGTCAGCACGTGCACCTTGGCCTCGCGCCAGGGCAGCCACTGTCCGTCCAGCCAGATGAAACCGTCGCGGTCTTGCATGATGTTCTCCTCGAAATCCGTGGGCCGGCCACACATGCGGCCGACAGGGCGCGCCAGGGGGTGGGCGCGGTGGTGTCCGGGGCAGTTAGTGCCGGGTAGGCGTACTGCTGACGGAAAGGAGCGGTGAGGAGAGGATGCGGCGGGTTTGAGATGGGCTCAAACGAATTGAAAGCGAAACGAGTGAAACAGTTTCATGCAAGCTGCTCATGCCTACCGGACAGGCCTTTACTGCGGTGCAGCGAATGTTCCGTTCGCGCTTTGCTGCCATAGGCCAGCCCGGCAACTCTCTTGTCCTGCTATGCAAGGCGTGGATTTATTGACCCATCAATTAGTTCGCATTTGGCCCATTTTCGCCCGTTCAGCGCGGCGGAATGACGATCATGTATCTCCTCGACACCAACGTCGTCTCGGAACTGTGCAAGCCAAAGCCGCACGGAGGCGTGCTGGCCTGGCTCGAACTGGTGGCCGGCTCCTACAACGTGCTGCCAATGGATGCAGCCGCCTTCCGCGCTTGGGCCAGGCTGATGCACATGAAGTCGGAGACGCTGTACGAAGACGCGATGATCTCGGCGACGGCGCGAGCTCACGCGCTGACTGTCGTTACTCGCAATGTGGCCGAGTTCAGGGCGCTGGGCGTCGAGGTGCTGAACCCGTTTGCGGGCGCTTGATCTCGGTCAGCGGGGCGGGGTGTTCCCTGTTCTCCCGTCCCGCCGTACATCCGAAGCTCAGTTGACATACATCGGCTTGTTGTCATTGAGCCGCAGCCAGCCTTTGACGATGCGGTAGATGATCCAGATACCGTCAGCAACAACCACGAACCAGCCGACCACGAGCAGGAACGTCAGAGCGCCGAGCACACCCCACAGCAGGCCGAACCAGAAGGTGCGGATCTGCCAGCGGAAGTGGCTTTCGAGGAAGGTGCCGGCAACATCTTCCTTTTTGACGTAGTTGATGATGATGGCGACGATGGCGGTGATGCCGATCAGGTAGGACGCCGCGTACAGCGCATAGATGATCGTGGTCAGGGTCTTGGCCGACTTTTCGCGTTCACTTGAGACAAGGTCCATGGATGCTTCCCTTTCTGCGGAGCGGCGATTCGATGGCATCGACGCTCCCGGTAAATGCTCAGATGCCTTGGTGATCAGACAAGCAGGCCGTCACAGCGTAGGCGATGCCTGCCAGAAAGAGCGTGCCACATATCCATGCTCCTGCCCATCAGGCCGCATGCGCGCCGCGTACCAGCCAGCGGATGAAGGCCAGCGCCGCCGGCCGCTCCTGGATGGCCGGCGGGGCGACGACGTAAAAACTGCGGTCGGGGCAATCCACGGCAAAGGGACGGGCGAGGCGGCCGTCGGCCAGATAGGGGGCGGCCAGGCTGCCGGCCATCAGGGCGATGCCGTGGCCGGCAACGGCGCCTTCAAGCATCAGCCGGGCATCTTCGTAGAGCGGGCCATGCGCCGGTTCATCGCGTTTGAGTCCAGCGGCGGCGAACCAGCGTTGCCAGGAGAGCAGCGGGTGGCGCAGCAGGCGCTGGCGATCGAGGTCGACCGGCGTCTGCAGTTGCGCCGCCAGCGCCGGGTTGCACACCGGGAAGATGCGTTCCTCGAACAGTTTCCAGGCGAGCAGGCCGGGCCACTCCTCCTCGCCGTAGCGCAGGCCGATGTCGGCTTCGCCGGCGAGCAGCGGGCCGAGGCTGGTGGCGCTGCCGATGACGAATTCGAGGTCGGGGTGCAGCTCCTGATAGGCGGCGATGCGACCGACCAGCCACTGGCTGCCCAGGGCCGGTGCCGCCGACAGGCGCAGGCGTTCGCGTTGCGGGGCGCGCAGCAGGGCGCTGGCCTCGTCGAGACGGAGCAGGCTGTCGCGGACCACGGCCAGAAAGCGGCGGCCGGCCGGGGTCAGCGCGACGGCGCGGTGGCGGCGCTCGAACAGCGGCTGGCCGAGGTGTTCTTCCAGCAGGCGGATACGGTGGCTGATCGCCGAGGGGGTCAGGTGCAGCGCTTCGGCGGCGGCGAGGAAGCTGCCGAGGCGGGCGGCGGCTTCGAAGGCGGGCAGGGTGTGCAGCGGCGGCAGGTCGCGCATGGTCAGTCCTTGGGTGAGGCATCGGTCTGGTCGAGCAGCCAGGCCGTGAAGGCGGCGACGGCGGGTTCATTCGCCGTGGCGCCGGCAAGCAGGTAGTAGGCGCGCTCGGGCACCGGCCACGGCGGCGCCAGTGCGATCAGGCGGCAGTCGGCGAGGAGGTCGCGGATCAGCGGTTCGCGGCCGAGGGCAACGCCCTGCCCGGCCAGTGCCGCGGCGATGCATTGGTCGTAGTGGTTGAACTGCAGGTGGCCGCGCGCCTGGCTGGCGTCGAGGCCGAGCGGCTGCAGCCAGGTGTTCCAGGCGAACCACGGGTGGGCAATGGCATCCTGGAAAGTGAGCAGGGTCAGCTGGCCGAGCGAGGCCCGGTCTAGGCTGGCGGCGGTGAGTAACTGGCCGCGCAGGCCGGGGCCGACGACCGGCAGCAGGGCTTCGGCGAACAACTGGCGGCTGCCGGCCGGGGCATCGCCGGGGGCGCAGTAGCGGATGGCCAGATCGACATCGTCGAGTTCGAGATCGACGGCGCGGTTGTCGGCCGACAGACGCACGGCAATGTCCGGGTGCGCCTCCTGGAAGTCAGAGAGGCGCGGCACCAGCCACAGCGCGGCGAAACCGATCGAGGTCGAGATGGTCACACCGGCAGGCCGGCGCGGCGCGGCGATCTGGCGGACGGCGTCGTCGAGTTCGGCGAAGGCAGCGAGCGCGGCGCGATAGAGGATCTCGCCTTGCGGCGTCAGTTGCAGTTGCCGGGTGCTGCGCCGGAACAGCGGCACGCCGAGCTTGCTTTCCAGGGTCTGCACCTGACGGCTGATTGCCGACTGGGTCAGGAACAGCGCATCGCCGGCCTTGGTGAAGCTGGCGTGGTGGGCGGCAGCGACGAAGCCGCGCAGCGGGTCGAGGGGTGGCAGGTGGCGCAGGTCGGGAGTCATCTGTTTTATGCGTTCCATGCATGAAATGAATGCCGAAATTGCGTTTGTTTCATGCTGTTTTGGCTAATACATTGATGTTGTGGGCCGGAGCGTTGTCCGGTGTTTATGAACATCATGAATGGAAGATAGGACCATGCGACCAATCCTGCAAGCTGTCAATGACGTTCCGCTGCGCGTGTCGCTACGGCGCTGCGAAACCCTGCGTGTTCGCGGCAGTGGTCAATTGTGTTGTGAGGCTGGCGAAGTGTGGCTGACCGAAAGCGACAGTACCCGCGACAACATTCTTGGCGCTGGTCAGGGTTGGCAATTGCGGCCGGGCGTCGAGGTCGTGCTGTCGACGCCGGCTGGTGCCCGACTCCGCGTCGGCTGCCAGCCGGGAGCACCGGCGTGAACGCCCGTTCGCCCCAAATGACGGCGGCGCAGGCGCTGGAACTGGTCGCTGCCGACGGCTATCGCCTGGCGGCGCATCTGTGGCCGGCCGCTGGCGAAGCCACGGCGGTGGTGGTGATCAACCCGGCGACGGCGGTCAAAGCCGAGTACTACCATCGCTACGCCGCCTTCCTCGCTGAACACGGTCTGGCGGCGCTGACCTACGACTATCGCGGCATCGGCGCTTCGCGCCACGGCAGCTTGCGCCGCTGGCAGCACATCACCAAGCTCGACTGGGGGCGCTACGACTGCGATGCGGCCTTGCGCCATGCCCGACGCACCTTCCCCGGGCAGCCGTTGTATCTGGTCGGGCACAGCATCGGTGGCCTGCTGCTCGGGCTGGCGCCCTCGGCCGGATTGGTCAGTCGGGCGCTGACGGTCGGCGCGCAGTACGCCTACTGGCGCGACTACGGGCCGGGCAAGTCATTGATGTGGTTGCGTTGGCATCTGCTGATGCCGTTATTGACGGCGGCCTGTGGCTATTTTCCGGCTCGCCGCCTGGGCTGGCACGAAGACCTGCCGGCCGGCGCCGCCTGGGAATGGGCGCGCCGCCCGGCTTCGCTGGAAGAGGCCTACCGTCGCTGGCAGCGGCCGGGCGACGACCCGTTGCGGCATTTTGCCGATATGTGTGGCGATCTGCTGGCGATCGGCCTGGAAGATGATCCCTTCGGCACGCCGGCGGCGCTCGACCGGCTGCTTGCCTATTACCGCAACGCCCGCCGCCAGCATGTGCGCATCGCGCCGGCCAGCATCGGCGTCGAGAGCATCGGCCATTTCGGTTACTTCAACAGCCGTTTCCGCGACACGCTGTGGCAGGAGTCGGTTGCCTGGCTGCGCCATGGCCGGCTGGCGCCCCAGCCAGCAGCCGGGGCGTAAGTCCGGCTCAGCGCTTGCCGCCGAGCATCGAGCCGAGGATGCCGCGCAGGATCTGCTGGCCGACGGCGCGGCCGACGGTGCCGGCCATGCCGCGGGCGGCGCTCTTCGCTGCCGATTCGAGCACGCCTTCGCGGCGCCCGCCGCGCGGGCCGGTGGTGCCGGTCAGCATGCCGCCGAGCGCATCGAGCAGGCCGCCGCCGCTTTCCTGCGGGGCGGGGGCGGGCTGTTGCCGCTGTTGCGGTGCCGGGGCTGGACGCGGGGGGCTGGCGGTGGTGTTGCCCCAGGCATTCGGATCGCTGCTGGCGGGCGGCGGAATGGCGCCGGGCGCCGCCGGTTTGCTGGCCGGTTGGCCGCGCAGGGCCTCGTAGGCCGATTCGCGGTCGATGGCCTGACCGTAGGTGGCGTGCATCGGCGAGGCCTGGATGATGGCCTGGCGCTCAGCATCGCTCAGCGGGCCGAAGCGCGAGGCTGGCGGGAAGATCAGTGCACGTTCGACGACGTTCGGTCGGCCTTTCTCGTCGAGGAAGGAAACCAGCGCTTCGCCGACACCGAGTTCGGTGATGACGGTGGCGGCGTCGAACTTGGGATTGGCACGCATGGTCTGTGCGGCCGCCTGGACCGCTTTCTGGTCGCGCGGGGTGAAGGCGCGCAGGGCGTGCTGGACGCGGTTGCCGAGCTGGCCGAGGATTTTTTCCGGGACGTCGAGCGGGTTCTGCGTGACGAAGAAGACACCGACGCCCTTCGAACGGATCAGGCGGACCACCTGCTCGACCTTGTCCACCAGTGCCTGCGGCGCATCCGAGAAGAGCAGATGGGCTTCGTCGAAGAAGAACACCAGCT
>DDWF01000078.1 GCA_002345845.1 Betaproteobacteria bacterium UBA2293 | reverse complement strand
ACTATCGATCAGTTTCCTTGTTTTCCGGGGGAGTCCATATATGCTGGGTTAGCCGCGTTTAACGAGTGCATTGTTGGCGCGTGGCCTTAGCGAGCAACAGAAATAGGAAGGCCAAGAGCAGAACGGCGATGGCCCATGAAGCCACAGGCGCATCACCAACACTCAAGCGACCAATGAACCAGCTACCGAAGCGAATGAGTTGGGTGCCAACTGCAGCCAGGCCTAACCACCACGCCCAGGCAAAGCGATGCCATAGACCAAATGCGACTAGGCTGCCAACGAAAACGGCGGCCAGCGTGGCGGGAAGCATAAGGCTGTACTTAAGAGTGCCGAGGTCGCCGGTGTTGAAAAAGTGAAGCAGCATGCCCCCTACAACAATCAAGACGTAGGCGATGGCAACAATACTGGCGAGCTTGGAGTGCGATGGTGTCATAGCGGCTAACGTTTGAATTCACCGGACTTGGCGCGGCTTGCCGCGCCAAGTCCGGTGGAATGAGGTGTTAGCCATTAACTATTCCCCATGCTTTTAGCTCTACACCTACCGCATCGACGTACAAGAAGCACTCCTTCTTGGGCAAGAGAATCGCTCGGTGCGCTAAATCATTTCTCGCATCCTTCCCGCGGCTCACAAGATCGTAGTCTTGCCACGGCAAATGCTGTTTGGACGCCTCCATTTTCGGACCAAGCATCCATGTCCCACAAACAAAGACACTTTGATCTCTCAGTGCCGACAACGCTTGATCCAATACGGAGTATGCAAGTGCGAATGGCAGGTTCCAAAATGCATCTGGCGTCGAGCCCCCAAAGTCTATGAAACCCATGCCTGGAACAAGTCTCATCAGTTGTGCGTGCTTTTTCAGTTCTCGAACGCCAGCCCAACTGTCACGGATTGCCTGCAGAGATTGTTGGTCAGTGATCATCAGGGCTAACGTGAAGTGGACGGCATAAGCGCCGTATAAGCTGGTTTGATGCCATCCATTCCGGTCAGCACATCAGTCGGAGAAGGCCACCCAGGGGGGCTTTCGAAAGGGGTGGCTGGATTATTCTCAAGGATGGATGGCGGCGAAACATGGCGCTTTGCCAGGATATACGGCGTGAGCGTCGTATATCCTGATCTGCTGCCGTCTAAGCTGGTGAACATGGCGCCTCCCAAGGTGCTTGTAATGTTGCATTCGCTGAACAATTGTGTTCCCCACAACAACTTCCCGACAGCATTTACGGCATGCCACCGAATCATCCTCGCGCTTGCCTGGGCAGTCTCTTGAGGCGATTGATTGCCCGCGTCACAGCTTAAGCACTGTGCGCAACCATGTCGAGCGGATATGCCGTTTGCACCGGATTTCGCCCGCGGCTGCCAACTTGCCTGAAGCCGGCAGGCTGGCGTCAATCAGTTGCCAGCCGGATTCGCGATCCGGATTGCCCCGCGCTTAATCCGTACAATCGCCGTCAAGCGGCTTTTTGCCTTGATTTATAATCGCGCTTTTGCTTTCGGGACCACGACCGTGACCGCTCCGCTCTTCGAATCCTCCATCACCAGCCTGCCGCTGCTCAACAAGGGCAAGGTCCGCGACATCTACGCCGTCGACGCCGACAAGCTGCTGATCGTCACCACCGACCGCCTCTCCGCCTTCGACGTCATCCTTCCGGACCCGATTCCGCGCAAGGGCGAGGTGCTGCAGGCCGTCGCCAACTTCTGGTTCGAGAAGCTCGGCCACATCGTGCCCAACCAGCTGACCGGCATTGACCCGGAATCGGTCGTCGCCGCCAACGAACGCGAACAGGTGCGCGGCCGTGCCGTCGTCGTCAAGCGCCTGCAGCCGCTGCCGATCGAGGCCGTGGTCCGCGGCTACGTGATCGGTTCCGGCTGGAAGGATTACCAGCAGACCGGCGCCATCTGCGGCATCGCCCTGCCGGCCGGCCTGAAGATGGCGGCCAAGCTGCCCAGCCCGATCTTCACCCCGGCGACCAAGGCCGAAGTCGGTGACCACGACGAGAACGTTTCCTACGAGCAGGCCGCCGCCAACTGCGACGCCACCCTGGCCGACGCCCTCAAGGGCACCGGCAAGAGCGGCGCCCAGCTGTGTGCCGAAGCCCGCGATGCGGCCATCCGCCTTTATGAAGAAGCCGCCGTCTATGCGTCAACGCGCGGCATCATCATCGCCGACACCAAGTTCGAGTTCGGCATCGACGCCGCCGGTACCCTGCACCTGATCGACGAAGCGCTGACCCCGGATTCCTCACGTTTCTGGCCGGCCGACCAGTACGCCGAAGGCAGCAACCCGCCGTCCTACGACAAGCAGTACGTCCGCGACTACCTGGAAACCCTGGACTGGGGCAAGGTCGCCCCCGGCCCGAAGCTGCCGGCCGACGTCATCGCCCGCACCAGCGCCAAGTACATCGAGGCCTATGAGAAGCTGACCGGCAAGACGCTGTAAGGCATTCGGCAGACCACGCGGCAACACGACGCCCCGCCCTGCGGGGCGTTTTGCTTGGGGAACCCTCTGGCACAGCTCCGGTCTGACGGCAGTATTCCTATGCCAGGAGCCTGCCATGCGCCATTCCTTCGATTTCGATGTGACCGGTTTTGATCTGCCGGCGGTCCGCACCATCTCCGCCGAGCGTCCGCTGGCCTGGCTCAAGGCCGGCTGGCGCGACCTCAAGGCCAATCCGCTGCCCTCGCTGGCCTATGGTCTGCTGTTCGCCCTCGGTGGCGACCTGATCATCCTGGCGGTGCTCGACCATCCGCATCTGCTGACGGTGGCGATCTCCGGCTTCTTCCTGCTCGCCCCCTTGCTCGCCGCCGGCCTCTATGAACTGAGCCGCGCCAGTGGTCGTGGCGAGCGCCTGCTGTTCATCGACTCGCTGCGCTGCTTCCGCCGCAACGGCCAGTCGCTAGCGCTGTTCGGTCTGCTGCTGGCGCTCATGGCGATCATCTGGGAACGCTTCTCGGCCGTCGCTTTCGCCCTCATCGGCGGCGACATGGTCGGCAGCGCCGTACTCAGCGACATCATTCTTGGCGGCGAACACCTCGGCTTCATCGCCACCTGGTTCGCCATCGGCGCCATCATGGCCATGGTCGTCTTCGCCCTGGCGGTCGTTTCGGTGCCGATGATGCTCGACCGTGACGCCGATGTGGCCACCGCCATGCTCGCCAGTCTGCGCGCCGTCGCTCACAACCCCTGGCCGCTGCTGCTGTGGGCAGCCATCATCGTCGCTTTGACCCTGCTTGGTTTCGCCACGCTGCTCTTCGGCCTGGTCGTGCTGATGCCGATTCTCGGCCACGCTTCATGGCACGCCTATCGCGACCTTGTAGAATAGGCCGCTCCTCCCGACACCCAGGGGCGGCGCAGACCGCCCTTTTTCTTGCCCCCGACGACCATGACCACCGCCCAAAACCCGCTGCTCGACTTCTCCGACCTTCCGCGTTTCGACCTGATTCAGCCGGAGCACGTCAAGCCGGCCATTGAATCCCTGCTCACCGATGGCCGGGCCTTGATCGAACGGCTGACGGCCGAGAGCACGCCCGCCACCTGGAACGACTTTGCCGGCGCCCTGTCAGTGGGTCTGGAAGCCTTCGGCCGTGCCTGGGGCGTCGTCGGCCACCTGCACTCGGTCAACGACGTGCCGGCCTGGCGCGAGGCCTACAACGAGATGCTGCCGGAAGTCTCGCGCTTCTACAGCGAGCTCGGCCAGAACCTGAAACTGTTCGACAAGTACCGGGCGCTGAAGGCCAGCCCGGAATACGCGACGCTGTCGCGCGAGCAGAAGAAGATCGTCGACAACGAGATCCGCGACTTCCGCCTCTCCGGCGCCGAACTGCCGGAAGAGCAGAAGCCGCGCTACCAGGCGATCATGGAAGAACTGTCGCAACTGTCCGCCAAGTTCTCGGAAAACCTGCTCGACGCCACCAACGCTTTCGCCGAGATCATCACCGACGAATCCCAGCTGGCCGGCCTGCCCGACTATGCGAAGGAAGCCGCCCGCGAGGCGGCCGATAAGGCTGGGCTCGACGGCTGGAAATTCACCCTGCACGCCCCCTCCTACGGCCCGGTGATGCAATACGCCGACAACCGCGAGCTACGCGCCCGCCTGTACCGCGCCTATGCCACCCGCGCCGCCGAATTCACCGATGGTTCGAGCAAGCCGGAGTGGGACAACACGCCGATCATGAACCGCATCCTCGAACTGCGCGCCGAAGATGCGCAGATGCTCGGCTTCAACAATTTCGCCGAAGTCTCGCTGCAGCCGAAAATGGCCGACACGCCGGCGCAGGTGCTCGCCTTCCTGCGCGACATGGCAGCCAAAGCCAAGCCGTATGCGGCGAAGGACATCGCCGAACTGAAAGCCTTCGCCAAGGATGAACTGGGCCTGGCCGATTTCCAGCCCTGGGATGCCGCCTACGTCTCGGAAAAGCTGCTGCAAGCACGCTACGCCTTCTCCGAACAGGAGGTGAAGCAATACTTCACCGAGCCGAAAGTGATCGCCGGACTGTTCAAGGTCATCGAAAGCCTGTTCACCGTCAAGGTCAAGCCGGACTTGGCACCGGCCTGGGACGACGCGGTGCGCTTCTACCGCATCGAGACTCCGGCCGGCGAACTGGTCGGCCAGTTCTACATGGATCTGTATGCCCGCGAAACCAAGCGCGGCGGCGCCTGGATGGATGAGGCGCGCTCGCGCCGGCGGGCCGGGGCCGGAATTCAAAAACCGATCGCCTATCTGAACTGCAACTTCGCCCCGCCGGTTGGCGGCAAACCGGCGACCTTCACCCACGACGAAGTCATCACCCTGTTCCACGAGTCCGGCCACGGCCTGCACCACCTGCTGACGCGCGGTGAGGAACTGGGCGTCTCCGGCATCCACGGCGTCGAATGGGATGCCGTCGAACTACCGTCGCAATTCATGGAGAACTATTGCTGGGAATGGGAAGTGCTGCAGGACATGACCGCCCACGTCGATAGCGGCGAACCGCTGCCGCGCGCCCTGTTCGACAAGATGCTGGCGGCGAAGAATTTCCAAAGCGGCATGATGACGGTCCGCCAGATCGAGTTCTCGCTGTTCGACATGCTGCTGCACTGCGACTTCGACCCCAAGGGCCCGCTGACTGTCATGGATCTGGTCAATACCGTGCGCCGGGAGGTCGCCGTGCTGATCCCGCCCGAATGGCACCGCTTCCCGAACAGCTTCTCGCACATCTTCGGTGGTGGCTATGCCGCCGGCTACTACAGCTACAAGTGGGCGGAAGTGCTGTCGGCCGACGCCTACGCCGCCTTCGAGGAGGCCGGCGACCCGTTCGACGCCACCGTCGGCAAGCGCTTCCTCGACGAGATCCTGTCGATGGGCGGCGCCCGCCCGGCACTCGAATCCTTCCGCGCCTTCCGCGGCCGTGAGCCAAGCGTGGACGCACTGTTGCGTCATAGCGGTATGATTGCCGGATAGACCCACTCGGGAGATTGCCATGCGTTACCTGCTCGTCCTCTGCCTGGCGCTGCTCAGCGTCGGCGCTTCCGCCCAGGCCTACCGCTGGGTTGACTCCACCGGCCGCACGATCATTTCCGACACCCCGCCGCCGGGCAAGGCCAAGGCAGTCACCCGCGTCGGCGAAGGCTCATCGGCCACCAGCGAAGACCTGCCGTTTGCTGTGCGCAAGGCACGCGAGAACTTTCCCGTGACCTTGTACACGGCGGCCGACTGCGTCACCGAGTGCAAGCAGGCGCGCGACATGCTCAACGGCCGCGGCATCCCATTCACCGAGAAAATGCTGCAAAAGGCGGAAGACGCTGCCGAACTGAAGGCCCTGGTCGGCGATGTCTTCGTCCCGACGCTCAAGGTCGGCCAACAGAGCTTCCGTGGCTTCGAGACCGGCGCCTACAACAATCTGCTCGATCTGGCCGGCTACCCGAAGACTGCCGCCTACGGCAGCAAGCCTTCCGGCGGTCTGGCCCCGGCGACGGAGCCAGCCGCCGACAAGCCCGCCGAATGAAGCCTTTGGCCAGGGGGGCTGTGGCAGAATCGGGTTCCTCCCTCGCCCCCGTCACTTCATGAAGATCGCCAGCTGGAACGTCAATTCGCTTAAGGTCCGCCTGCCCCACCTGCTCGACTGGCTCGCCGAGCAACAGCCGGATGTCCTCTGCCTGCAGGAACTGAAGCTCGAAGACCAGAATTTTCCGCGCGCCGAGATCGAGGCCGCCGGCTACCAGGTCGCCTTTTCCGGGCAGAAGACTTATAACGGCGTCGCTCTGCTCGCCCGAGGCGAGATCGCCGACGTTACCTGCGGCAATCCGCTGTTTGCCGACGAGCAGAAGCGCCTGATCAGCGGCACCATCGACGGCGTGCGGGTCATCTGCGCCTACATGCCGAACGGCCAGGCCGTCGGTAGCGACAAATACGACTACAAGCTGCGTTGGCTCGACGCGCTGGCCCGCTGGCTCGGCGACGAACTGGCGCGGCATCCGCAACTGGCCTTGTGCGGCGACTACAACGTCGCCCCGGACGACCGCGATGTGCATGACCCCAAGGCCTGGGCCGGATGCATCCTCGTCTCTGAACCCGAGCGTGCCGCCTTCCGGCGCCTGCTAGACCTCGGCCTGACCGACAGTTTCCGGCTGTTCGATCAACCGGAAAAGACCTTCTCCTGGTGGGATTACCGGATGCTCGGCTTCCAGAAAAACCTCGGCCTGCGCATTGACCATATCCTGCTCTCGGCGCCGCTCGCCGCCCGCTGCACCAGCGCCGGCATCGACCGCGCACCGCGTAAACGCGAGCGCCCCTCCGACCACGCCCCGGTATGGGCCAGCCTGGACTGACATGAACACCACGGCAAACGTCGATGCCCCGGCCCTGCTCGCCCTCTATCCGGCATTGAACTGTCTGCCGGCTGCGCACCTCGCCGCCCTGCTGCAACCAACGGCCGTCATGCGCCTGCCGGCCGGCACCCAGGTCTTTGCCGAACACCAGCCCTGCCAGGGATTTCCCCTGCTCCTCGCCGGCAGCATCAAGGTCTGCAAGCTGGCGGCCAGCGGTCGCGAACTGGTGCTTTACCGCGTTGCACCGGGCGGCTCCTGCATCATTTCCTCGAGTTGCCTGCTCGGCAAGAGCGACTACAATGCCCGCGGCATTGCCGAAACACCGCTCACCCTGCTCGTCCTCCCGGTGCCGCTGTTCGCGGAACTGATGGTCGACCACCCACCGTTCCGCGATTTCGTCTTCCATCTCTTCGCCGAGCGCATTAGCGAATTGATGCAACTGGTCGAGGAAGTGGCCTTTGCCCGCCTCGACCAGCGCCTGGCCAAGCTGCTGCTGGCCCGCAACGAAACGCTGATCGCCATCACCCATCAGCAACTGGCCGACGAACTCGGCAGCGTTCGCGAAATCGTCAGCCGCCTGCTCAAGGGTTTTGCCGCTCAGGGACTGGTCAGCCTCGGTCGCGAACAGATCGCCATCAGCGACCGCAGCGGCCTGCAACGTATCGCGACTGTGTGACACAGGTTACATACCGGGCGCAGCTTGCCGGCTACAGTGCGCTCCGTAGCAACCTCTCACTTGATGGAGAACAGACATGAAAAGCAATGTTGGCGGCATCGACAAAATCCTGCGCATCGTCGCCGGTATCGCCCTGATCGCCTGGGCACTGATGGGCGGCCCGGTCTGGGCCTGGATCGGCATCGTCCCCCTGGCTACCGGCCTGATGGGCTGGTGCCCGCTCTACCCGATCCTCGGCCTGAGTACGTGCCCGGTGAAGAAAGACTAAGGCGCAAACCGCACCGCAAAAAAGCCCGCTCCGGCGGGTTTTTTTACGCCAGGTAATTGGCGATGCGCACGTATTCGTCCACCGCCAGATCCTCCGGGCGCAGGGTCGGACTGATGCCGAGAGCAGCGAAGCCGGCGTCGTCGAGCACACCTTTCAGGGTGTTGCGCAACATCTTGCGGCGCTGGGCGAAGGCGGTCTGGACGATGCGGGAGAACTGCGTCATGTCTTTGGCCGTCAGTTCGGCGACGTCCTTGGGGATCAGGCGCACCACTGCCGACTGCACCTTGGGCGGCGGATCGAAGCTCTCCGGCGGCACGTCGATCAACCATTCGAGATGGAAGCGGTATTGCAGCATCACCGACAGGCGGCCGAAATCGCCGTCGCCGGGCACCGCTACCATGCGCTCGACCACTTCCTTCTGCAGCATGAAATGCATGTCGCGGACGACGCCGACGTACTCGGCCAAATGGAAGAGCAGCGGCGTCGAGATGTTGTAGGGCAGGTTGCCGACCAGCCGCAGATCCTTGCCGATGCTGGCGAAATCGAAAGCCAGGGCGTCGCCTTCGTGAATGGTCATGCGCGCCGGCGGATGTTGCTTCTTCAGGCGGGTGATCAGGTCGCGGTCGATCTCGACGACATGCAGATGATCGAGACGTGCCATCAGCGGTTCGGTAATTGCCCCCAGACCGGGGCCGATCTCGACGACGGTATCGCCGCGCTGCGGGTCAATGGCGGAGACAATGGCGCCGATGATGCCGCTGTCTACCAGGAAGTTCTGGCCGAAGCGCTTACGAGCGACGTGTCCTTTCATGCAGCTTTCCTTTCGGCCATGCGCGCGGCTTCGGCAACAGCCGCAAACAGGCTGCCGGGATCGGCCCGGCCGTTGCCGGCCAGGGCCAGCGCCGTGCCGTGATCAACCGAGGTGCGGATGATCGGCAGGCCGAGGGTGACATTGATGCCGTGGCCGAAGGTGGCGTATTTCAACGCCGTCAGGCCCTGATCGTGGAACATCGCCAGCACGGCATCGCCACCGGCCAGCACCGGCGGAGTGAACATGGTGTCGGCCGGATGCGGTCCGGAGAGCAGCATGCCTTCGCCCCGCAACTTCTCCAGTACTGGCGTGATGATCTCGATTTCTTCCATGCCCAGATAACCGCCTTCGCCGGCGTGCGGATTGAGGCCGGCGACCAGAATACGCGGCTCGCCGATGCCGTACTTGCTGCACAGGTCGGCATGCAGGATGCGCAGTGTCCGTTCGAGTTGATCGGCGGTGATCGCGTCCGGCACCTGGCGCAGCGGCAGATGGGTGGTGGCCAGGGCGACGCGCAGCGGACCGCGCGGCGTGTCGCCGGCCAGCATCATGACGACCAGCGGCGTGCCGGTGTTGTCGGCAAGGTATTCGGTATGACCGGTGAAGGCGATGCCAGCGTCGTTGATGATGCCTTTGTGCACCGGCGCCGTCGCCATCGCGGCGAACTCGCCGTTTCGGCAACCGGCTAGCGCCCGGTCGAGCAGTTCGAGTACGTAGGGCGCATTGTCGGCAGTCAGTTCGCCGGCAGACGACGGCACAGGCAAGGGAATGTGCACGATGTCGAGGACCCCATTGGCCACCGGCAACGCTGGCGAATAGTCGCGCAAGATGACGGCGGCGCCGGTCAATTCAGCCCGCTGGCGCAGAAGCGCGCGATCGCCGAGCACCACTGGCCGCCCCGGCCCGCGCCAGCCGGCGAGTTTCAGGCACAACTCCGGCCCGATGCCAGCCGGTTCGCCGCTGGTGACGGCGATGACGGGAGCGATCATTGTTCGCCCAGACGATTCTCGACGTAGCTGCGATCCCGCAACTGGCGCAACCAGTCCTCGTAGGCCTCGTCGAGCTTGCGTTCACGCAGTGCCTGGCGGGCAACGGCACGCTGGCGCTCGGCGGAGACGTCACGCTCGCGGCGCTCCTGTACCTGGATCAGATGCATGCCGAACGGCGACTTGATGACCGCGCTCAGTTCGTTCGGCTGCAGTGCGTTCATTGCCCGCTCGAACTCCGGCACCGTATCGCCGGGGTTCAACCAGCCGAGGTCACCGCCCTTGGCGGCCGAGCCATCCTGCGAATAGAGCCTGGCCTGCTCGGCAAAATCGACGCCATTGGCGATGCGCTCACGGACAATCTCCAACTTGTGCCGCGCTTCCGTTTCCGACACCACTTCGTTGATGCGGACCAGGATGTGCCGGGCGCGTGTCTGCTGCACGGAAGCGGGAGCATTGCCACCGCGCCGCTCGACCAGCTTGACGATGTGAAAACCCACCGAGGAGCGCAGCAGGTCGCTGACCTGGCCCGGCTGCAGGGTAGTGATCGCCTCAGCATAGAGGGTGGGTAGGCGGTCACGCGGGCGCCAGCCCAGGGAGCCGCCCCGCAGGGCGTCGGGCGCATCGGAATAGGCGGCACTCAGTTCGGCGAAATTTTCACCGGCGTTGGCGCGTTTCAGGGCTTCCTCGCCGCGCTGGCGCAATTTCTGCAATTGCTCCGGACTGGCCGATTCAGGTGCCCGCAGCAGGATGTGAGCCAGCTGGTATTCCTCGTTGCCGCCGCTGGCCGCCTGATTGGCCAGATAGTTGTCGATCTCGCCTTCGGAGACGACCAGTTTGCTGTCCACCTCGCGTTCGCGCAGGCGGACCATGCTCATTTCGTTGCGGATTTCCTCACGGAAGCTGGCGAAGGTGATGCCGTCTGCCTCCAGGGCCTTGCGAAAATCGGCCAGCGACAGCTTGTTGCCGGCAGCAATGCGGCCGATGGCCTGGTCGAGCTGGCCGTCATCGGGCTTGATGCCGGTTTCCTGCGCGTACTGCAACTGGACGCGCTCCATGATCAGCCGTTCAAGCATCTGCCGTTCGAGCTGCTCCTGCGGCGGCAACGGCGTGCCCTGGGCGCGCAGTTGCCGCAGGGCCGACTCGAGGCGACTATTCAGGTCGTGGCGGGTGATCACTTCCGAATTGACGACGGCGACGATGTGATCCGCCTCGAGCGGCTCGGCCGCGGCGATGCGCCCCGACGGTGAGGTCAGCAGGCCGAAGAGTGTGAACAGGACGAGCAGGCGGTAGACGGTTTGGGGCATGGTAATCATGGTGTTGAGAGCAGGCTGCCGCTATCGGGCAGTTCGTTGGTTTTGCCGTAGCCAGGGATGCTGCGCCGCAGCAGGTTGAGCGGATTGGAGCCAATGCTGCCGAAGTCGTTAAGTTCGAGCTGCAGGAACAAGGACGTATTCGGCGAACCGGAAAGGGCCTCCAAACGCTGGCCAACGATCCGCACCGACCAGCAATCGTCGTTGTACTCGATACCACCGATGGCTTCAAGCAGTTGCGAATCGCGTAACGAGTAATTGAAGCGCCCGACAGCGTACCAGCGCTGGGCGATCGGCCACTGGCCAGCGATGTCGACCTGATCGACGATCGGCTTCTGTTCGTTGAGCGGATCGCGCGTAAAACGGTAACTGGCGCTCAGCACCTTGCCCAGTTCCGGCTGGAAGCGCGCGCCAACAGAAAAGCGCTCGTTGGCCCCGGCATCGTAGTTGTATTCCCAGGCAGCATCGGCGTAGGTTTTCGGCAGCACGACACCGCTGACCGCCGCGACGAGATTGGAAAAATTATCCTGACGGGTGTTCTCGCCGCTAATCGAGACCCTTTGCGGCTTGAAGTAGTAGCGCTGGCCAATCATGGCTTTGAAGCGCTCGGCACCGGTCGAGGCATCGAGCAGGCGCGTGGTCAGCGCCGCCGTTAATTGATTGGCGTCGTTAACCCGGTCGAAGCCGCTGTATCGGTTTTCCGAAAACATCTGGGCGAAATTGAAGTCGGATAGCGCCGTGTCGAACAGCGGGATGTCCTTCTGTTCGCGATAGGGAATATTGACGTAATAGAGGCGAGGCTCCAGGGTCTGGATGTAGTTGTTGTCCAGCCAGCGCATCTCGCGCTCGAAGGTGACCGTTGAATCAAGGGTGAAAATTGGCAGCGTCCGGGAAATGCTCTGGCTGCCGTTGGCCAGCACCTTGTCCATCTGGTAGCGGGTCATATGCACGCCGAACTTGGGCGTGATCTGAAAGGCCGGATGAACAATCGGCAGCGAAACCTGCGGATAGAGAACCAGGCGATCGCCATTCGGATAATTCACTGTATCCGGATGAGTAAAGCGCGAATACTGGCCGATCATCGACAAATCGGTATTGAGGACGTTCGCCTTGTAGGCAGTGACGTTCAGCCGCGGTTCGAGGAAGTAGGGCTGGACGATGGGATTTTCCGGATCAGGCTGCAGAGTCTGGTAACGCAATACCTGAGCGGACGACTGCAACCACGAGAAGGGGGCATAGCCCAGAGTCAGGTGGCGGGGCAACTGCGTCTGCGATGTCTTGATCAAGCCGGAAGAGAGGTCTTCCCAGTAGGTATCGTCAGATACCCCCTGCCAGTTCACCGTAGCCGAAAAACCCCGGCCGAGGCTGTGCTGATGCTGAATACTATAGGCATAGCGTCGCAATTCGGTCTGCTCATCCTTGGGCAGGTACTCGGCTTGCGTGGTGCCGTTGAAACTGCTCCCCAAATAACGCGCCTCGCCCCCCAGTTGGAAACCCCGCTTGCCCATGTAGCGCGGATAGAGCGTGGCGTCGTAGTCAGGGGCGATATTCCAGTAGTACGGCACGGTGACGTCGATACCGTTGTTCGAGGAAGTCGACAGCGAGGGTTGCAGAATGCCCGACTTGCGTTGCTGATTGAGCGAAAAGGAACCGGCGGGCAGATAGAGAATCGGCACTTCCTGAAACCACAGCGAGGCATGGCGCACGTCGCCGACCTGGCGATCGTAGTCAAGATGCATTTCCTCGGCCTGCAGACGCCATTCGTCCTGGCCCGGCTTGCAGGTCGAATAGGTCGTCGTTGAAAAACGGAACTGATTCTCGCCCTCGAAATCGACACGCTCCGCCTGGCCGCTCGCCGCCGACGGCCGGCGCGGCGGTGAGGTGGTCGGCAGGCCGTAGCCGTCGGGCACATTGAGCATCATTGGCGCTCCGTTGGTGGCCCCATTGCTACTGGCCACGGTAACGACGGTGCGTCCCGGGCGATAGAACTCGCTGTCAACCTGGCGGACGATGTGGTAATCCACCTTTTCGGCATGACCAATCTGATCGGCCAGGCGCATGCGCAGGTAGGGCGTCTCGATGGTCGCCCCATCCTGCATCAGGCGGACATTGCCGGTGGCCTCCACTTCGTCCTCGATGACCCGATAGGCGACTCGATCGGCGAACAGCAGCGCGCCAGCCTTGCGCAGCTCGACATCGCCCTCGGCGATGGTCAGGCGGTCGGCCTGGCCATCCATCTTGTCGGCAATCAGAAACAGCGGATGCTCGTCGTCCTTGTTCTGCGGTTTAACAACATCGCTGACGCTGGCACGAGTATCGGGGGTTGCGCCCTGCCGGCCACTCAGTTGGTTGAAACGCCGCTCCTTGCGCAGAGCAACCGGCTCATCGCTGCCCCCTGACGGTGCCTCAGCGCTGCGATCAGCGGTGATTTCTGCGTCCGCGCCGCCCAACTGGCGAATATCGTCAGCAGCATGACTGGCCTGCATGCCGGCGAACAGGCAGCAAACAAAAACGGCGAGCGGACGTCGGGGAAAACCGGGCATCGAGGCAATCAGCGAAGGGCCAGGACCGGAACGGCCGGTGCCCGAGTGTTAAAATCGCGTCATTTTACAACGAACAGACCCCTACCCGATGTCGCGCGATCAACTTGTTACCGACTGGGTCGCCAGTCGTTTTCCCCGCCAATCTGTCGGCATCACGCCGGCTTCGGCCGATGCCAGCTTCCGCCGTTACTTCCGCCTGACCTGGCCGGATGGCTCGACGCGCATCCTGATGGACGCCCCACCCGAGAAAGAAGACTGTAAACCCTTCATTCACGTCGCCGGCCTGCTGGCCAAGGCCGAACTGGCGGCACCGCGCGTACTCGACCAGGATCTCGACAACGGTTTCCTGGTCCTCACCGACCTCGGCCGCATCGGCTATCTCGAGGCGCTGAACGCCGACCTGTCGCTGGCCGACCTGCTGATCCGCCCGGTACTCGACGTGCTGGTTGCGTGGCAACTGTCGTCCGCCGCCGCCACGCTGCCCCCCTACGACGCGACGCTGCTGCGTCGTGAACTCGACCTCTTCCCGGAATGGTTCATCGGCCGCCATCTCAGCATCCAGCTCGACGACAACGAGAAGATCATGCTCGACCGGACCTTCAAGTTCCTGATCAATTCGGCGCTGAACCAGCCCAAGGTCTTCGTCCATCGCGACTTCATGCCACGCAACCTGATGCTTGTCGAAAGCGCCGAAACGCTGACGCCGGGCATCATCGACTTTCAGGATGCGGTCTACGGCCCGATCAGCTACGACGTCGTCTCGCTGTTCCGCGACGCCTTCATTTCCTGGGACGAAGAACAGGAAATCGACTGGGTCGTCCGTTACTGGGAAAAGGCGCGCGCCGCCGGCCTGCCGGTGCGCGAGGATTTCGGCGCCTTCTGGCGCGAGTACGAACTGATGGGCTTGCAGCGCCACCTCAAGGTGCTCGGCATCTTCTGCCGCCTGAACTACCGCGACGGCAAGGACAAATACATCGACGACCTGCCGCGCTTCATGACCTACGCCAAGAAGACCGCCAGCCGTTACGTCCAGCTGAAACCACTGCTCAACCTGCTCGACAAGCTGGACGGCCAGACCGAGCAGATTGGCTACCGTCGCTAACAACCTGATGAAAGCTTTCATCCTCGCCGCCGGACGCGGCGAACGCATGCGGCCACTGACCGACCACACGCCGAAGCCGCTGCTGCCGGCCGGCGGCAAGCCGCTGATCGTCTGGCACCTGGAGCGCCTGGCGGCGGCTGGCTTTGGCGAGGTCGTCATCAATCACGCCCATCTCGGCGAGCAGATCGAGCAGGCGCTGGGCAACGGATCGCAGTGGGGACTGGCCATCCGCTACTCGCCGGAACCGCCGGGCGCCCTGGAAACGGCCGGCGGCATTGCCAACGCCTTGCCGCTGCTCGGCGACGCCCCCTTCCTGGTGGTCAATGGCGACATCTGGTGCGACTGGAACGTCACTCGCGCCCGCCAGCTGGCAGACCGAACGGCCCATCTGGTCATGGTCGCCAACCCGGCCCACCATGCACGCGGCGACTTCAGCCTGGACGGCGACAAGGTAGTTTTTGCTAGCGGTGAGCAAACGCTCACCTACGCCGGCATCGGCGTCTTTTCGCCGAGTTTCTTTGCCGATGTAGGGCAGGGAACAGTCATGAAATTGCGCCCGCTGCTCGATGCCGCCATCGCCGCCGGCACGTTGAGCGGGGAACGCCACACCGGCCGCTGGGTCGACGTAGGGACGCCGCAACGCCTTGCGGAACTGGATGCCGAACTGAGAACACCATGAGCCACGCCCATTTCATCGCCCGCCGCAAACGCTTGCTGCAGACCATCGGCAGCGGCGTCGCCATCGTGCCAACGGCACCGGAGGTCATCCGCAACCGCGACGCCCATCATCCTTACCGCTTCGACAGCTACTTCTGGTATCTGACCGGCTTCCCGGAACCGGACGCAGTGCTTGTGCTGGTCGGCGCCCAGGATGGCAAGAGCCGTCCGAAGTCCATCCTGTTCTGCCGCGAAAAGCATGAAGAGCGCGAAATCTGGGACGGCTACCGTTACGGCCCGAAGGCGGCCAAGGCAGCCTTCGGTTTCGATGCCGCCTACCCGATCGAGCAGTTCGACAAACGGCTGCCGGAACTGCTGGTCGACCGTGACACGCTGTGGCACGCCATCGGCCACGATGCCGAATGGGATGCCCGCATCGCCAAGGCCCTGAACGAAGTGCGCGCCCAGACCCGGGCCGGCAAGCGGGCGCCGCGCGCCATCCACGACCTGCGCTTTGAGCTCGACACCATGCGCCTGGTCAAGGACGCCGCCGAAGCCGACATCCAGCAACGCTCGGCCGACATCGCCAGCGCCGGCCACGCCCGCGCCATGCGCGCCTGCCGCCCGGGCCTGGCCGAGTACGAACTGGAAGCCGAGCTGACTTACGAATTCCGCAAGCGCGGTGCCGACGCCCACGCCTACACGCCCATCGTCGCCGGTGGCGCCAATGCCTGCGTGCTGCACTACGTCGACAACAACAAGCTGCTCAACGACCACACGCTGGTGCTGATCGACGCCGGCTGCGAGGTCGAAGGTTACGCCGCCGACATCACCCGGACCTTCCCGGTCAACGGCCGCTTCAACGCCGCGCAGAAGGACGTCTACGAGATCGTGCTGGCGGCGCAGGACGCCGCCATCAAGGCAACCGCCCCCGGCCGTCACTTCATGGAAGCGCACGATGCCGCAGTACGCGTGCTGACCCGCGGCCTGGTCGACCTCAAGCTGCTGCAGGGCGACGTCGACAACCTGATTGAAAAGGGCGACTACAAGCGCTTCTACATGCACCGTACCGGCCACTGGCTCGGGCTGGACGTGCACGACGCCGGCGAATACAAGGTCGGCGACCAGTGGACGACGCTGCAGCCGGGGATGACCGTGACCGTCGAACCCGGCCTGTACATCCGCCCGGCCGCCGACATTCCGGAAGCCCTGGCCGGTATTGGCATCCGCATCGAGGACGACGTCCGCGTCACGAGCGACGGCTGCCATGTCTACACCACGGCGCCGAAGACGGTGGCCGAGATCGAGGAAGTCATGCGCCATGACTGAGGCGGTCGAATACGTCGATATCCTGATCATCGGTGCCGGCCCGGTCGGCATGACCTTGCATCTGGCGCTGGCCGCCGGCGGGCAGAAATCACTGCTGCTCGACCGCCGCCCTCAGGTCGCCCTACAGGCCGACCCGCGCGCCCTGGCCCTGTCGCACGGCGCCCGCGAACTGCTCGAACAGATCAATTCCTGGCCGACACGCGCGGCAACGCCGATCGAAACCATCCACATCTCACAAAAGGACGGCTTCGGCCGCACCCTGATCGACCGTGCCGACTACCGCCTGCCGGCGCTCGGCTACGTCGTCCGCTACCGCGACCTGGCCGCCTCGCTGGCCACCAACCTGACCGACGGCAGCTTGCTCGCAGAGGCCGAAATCGTCGACATCACGGCGGACGACGACGGCGCCACCGTCGCCCTGCGCCATGCCGGCCAGTTGCGCACCATCCGCTGCCGGCTGCTGGTTCATGCCGAAGGCACACCCGGCGACGATCCGGCCGTTTCGGTCAGCGACTACGCCCAGCACGCCGTGATCTGCGAAGTCACCCCGACGCCCGGCCACAACAAACGCGCCTGGGAACGCTTCACCCCCGACGGACCGCTCGCCCTGCTGCCGCTCGGCGACGAATACTCGATCGTATTCACGCTGCCGCCGGCCAAGGCCGACGCCGTCATGGCGCTTGACGACACGGCCTTCACCGCCGCCCTGCAAGCCCAGTTCGGCCAGCGCCTACACTTTGCCAGCCCCGGCCGGCGCAGCCGCTTCCCGCTCGCCCTGCGCCAGCGCAAAACCCTGGTCGAAGGCCAGCAGGTGTGGATTGGCAATGCCGCCCAGACGCTGCACCCGGTCTCCGGCCAGGGCTTCAATCTCGGCCTGCGCGACGCCTGGCAGCTGGCCGAAACGCTGCTCGCCAACGGCCTCGACCATGGGGAGTGCATAACCGCCAGCCTGCAGCGCTACGCCGCTAGCCGCCAACTCGACCGCCGCGGCGGCGCCTTGTTTACCGACCGGATCGTCAAGGCTTTCTCCAACGACTTCGGCCCGCTCAAGCTGGCCCGCGGCCTCGGTCTGCTCGCCATCGACCTGTGCCCGCCGGCCCGCCATTTCGTCGCCAAGCGGATGATCTGGGGCGCCCGCGCCTGGCCTTGATCCGCGGCAAGGGCAGCAGTGCGGCAACTGCGCTAAAGTCTCGCTCCCCGCTCTCCGCCCCATCCGCATGAAGCAAAGCACCGCCTGGTTCCTCGCCTGTCGCCCGAAGACGCTGACTGTCTCGCTGTCGCCGGTCGTCGTCGGCAGCGCCGTCGCCTGGCACGACAGCGGTGTCCTGCTCTGGCTACCGCTGCTGGCGGCGGCGCTCGGCGCCGCCTTCATCCAGATCGGCACCAACCTGTTCAACGACGTCGGCGACTTCCTGCGCGGCACCGACACGCCCGGCCGCCTCGGCCCGAAGCGGGCGGCGGCCGAGGGCTGGCTCAGCGCCCAGGCGATCCGTGCCGGTGCCTGGCTGGCCTTCGCCCTGGCCTTCCTGTGCGGCATTTATCTCGTCTGGCACGGCGGCTGGCCGATCGTCGCCATCGGCCTGTGCTCGCTGGCCGCTGGCTGGGCCTATACCGGCGGCCCGAAGCCGATCGCCTACGGGCCGCTCGGCGAAGTTTTCGTCTTTCTCTTCTTCGGCCTGGTCGCAGTCGGCGGCAGCTATTACCTGCAAACGCTGGACCTGCGCGCCGGCGCCCTGCTCGCCGCGGCATTGGTCGGCCTGCACGCGGCGGCGGTGATCACCGTCAACAATTACCGCGACCACGACGGCGATGCGGCCAACGGCAAGAACACGCTGGCCGTGCGCCTGGGCCGGCCAGCAACTCGCCACCTGTACGCGGCGCAAATGCTCGCCCCTTACCTGCTGCTGCCGCTGCTCGCCGACCTCGGCTGGCCGGCCCTGCTACCGCTGCTCTCGCTGCCGCTGGCTCTGCGCCTGATCAGCCGTTTCTACCGCGAGGCGCCGGGGCCAGTCTTCAACAATATCCTGGCGGCGACGGCCGGCCTGCAACTCGTGTTCGCCCTGCTGTTAACCCTGGCCTTCACGATTTGACTATTTTTTAGGCGCCGACTCGGGTAAAATGCGCGGCTTCCCCGCTTGACCCAGCCTCCTTCGCCGCCCATGGAATTCGTCGGTTTTACCTTACGGAACAATCTCTTCGTCGCACCGATGGCCGGGGTCACCGATCGCCCGTTCCGCCAGTTGTGCAAGAAGATGGGCGCCGGGCTGGCCGTCTCCGAGATGGTCACCTCCAACTCGCTGCTCTATGGCAGCGCCAAGACCTTGCGCCGCGCCAACCACGTCGGCGAAGTGGCCCCGATCTCGGTGCAGATCGCCGGCGCCGACCCGAAAATGATGGCCGAAGCGGCCCGGCACAACGTCGATAACGGCGCCCAGATCATCGACATCAACATGGGCTGCCCAGCCAAGAAGGTCTGCAATGTCATGGCCGGCTCGGCGCTGATGCAGGACGAGCAACTGGTCGGCCAGATTCTCGACGCCGTCGTCGGCGCCATCCCGAATACCCCGGTGACGCTGAAATTTCGTACCGGCTGGAACATCGCCAACAAGAACGCACCGACCATCGCCCGCATTGCCGAATCCGCCGGCGTGCGCGCCGTCGCCATCCACGGCCGGACGCGCTGCCAGCAATACACCGGTGAAGCCGAGTACGACACCATTGCGCTGGTAAAAACACTGATCAAAATCCCGGTGATCGCCAACGGCGACATCACGACGCCGGAAAAAGCCAAGCACGTGCTCGACGTCACCGGCGCCGACGGCATCATGATCGGCCGCGCCGCCCAAGGCCGGCCCTGGCTGTTCCGCGAGATCGAACACTATCTGAAGACCGGCCAGCACCTGCCGCCGGCCGAAGTCAGCGAGATTCACGAGATTCTCAAGGCGCATCTGGCTGACCTCTACGATTTCTACGGCCCGGAAACGGGGTTCAAGGTCGCCCGCAAGCACATCTCCTGGTACACCAAGGGATTGGTTGGCTCGGCGGCCTTCCGCAAGGAAATGAACGTCCTGCCCAGCATCGAACAACAGATGCAGGCAGTGAACGACTTCTTCCTCCGTCTGGCGGAAGAGCATCGACACTTAAAATATTCAGAGGAGGCGTTGGCAGCATGAGCCAACAGGACTTGGGGCGGTGCGTCGTGAACGCACTGGAGCAGTACTTTCGCGACCTGGACGGGGAAAAGCCGGGCGCCATCTATGACATGGTTTTGAAGAGCGTCGAAAAGCCGATGCTCGAAGTGGTACTGGCCAAGGCCGGCGCCAACCAGACGCTAGCGGCGGAGATGCTCGGCATCAACCGCAATACNNCTGCGCAAGAAACTCACCGAACATCAACTTCTGTAAATCATCATGACCATCAAGCAAGCGCTGATCTCCGTCTCCGACAAGACGGGTGTACTCGAATTCGCCCAGGGCCTCGCCGCGCAAGGCGTCAAG
>DDWF01000059.1:14121-14927 GCA_002345845.1 Betaproteobacteria bacterium UBA2293 | reverse complement strand
TTGGTGTACTTCTTGGCGATGGAGATGACCAGACGCAGGTTGGCCTCGGTCATTTCGCGCTTGGCGCGGCGGGCCTTGGCTTCGCCGGTGGACATCTGTTTGTTGATGTCCTTCAGTTCCTTGAGCGGGATGCCGATGTGATCCTGCAGGGCGAGCAATTTCTTCTGCTGTTCCTTGATGTCGGGAGCACTGCGCGTCAGGATGGCAACATAGCTCTTCGGCGCCGAGGCGATTTCGCCATCGACCCAATCGAGGTTCACTTCGTTGCCGGGGAAGGACTGGATGAATTGCTGGCGCGGCATCTTGACGCGCTCGACACAGAGTTGCTGGATCTTGCGCTCGGAGCCGCGGACCTGCTCGACCATGCCGCGCACGCTGTCACACAGGCGCTC
Organism: Betaproteobacteria bacterium UBA2293; assembly: GCA_002345845.1. The sequence continues at coordinate 14,535 of DDWF01000059.1, read as the reverse complement.
GATGGAGCGCGAGGTGAAGCGGATGTTCATCAGCTCGTCGGAGATCTGTTGCTGTAGCTTGAGGTAGGTCTTGTCCTGCGAACCCTTGCTGGAGAGTGCCTTCTGCATCTTGGCGTGAAGCGCGCGGATGGTCTGGAAGCGCTCCAGGGCATCAGCCTTCAACTGCAGCAGGGAAGCGGAAACGGCAGCGCCGCCGCCGTCCTCGTCATCGCTTTCGTCGTCTTCGCTGGCTTCTTCCTCTTCCGGCACTTCCGCCGCCGGTTCGGCAACGACGGCATTCGGATCAATCAGGCCGTCGACCAGTTCGTCGATGCGCATTTCATCGGCTTCGACCTTGGCGGCGGAGTCGAGAATGTCGGCGATGGTCGTCGGGCAGGCGGAGATGGCCTGCACCATGTGCTTGAGGCCTTCCTC
>DDWF01000059.1:0-14090 GCA_002345845.1 Betaproteobacteria bacterium UBA2293 | reverse complement strand
TGTACATGCGTACCGGGTCGGTGGTCCGGCCGAATTCGGAATCAACGGTGGACAAGGCCTGTTCGGCTTGGGCTTCGACTTCCTCGTCGTCGGCAGCAGAGGCCGTCGTGTCGGACATCAGCAGATCTTCGGCGGCGGGCGCTTCGTCGAAGACCTGGATGCTCATTTCGCTGAAGGTCGAAATGATGGCTTCGATACTTTCCGCATCGACGACGTCATCCGGCAGATGGTCGTTGATTTCGGCGTAGGTCAGATAGCCGCGCTCCTTGCCGAGCTTGATCAGCGCCTTCAGGCGCATCTTGCGCGCCTCGGCGTCGAGCGGCTCGGGAGTCTCTGCCATCGCGCCTTCGAGCAGCGCCTTTTCGGCAGCCTTCTCCTTGGCTTTGCTGGTGCGAGCCTTCGGGGCTTCCTTCGCGGTGTCTTTTGCCTTAGCCATGAACACGTTCCATGTAATTGGAGAAAACCATAAATTATACCACAACTTAGCTGCGATTTTGCTGTGCACCAAGCAGCTGTATGTAGGCCTGCTTTTCCGCGGCACTCAGGCCGGCGACGCCAAATTGCTGTGCCTTCAGCTGCAATTCGGCGAACAGGCGCTTCTGCTCACCGGTGCGGAGCTTTTCCAGCGTGTCGCGAAATTCAGTTTCGGCTTCCGTTTCGTCAAACGGTTGGCCAAGAAGTTCCGAAGCAGCGTTCTCGATCATGTTTTCCTCCGGCAGGCCGCGCAGTTGTTCGCGCAGGACGGCGTAGCTAGTGGCCTCCCGGTTGCTGCTGACAAGCTGGTGCAGGCGCGTCAGGGCGGGGCGTTCGGGGGTGTCGGGCAGTAGCTCGAGCGGTAGCTGGTCGGCGAGTTGGGGTTTGTGCAACACAATGCGCAGCAGGTTGCGCGTCAGGGATGGGGCCGTGCGCCGGGCTTTCGGCGGTGCGGCGGGAATGAAGGACTTGAGGTCGCACAGGCGCTCGACCTCGCTCTGGGCAAAACCGCTGGCCTCGGCCAGGCGTTTGACCAGTTGCAGGCGCAGCAGCGGCGTCGGCAGCTTCAAGAGCAGCGGCTTGGCTTCGTAAATCAACTGCGCCTTGCCTTCCGAGCTGGTCAGGTCGCAGCGCTGCGCCAGTTCGCGCAGCAGGAAGTCGGACAGCGGCATGGCCTGGATGACCTGGCGGTCGAACTGATCTTTGCCGAATTCGCGGATGTAGCTGTCCGGGTCGTGTTCCTGCGGCAGGAAGATGAAGCCGAGGCGCTTGTTGTCGGCCAGCGCCTCCAGCGAGTTCTCCAGCGCCCGCCAGGCGGCCTTCCGGCCGGCGTTGTCACCGTCGAAGCAGAAGACGATACGATCGACCTGGCGCAGCAGCTTGGTCACATGCGTTGCTGTGGTCGCCGTGCCGAGCGTCGCGACGGCGTTGCCGACGCCGTTCTGCGATAGCGCGATGACGTCCATGTAGCCTTCGGTGACGATGGCGGTATCGGTGTCGCGCAGGGCCTGGCGGGCCTGGGGCAGGCCGAACAGTTCGCGGCCCTTTTCGAACAGCGGCGTCTCTGGCGAATTCAGGTATTTCGGCTCGCCCTGGTCGATGATGCGGCCGCCGAAGGCGATGATGTCGCCCTTGGGGTTGATGATCGGGATCATCAGCCGGTCACGGAAGCGGTCATAGCGGCGGCCGGCTTCGTTGTCGATGACCAGGCCGGCGAGCTTCAGTTCGTCGGCGTTGTAGTCCGGGAAGATGGCCTGCAGGTTTTGCCAGCCATCCGGCGCGTAGCCGATGCCGAAACGGGCGGCCACCTCGCCGGAGAGGCCGCGTTTCTTGCAATACTCGATGGCGCGCGGCGAGGCCTTGAGCTGATCCTTGTAGTACTGGGCGGCGCGGGCCATGACCTCGAGCAGCGCCCGCGTTTGGCCGGGCTTCTCGTCATTGGAGCTGCGTCCTTCGCTTTCAGGCACCTGCATGCCGGCGCGGCCAGCCAGTTCCTTGATCGCATCGACGAAGCCGAGGCCCTGGTATTCCATGACGAAGCCGATCGCCGTACCGTGGGCGCCGCAGCCGAAGCAGTGATAGAACTGCTTGGTCGGGCTGACCGTGAACGATGGTGATTTTTCGTTGTGGAAGGGGCAGCAGGCGGCGTAGTTGGCGCCCGCCTTCTTTAGTGGCACGTAGGTGTCGATCAGGTCGACGATGTCGACCCGGGCGATCAGATCCTGAATGAAGGAATCCGGAATCACGTGCCGGCTCCCTTAGACGGTCAGGGCGGCCTTGACCAGCTTCGATACCTCGGCCATGTCGGCCTTGCCGGCCAGGCGCGGCTTCAGCACGGCCATCAGCTTGCCCATGTCGGCAGGGCTCTTGGCGCCGGTTTCGGCGACTGCGGCGGCAACAGCGGCAGCGGTTTCCTCGGTACTCATCTTTGCCGGCAGATAGGCGGCGAGGACCGAGATTTCGAACTTCTCGGCATCGGCCAGTTCCTGGCGGCCGGCGGCTTCGTACTGGGTGACGCTGTCCTTGCGCTGCTTGGTCAGCTTTTCGATAACGGCGACGGTGGCGACATCGTCAAGCTCAACGCGTTCGTCGACTTCCTTCTGCTTGACGGCGGCGAGCAGCAGGCGGATGGCATTCAGGCGGGCCGTATCCTTGGCCTTCATGGCCGTCTTCATATCTTCGGTGATGCGTGCTTTGAGGCTCATGCTCGTTCTTTTCGCAAATTCAAAGAAAAAAGCCGCCTGCAGGTTTGCGGGCGGCTTCTTGTGCTCACGAGACTGACTGGATCAGTACAGTTTCGGCGGCAGGGTCAGGCTACGGAGGCGCTTGTGTTGACGTTTAACGGCAGCGGCAGCCTTGCGCTTGCGCTCGGCGGTGGGCTTTTCGTAAAACTCACGGGCGCGCAGCTCGGTCAGGAGGCCCGTCTTCTCGACAGTACGCTTGAAGCGGCGAATGGCCACCTCGAACGGCTCGTTTTCCTTGACACGAATGTTCGGCATATAAATCACCCCCTTCCGTTAGGCGCCTGCCAGGTCAAGTAATCGGCAGTGCGCGCAAAATTTGTATCCGCACGATCGCGGAGAGCCGAACAGTATATTGCAAAAAACCTTTTTGCCTCAAGTGTTAAAATGCGCGCCGATGTTGATCCTCGGTATTGAATCCTCCTGCGACGAAACCGGCATTGCGCTGTACGACAGCGAAGCCGGGCTTTTGGCGCACGCCCTGCATTCGCAGGTGGCGATGCACGCCGAGTACGGCGGCGTCGTTCCCGAACTCGCCTCGCGCGACCATATCCGTCGCGTCGTGCCGCTGCTGCGCGAGGCGCTGGCGCAGTCCGGGCGGACGCTGGCCGATGTCGATGCCGTCGCCTACACCCGCGGTCCCGGCCTCTCCGGCGCGCTGCTGGTCGGCTGTGCCTTTGCCGAGGCGCTGGCGCTGGCGCTGGACAAGCCGACCATGCCGGTGCATCACCTGGAAGGCCACCTGCTGTCGCCGCTGCTGTCGGCGACGCCGCCCACCTTCCCATTCGTGGCGCTGCTGGTCTCCGGCGGCCACACGCAACTGATGCGGGTGACCGCTGTCGGCGAATACGAACTGCTCGGCGAGACGCTCGACGATGCGGCTGGCGAAGCCTTCGACAAGAGCGCCAAGCTGCTCGGCCTGCCCTATCCCGGCGGGGCGCTGCTGTCGAAGCTGGCCGAGCAGGGAACGCCCGGCGTCTACCAACTGCCGCGGCCGATGCAGCATTCCGGTGATCTGAATTTCAGCTTTTCCGGGCTGAAGACCGCCGTGCTCACCCTGGTTCGCGAGCAAGACGAACCCTTGAGCGACGTCTTCAAGGCCGACGCCGCGCGCGCTTTCCAGGAAGCGATCGTCGACGTGCTGGTCAAAAAGTCGCTGAAGGCGTTGAAGCAGACCGGCCTTAAGCAACTGGTGGTGGCCGGCGGCGTCGGCGCCAATCGGCAGTTGCGCACGGTGCTCGACGATGAGGCTCGGCGCAAGCGCTTCCGCGTCTACTACCCGGAGCTGGAATTCTGTACCGACAACGGCGCCATGATCGCGCTGGCCGGCTGCCTGCGCCTGCAGGCCGGCTCGCCGGCGAAGCCGGCCGGCGCGTTCGCGGTGCAGCCGCGCTGGCCGTTGATGGATATCTCGACCAGCGGCACGCAGTAGCACAGCGCGGCACCGCGTTCGTCGGCGCTGCCGGCCTTCTTGCGCCGCTTCGGGCAGTTCTTGCAGGGCGGCCTGGACTTGCAGCACTTCTTCTTGCTCATTGCTTCCAGTCCTTGAGCGCCCGGCTGCTCGGCAATGGCATCAGAAGTTCTCCGGCAGCCCGGCCAAGGCGTCGATATAGCTGTCCCAAGCGGGCGTTTCGTCGATGAAGCGCTGGATGAAGCGGGCAATCATGATGGCCTCCTGTAGCGAATGCAGCTCGCGATGACCTGATGACCACAGGCTACGGACGTCAGTTCGATAGGGCCAATCGATTGTTGATATCCGCCGGATTGCTGTCGGCTATGGCCGACTCACGCCTTTTTCTTGCTGCCGATCTTGCTTTCCTGGCCGGCCAGCAGGCGCTGGATGTTCTGCCAGTGCTTGGCGATCAGGGCGATACCGATGATTGCCACCACCAGCAGGTAACCGCCGCTGCCATGGCTGAGTGCCGAATAGACCGGCGCCAGGCCGGCGGCGACGACGGCGGCGGCCGACGAATAGCGGAAGACGAAGGCAACGAACAGCCAGGTGGCGACTACGGCCAGGCCGAGCAGCGGATCGAGCGCGAGCAGCACGCCGGCGCCGGTGGCGACGCCCTTGCCGCCCTTGAACTTGAGGAAAACCGGGAACAGGTGGCCGAAGAACACGGCCAAGGCCACTAGGCCGATCACCGTGTCGGAGAATCCCAGCTGCTGGGCGACGAAGACGGCCACCCAGCCTTTCAGGGCATCGCCAATGAGCGTGAAGATCGCCGCCTTCTTGTTACCGCTGCGCAGCACGTTGGTCGCGCCTGGATTGCCCGAGCCGTAGGTGCGCGGATCGGCCAGGCCGAACAATTTCGAGGCGATCATGGCGAAGGGAACGGAACCGAGCAGGTAGGCGGCAAGGACGGCAAGGGTAGCGGACATGGGCGGGAGGAGGGTGTCGGGGGTGGGGTACAATCGCGGCAAATTTTACACTGCCGGGACATTCCGACTCCGCATGGACATCATTTTCATCGAAGAGCTGCGCGCCGAAACCTGGATCGGCATCTATCCGCGCGAAAAAGCCATGCCGCAGACGGTCGAGATCTCGCTGCAGATTGGCGTGTCCACGGCCTCGGCCGGGGCCAGCGATGACATCCGCGATACCGTCGATTACGCCGTCGTCGTCGAGCGCCTGCGCGGTGACCTGGCGGCCAGCCATTTCAACCTGCTGGAAAAGCTGGCCGAGCACATCGCTACCTGGCTGCTGGAGAATTTCGCTGCCCAGTGGATCCGTGTCTCGGTCGCCAAGCTCGGCATGATGCCGGGCGTCAAGCGCGTCGGCGTGATCATCGAACGCTCGGTCTAAAGCCCCACTGCCAGGGTCGTCATCACGGCGAAGCCGGCGACCAGGCCGGCGGTGCCGGCGGCTTCGCGGCCCGGGCGGTGCGAGGCCGGGATCAGTTCATGGCTGACCACCCACAGCATCGCACCAGCTGCAGCGGCAAGGGCGAGCGGCAAGGCGGCGCCGGCCATGCTGCTGGCGATTACCCCGAACAAGCCGCCGACCGGTTCGACCAGGCCGGTGGCGAGCGCCATCGCCGCCGCCCGCCACGGACCGGCGCCAAGTGCAATCATCGCGCTGGCGACAATCCAGCCTTCGGGGACGTTCTGGATGGCGATGCCGAGCGTCATCCCGTGATCGACGCCGGCCGCCGCCGAGACGCCGACGGCGATGCCTTCCGGCACGTTGTGCAGGGCGATGGCGGCGACAACAAGGCCGATGCGCGGCAGCGCCTTGCTCGTTTCAACCGCCTCGACGTGGCTGTGTTCGGTGCGCCGGTCCAGCCACTGCATCATCGCGGCGCCGGCCAGCAGCGCGCCGGCGGTGGCAATGCCGAGTGCCCACGGGGTACCGCTGGCAGCGACGGTCTGCACGGCCGGCACGAGCAGCGAAAAGAGGCTGGCGGCGAGCATCATGCCGCCGGCGAGGCCGAGCATCGGTGCCATCAGGCGTTCCTGCGGCCGACGCATGAAGAGCACGGGAATGGCCCCGAACCCGGTGGCCAGGCCGGCAAACAGGCTGGCCTGGAGGCCGGTGAGGGCCATCGGGTGGCTCGAGAACCAGAGTGCGGCCTGCTCGATACCGAAGATGAGGGCGCCGGCAGCCATCGCGATGCCGATCCACAGGTGCTTGCGGGCGGCGGGTCTGGCGTAGTGGCGAACGACGATCTGGGTCATGGCTTTCTCCTGGCGATGGAGGAACTTTAAGCCGTGACCGTCAATTGATCTAATCAATTGGCGCAATGTTGTCGATTGGCTTTATGTATTGGTTTGCCGGAGGAAGCCAGCGCTGCAGCGCGGCAAAAAATGTGTCCGGTGCGATGGGTTTGCCGATATGGTCGTTCATTCCGGCAGCCAGGCAGTCGCGCCGGTCTTCGTCGAAGGCATTGGCTGTCATTGCCAGGATCGGCGTGTCGGCGTAACCGGGCAGGCGGCGGATCGCCCGGCTTGCCTCGAGCCCGTTGAGCCGCGGCATCTGGATATCCATCAGGATCAGCGCATAGTGCTCACGGCTTGCCATTTCCAGTGCCTGCTGGCCATCCTCGGCAAAGTCTACATCGAGCATGACTTCCTCGAGCAGTCCGAGCGAGACCTCGCGGTTGATCGGTTCATCCTCGACCAGCAGTACCCGCGTGCCGGCGTGCAAACGCTGGATTTCCTGTTCTGATGGCGTAATGCTGTCGGCGGCGGGAGCGGCGGTCGCTTGCTGACTCTGCCGCAGGCGGATGGTGAACCAGAAGGTGCTGCCGCGTCCCGGCTCGCTGTCGACGCCGACCTCGCCATGCATCAGGCCGATCAGGCGCTTGCTGATGGCCAGGCCGAGGCCGGTGCCACCGTACTTTCGGGTCGTCGAGTTGTCGGCCTGCTCGAAAGCGGTGAATAGCCGCCGCTGGGCCTCCGGCGCAATGCCTATGCCGGTATCGATGACCTCGAAACGCAGGCAGATCATCGCCGCGCTCGCATGCTGGTGGCGGATGCGCAGGGTGACGCTGCCGTGTACGGTGAACTTGATGGCATTGCCGGTGAAATTGAGCAGGATCTGCCCCAGGCGTACCGGGTCGCCAATCAGGGTGAGCTGATCGAGGTCGGGCGAACGGTCGACGATCAGTTCGAGTCCCTTGTCGAGCGCCCGGTTGCCGACCAAGCTGGTAACGTTCTCGAGCACTTCGCCAAGGCGGAACGGCGATTGCGCCAGCTCCATGCGCTCGGCCTCGATCTTCGACAGGTCGAGAATGTCGTTGATGACCGACAGCAGGTGCATCGACGCCTGATCGATCTTGGCCAGCTGCGCCCGCAGTTTTTCATCATCGACGTGCCGCAGCAGTATGCCGGTCAGGCCCATGATGGCGTTCATCGGCGTGCGCAGTTCGTGGCTCATGTTGGCCAGGAAGGTGCTTTTCGCCCGGTTTGCCGCTTCCGCCTGATCGCGCGCCTGTTGCAGGTCGAGCGTGCGCAGGCGGACTTCGTGTTCCAGTTCGTCCTTGTGGTGGGCGAGGACCAGTTCGGCCTGCTTGCGTTCGGTGATGTCGGTGGAAATGCCGCACAGCGCGTAGATCTTCCCGCTGTCGTCGCGCAGCGGCAGTTTCACGGTCCAGTAGGTAGCCTGGCGAGCGCTGCCCACATCGACATGGTCTTCTTCGAGGTGGATGGTTTCACCGTATTTCAGAACGCGTGCATCGTTGGTCTGCAACTGCCTGAAGGTGTCGGCATCGAAGAAGCGGCTGTCGTCCTGGCCGACGATTTCCGCCAGTGTCGCCTGGAACAGCTCGCGCACCGGGCGGTTGGCATAGAGATAGCGACCGTCGACATCCTTCAGGTAGATGTGGGCGCTGACGTTGTCGAGAATCGTCGCGTGCCGGGCTTCGCTGTTGCGCAGTTCGCTTTCGCGCCGGGCCAGTGCATCGAGCATGTCATTGAGCGCATGCCCGAGATGACTGGCTTCATCGTTGCCGGTGAGCTGCACGCGCAGGCTGTTGTCGCCGCCTTCGACGGCATCGGCAACCCGCTGGATGACGTTCAGGCGGCGCGTCAGGTAGTGCCCGGTGATGAGTGCAAAGCTGATGCTGAGGACGAGCGCCAGCAGCGCGTAGAAAATGCCGTTGCGCCGGATCTGCGCCAGTTCGCTGTTGAGCAGGCCATCGCCGAGGCCGATGCGCAACCAGCCGATTTGCGTTTTTTCCAGGCGGATCGGGCTGGCGACATCGACGATCTGCTGCGTCCGCTGCAGGATGCGTGAGGCTGACTCGCCGGGCAGGTCGTCAAGGTAGAGTCCGCGCCGGGACTTGTCGTTGTGGGCAAGGACCTTTCCCTGCATGTCGAGAACGATGGCGTGGCGCAGGTCGGGGTAGCTCTTCAGTCCGTCCACGACTTCCTGCAAGCCGGCGTAGTCGCGGGCTGCAACCCAGATGGCCGCCGATTTGCCAACGCTTTCCGCCAGGGCGATGGCCTGCAGCGATTGTTGATCCAGGATCAGCTTTTCCTGCTGGCGAGTGGTGTCGAGGACGAAGAGCAGCATCGTCACGCCAACCACCAGCCCCACGCCGACACTGAGCTGGCGGCGCAGGGTGCCGGCCAGGCAGTTGCGCAAGCGTTCGCCGATCATGGTGCTTCCACCGCCCGCACATCCCGCTCGAAGTTTGCGATGTACTGGCTCACCTGCGCGTAGGTGGCGTTGTCGGCCGGATGGAAGCGGGCGGTTGCCATGCCGGCGAGAATGTGTTGTCCGGCATCGTTGCCGGCGAGCTCAAGCAGTATCTGGCGGACTTGCTCGGCGACATCAGCGCGTACATCGTCGCGCACCATGACCGAATTGTTCAGCAGCGGCGGCGTTTCCCAGATCACTTCCAGTTGTGCCGCCTCGCTCGGGTGGTCCTGCTGGAACAGGCGCCACGGCGGCGGCCAGGTGGCGCCGGCAGCCGTCTGGCCGAGATAGACATTCATGATCGATGATTCCTGCGAACCGACATAAACATTGCTGATGTCCTTGTTCACGTTGATGCCATGACTGTGCAGGAAATACTGCGGCATGATGCTTGCTGCCAGAGCGGTCGGTGACGGATAGCTGACCGCCTTGCCGCGCAGGTCGCCAGGCTGGCGGATGCCGGCATCCTTGCGGACGATGAAGATGCCCTTGAAGTCTTCGGCGTCGCCGGCCATGGCGATGACCCGGTAGCCGACCTTGATTGCCTCGATCGATTGCCAGGGATTGGGCAGCAGGAACTCCGGCTGGCGCTGGCGGAATTTTTCCTCGTAGGCCCGGTAATCGCGCGAAGCCTCAAGTTCGAAGCGCTGCCCGGGAATGCGCGCATTGAGCAGGTCGATCAGAGGCTGGTAGGACTCGGCGAGCTTTTTCGGGTTGTGCAGCGGGTGGACCGCAAAACGCAGGGCAGGCACCGATCCGCTGGCCGGCGTGCTGCGGTACTTGAGTCCGCTTGCTTCCTCGGGGGGCTGTCCGCAGGCGCCTGCTGCGATTGCGAACAGCAGTCCCAGCAGCATGCCTGGCGCTTTCATTGTTGTGGTCTTCCTCCCTGCGCCCGAACTTAATCCGAAAATGCTGATGGAGCAAGCAAACTGCCCGTTCAGTTGGCGAGGGCTGCTTCCACGCTTTTTGCCTGCAGAGTGCGCAGGATGTCGTGCGGATGGATGCCGACCAGATAGCCGCGGCGACCACCGTTGATATAGATCAGCGGCAGGTCGAGGATGCTCTTCTCGATGAACACCGGCAGCGCCTTCTTGGTCCCGAACGGACTGGTGCCGCCGACCAGGAAGCCGGTGTGGCGGTTGGCGACCTCCGGCTTGCACGGTTCGACCTTCTTGCAGGGAATCTGCCGCGCCAGTTCCTTGGTCGATACCTTGCAGTCGCCGTGCATCAGCACGATCAGCGGCTTGGCATTTTCGTCCTCGAAAACCAGGGTCTTGACCACTGCGTGTTCATCAACATTCAGCTCGCGGGCGGAGACCTTGGTGCCGCCGTGTTCCTCATAGGCATAGAGGTGGCTGGAAAAGGGCACCTTGTGCGTCTTGAGAAACTTGGTGGCCTGGGTTTCCGGGGCGTGTTCGGCTTTGCTCATGGTGACCGGGACGAAAAGGCAAAAGCGCGATTTTACTGCCGACGCTGCGTCGGCATTCCCTCTAGCCGGAACAATTGCTCAGGGGCGTGGCGGCCGCGGCGGGCGTGGCGCGGATGGTCCGCGATAGTAGCCGGGGGGCGCCACATGGCGCGGCCGAACGCCCGGCGGGCGGGGTGGCTTGGCGGCACGCCGGACGCCCGGCGGGGAAGGTGGTCGGACCGCCCGGTGAATGCCTGGCGGGGAAGCCGATGGCGCGCCGGGATGAAATGCCTGGGCGATTGGGGTGATGGCGAACAGTGCGGTGCTGGCGATGAGGGAGGCGAGCAGCAGTTTCATTTTGTCATCTCCGGTGGGGGGAGAGTAGGCCGTGGCCCAGTTGCTGGCTTTAACAAACTTTGGTCAGCACAAGGTTGGAAAAGTTTCCTCCGCCGGCCTCCAAATCAGCCGCGCGGATGATGCACGGCATGCAGTGCCTTCAGTCGTTCGCGGGCAACGTGGGTGTAGATCTGCGTGGTCGAGATGTCGGCGTGGCCGAGCAGCAGCTGGACGACGCGCAGGTCGGCGCCGTGATTCAGCAGGTGGGTGGCGAAGGCATGGCGCAGCACGTGCGGCGACAGGCGCTCGGGGGCGATGCCGGCGATCAGGGCATAACGTTTGATCAACTGCCAGAAGGCCTGGCGGGTCATGGCGCCGCCGCGGCCGGTGACGAACAGGGCATCGCTCTGCCGGCCCTTGAGGATGTCGCTGCGCGCCTCGTTCAGGTAGCGCTGCAGCCAGTCGAGGGCAATCTCGCCGAGCGGCACCAGGCGCTCCTTGCTGCCCTTGCCGAAGGCGCGGACGACACCTTCGTTGAGGCCGACTTCATGCAGTTTCAGGTTGACCAGCTCGGAGACGCGCAGGCCGCTGGCGTAGATCACCTCGATCATCGCCCGGTCGCGCAGGCCGAGTGGTGTTTCCGGGTCGGGGGCGGCGAGCAGGGCTTCGACCTGCTTTTCCGACATCACCTTGGGCAAGCGCGACGGTTTGGCCGGGCTGGCCAGTTTCAGCGTCGGATCGGCGACGATGCGTCCGCGGCTGAGTTGCCAGCGGTAGAAGCGGCGCAGCGTGGACAGGTAGCGGGCCTGTGAGCTGGCGCGGGTCTGCCGCGACAAATGGGCGATGAAGGCGGCCAGCGTCGTGGCGCGAACGTCGAGCAGCGCTTCGTGCGCCTGTTCGGCGAGCCAGTGGGCCAGGCGGCCGAGGTCGGAGCGGTAGCTGTCGAGCGTCGCCTTGGCCAGGCCATCCTCCAGCCAGAGAGCGTCGCAGAAGCCGTCGATTTCGGCGAGATCAGCGGGGGAGGCTGTTTTCATGCTGCAGCAGCCAGCGCTTGACGTCGACCAGGAAGCCGCCGCTGTGCCCGGCGAAACCGCCCAGGCCGCCGCCGCTGGCGACGACGCGGTGACAGGGGACGACGAGCGGGAAGGGGTTGGCGCCACAGGCCTGGCCGACGGCGCGCGGGGCGTTGTGCAGGCGCTTGGCCACGTCGCCATAGCTGCGGACCTGGCCGGGCGGGATGGTCTCGATCTCGGCCCAGACACGGCGCTGGAAGGTCGTGCCGCTCGGCCGCAAGGGCAGGCCGAAGGCGGCGGCCGGATCGTTCAGGTAAGCGCGCAACTGGCGCACCGCCTCGGCCGCGAGCGGGTTGTCCGCTGCCTGTTCAGGCTGCGCCGGCAGGTATTCGATGGCGAGGATTTCCTCCGCCGTGCAGTGCACGCCGAGCGCGAAGCCGGGGGCGGCAATGATGGCGTTGTAGGCAGGCGGATTCATGCGGGACTCCGGAAAGCAGGACAGATGCTGCTTATAACGCCGGCCAGGGGGGCAGGTCAAAGCCGGCGCCGGCAAACGGGCGGCGCGCCATCGGGAGCGGCCTGGTTTTGGGGGATAATTGCGCGCTATTCGTACCAATAAAATCAATTCGGAGAGCCAGCATGCAGAAACACCTGTCAACCCTTTGTGCCGCCCTCGTCGCCAGCGCCCTGCTGGTCGCCTGCGGCAAGTCGGAAACGCCGCCCGCGCAATCCGCTGCGCCAGCGCCGGTGGCCGCCACGAAGATCGTCGTCGGCCTCGACGACAACTTCCCGCCGATGGGTTTCCGCAACGAGAAGAACGAGCTGGTCGGCTTCGATATCGACCTGGCCCGCGAGGCGGCCAAGCGTCTCGGCGCCGAGGTCGAGTTCAAGCCGATCGACTGGAATGCCAAGGAAGCCGAGCTCGGCAGCAAGCGCATCGACGTGCTGTGGAACGGCCTGACGATCACCGAGAAGCGCAAGGAGCAGATCGCCTTCACCGCGCCCTACCTGGAAAACCACCAGATTGTCATCGTCACCGCCGCCTCGCCGGTCAAGAGCAAGGCCGATCTGGCCGGTAAGGTGGTCGGCGTCCAGGAGGGCAGCAGCGCCGTCGAGGCCATCGAACGGGATGAAGCGGCCAAGGCAATCAAGGAACTGAAGAAGTTCGGTGACAACGTCGCCGCTCTGATGGACCTGACCACCGGCCGCCTCGATGCGCTGGTCGTCGATGAAGTGGTCGGCCGCTATTACATCGCCAAGAAGCCCGGCGACTATGTCGTGCTCGACGAGCATTTCGGCACCGAGGAATACGGGGTCGGCGTACGCAAGGACGATGGCGAGCTGCTCGCCAAGTTGCAGAAGGCGATGGACGAGATGAAGCAGGATGGCAGCGCCGCCCGCATCTCAACCCAGTGGTTCGGCAAGGACATCGTCAAGTAAGCCTTCTCCCGGCGGGGCTGCGTCCCCGCCTTTCCTGGCTTCTGAGCAGGAGGCCCGTTCCGGCGGGCGCCACCCATGGACTACATATTCCAGATAATCGGCCCCCTGCTCGACGGCACGGTGGTGACGCTGCAGGTCTTCCTGCTGACCCTGGTGCTCGCTGTGCCGCTCGGCCTTGGACTTGCCCTTGTCCGCGTCTCGCATTTCCGCTTCGCCAGCGGCCTGGTCAGCGGCTACATCTGGCTGATGCGCGGCACGCCGCTGATGCTGCAGATGCTGTTCATCTACTTCGCGCTGCCCTTCGTGCCGGTGATCGGCATCCGCCTGCCGGACTTCCCGGCGGCCATCGTCGCCTTCACCCTGAACTACGCCGCCTACTTTGCCGAGATCTTCCGTTCCGGTATCCAGTCGGTCGGCCGCGGCCAGTACGAGGCGGCGCGCGTGCTCGGCATGACCTACGGCCAGACCATGCGCCGCATCATCCTGCCGCAGGTGGTCAAGCGCATCCTGCCGCCGATGAGCAACGAGACCATCACCCTGGTCAAGGACACCTCGCTGATTTACGTACTGGCCATGAACGACCTGCTGCGCGCGGCGCGCGGCATGGTCCAGCGCGACTTCACGACCATGCCTTTCGTCGTCGCTGCCGCCTTCTACCTGATCATGACCCTGGTCCTCACCTGGGGCTTCATGCGCCTGGAAAAACGCTATGCCGTCTATGAAGACTGAAGCCGCGCCGATGATCGTCGCCCGCGACATCCGCAAGCAGTTCCACGGCGTCGAGGTGCTCAAGGGCGTCTCGCTGGAGATTGGCAAGGGCGACGTGATCGCCGTCATCGGGCCGTCCGGTTCCGGCAAGAGCACCTTCCTGCGTTGCCTCAACCATCTCGAAACCATCGACGGCGGCCAGCTCGTCATCGAGGGCGAGGTGCTCGCCAGTACCGACGAACAGGGTATCTGCCGTTATGCGCCGGAGCCGGAGGCGCGCCGCATCTGCCGCAAGATGGGCATGGTCTTCCAGCACTTCAACCTGTTTC
>DDWF01000300.1 GCA_002345845.1 Betaproteobacteria bacterium UBA2293 | reverse complement strand
TTCCGTTGGAATCCGGCCAGAAGGGTGCGCACACGATATATTTCGATGTCAAGGCAGAAACAAACAGCAAGACGGCCGTGCATGAAAAGGCCACTTTCCTGATCCCCTGAACGAGGAAATCGACAAGACAATGACGACCACAATCAATCAAAACAGCAAGTCCTGGTATCGGGAGCCGTGGCCGTGGCTGCTGATGATCCTGCCATTCACCGCGATTGTCCTGGGCGCAATGCTGCTCTGGCTGGCGATAAGCACCAATGACGGGCTGGTGACCGAGGACTACTACAAGCAGGGGCAAATGGTCGCGGAAACGCTGGTGCAGAGTCGGCGCGCGCAGGAACTGGGCATTGCGGCCGGTTTGCGCATGACCCATGACAGCATCCGCGTCCGTCTCACTGCCAGGCAGGTCGACACACCGATGCCGCCAGCACTGGCCGTGATGTTGTCTCATCCGACCCGTGCGGGACTGGACCAGCAAAGCCTCCTCAGGCCTGACGGCGATGCCTATGTCGGGTATTTGCAGCTACCCGCATCCGGTCACTGGCTGGTACTGATCGAGGACGAAGCGAAAACCTGGCGTCTGATGGGCAGTGTCGTACTGCCAGCAGCCAATGAAACACTTATCGGTGGCGGGCAACCGCCAGCCGCGAGTGGCCGTTAATTCAAGCAACACCGGTCCATAGGGCGACTAACGATAGACCAGTACCGGGATCTTCGAGTGCGTCAGCACCTTTTGCGTTTCGGAACCCAGCAGCAAACCGCTGAAGCCGCGACGTCCATGGGAGGCCATGAAGATGAGGTCGCAACCGGCGGTATCCGCCCCCGCGATGACCGCCTCGAAGGGAATATCGCTGGTCACGGCAAGTGAAGAACACTTGACCTTGTTCTCTTGAGCGAGCTTCTCGCAGGCGCCAAGTATATTTTCTGCCTGCTTGTCCGCCATTTCGGCAAACTTCTCCGGCGTCGTCGGATCAATCAGGGCACCTTCGCCGAAGAACGCGATCGGATATTCGGGTTTGGCGTAGAAGAAGGTGATTTGCGCGCCCGATTCGGCGGCAAAACTGACGGCGTGCTTGACGGATTCAGTCGAAAGTTGCGAACCATCGGTCGGAACGAGAATGTGTTTGAACATGTTTCCCTCCATTAGGTTGGCGCGGGAACGGACCCTGACGCAGAACAACGCCACAGGCGTCACCCCTCTCGACAATCATAGCGCATTCAGATGGCAGGGTTGGCTGGATGTGCCCAAGCCCGCGACCATGAACGTCGCGCGGCTGTTCCTTCGATCAAGCGCATCATCGCTGCGTCAAGTTGGCTTCGATGGAGGGGGCCAGGGTCAACTGTCGCGCACGCTCGTCAACGTCATACGAGGCGAATTCTTGCTGCGCCGACCTGGTTTCCGGCAGCACATAGACGATGCCATTGGTCCCCAAAAAAGCCGGGCGCACCACGTTGTCGAAGAATTTCACCGGCACATTGATGCAGCCGTAGGAAATCCGGTTGTCGAGCGGCGTCGGGGTGGCCAGACGCTGCAGGCGGCGTTCCTCGGCTTTGGAACTCACCACTGGATGCAGTGAGACGGCGCCGTCATAGTCCACCCAGAGAATCTCCTTGCCGCGCAAATTGCGGTCCAGTGCCGCTACGAAGCGGCCGGCCGGCGTCGTGCGTTCCTCGGGGCGAATCGTCGACAACGCCCGGTTGCCGATGCCGGGAACGGCGTCGTCGCCCACCGCCAGGCCAAGCAGCGCGGGGGCAGCGCCACGGATCCGACCGTCGGCATCAAAGACAAAAACCTTGGCGTCTTTCTTGTCGACAATCGCGAACGGCAGGCCGCGGCTGTCGCCCGAGTCGACGACCCAGTCCGCCACGGAGCGTGCCTCCTGAGATGGGCTCTCCCGCTCGAAGTTCGCCCGTACTGGACGATTTGTCACCACAGCCAGAGACGGGCTGCTGGAGACAATAGCCGTGCCCTGCCGTACCGACAGGGTGTGACTGGGATCAGTGTTTTGCGCGGCGTCGTCCGACGCTAACGGCTGACGCGAAATCAAACTACCGACCAAAAAACCCAGACAGATTATTCGGCCACGGCACGCAGGCTTCATCATTCAGCGGAGCAGGAACGCATGTTGTTCAGTTGCGGTCCTGTTTGCGTGGACGCAGGGGCGGCACGTAGACCGGCGGCGGTACGTCAGCCACGGGTGGCGGCGGGGCCGGCGGCGGCACGACAACAGGCGGAATGACCGGCGCGATACTCAGCAGTTGGGGCGGCAGGGGGGCCAGCTCGACACGAGGCATCAATGTCCGCGGGATGGCCAGAAAGGCAGCCGGCGTGATGTCCTCGACGCCCATCATTTCTTGCGGAAACAATTCCTCCATCTCGAACGGTTCAATTTCGATTGGCAAAATCGGCACGACCGGCGGTACCGGGGGCACGACCGGCAGCGCCGCGATAATGGTCGCGGTGGTTCTCCTAACTGCAGGCCCGCAGCAGGAATTCGTGAAGGCATAGTTGCCGGCGTTTGCGCCGGCAAGGGTAAAGCCGGTGAAGCTGACGGTCTTGTTTTCTCCTACGTCTGCGGTGTCGAAATTTGCGGTACCCGTGCCACCCAGGGTGACGCCGGGAGGCGCGCCCTTCAATCCGGTGAAGGTGGCCGCGGTGGTGCCATCGAAGGTCTTGTTCGCGCCGTCAGGGAATACCAACATGAACTGGGTCAGCGTGGCACCCAGAGTCAAGGTGAATTGCGGCAAATAGTTTGTCGGCGCGGCGTAGGAGACTGGGTTGTAGTAAATGGTCGCTGGTGCATTCGGCCCGTTGACGGCAATGTTGGGGGTGCCCGGAGCAATTACCACAGTACCGGCCGCTGACCCAGGTCCGGTACCATCATTGCCTGCACTCAGTGTCAGACCGAGTGGCACGCCAAGTCCTATCAGGCTTTCAGCGGGAATAAGGCTGCCCCGGGTCAGCGTGATGGACGCCAGATTCACGTTGACATCGTTTCCGGCGCAAATCATCAAGTTTCCATCGGTCACCGTAATGGCCGCATTCACGTTGGCATCGCGCCCGGCGGCCAATAAGACGCTGCCACTGGTCGTCGTAATGGCCGCATTCACGTTGACATCGCGTCCACAGCACACCACCAGGTTTCCATGGTCGGCGGTAATTGCCGCGTTCAGGTTTGTGTCCCGAAAGGCGTTCAATGTTAGGGTCGTCGAGGCGCCGGACGCGGTCCAGCTGACCGCATCGTTCACAAAGATGTCGCCGTTGCCGGCACCGGCCAGGTTACTAATGGTGACGTTGTTAGTTACCAGTTGAGCGGAGAGTGTTGCGCCGGAGATGTTGCCACCGGAGGCGGAAATGTAGAAATCCAGCGGATCGATCAGCCAGGTGCCTGTCAGGCCCAAAGGTGCGGCGGTGGTGACTTTGACGTCATTCGCGATCTTCACAAACGCCGCCGAGGTTTCGATGAAGCCGCCATTGCCGCCGTTAGGGGCGCTGGCATCGAGCGTGCCGCCGACGTTCACCGTGCCGCTTTGCATGTCGCCCATCAGCATGATCGTGCCGTTGCGGTTCTCGATGGTCTGCGCCTGGATCACGCCAGTGTTGTTCACCACGGTCTGCAGCAGATCTCCCGCCGCCTGCGCGGTCAGCAGCACCCGCCCGCCATCGGCCTGGATCAGGCCGCCGTTCTGTATCAGTGCATTCACCGCGCCCTGGTTCACCGTGACATTGAGCAGGCCGTCACCGGCGACGTCGAGAGTGATGGCATTGCCCGCGGCGAGTGTCACCGTGCCGAGCCTGGCCACGATGGTGCCGTCGTTGCCGACGTTGGCGCCGAGCAGAGCGACATAGCCACCGTCGGCGTTGATTGTTCCCTGATTGAGGACTGTGCCACCAGTACCGGAGAAGTTATAGTTGCCGGCCATGAAGTCGCTGTCGGTCATGTTCAGGGTGGAAGCGACCAGGCCTCCGACGTTGACCTGCGAACCGTGACCGAACAGGATGCCGTTGGGATTGACGAGGAACACCTTGCCGTTGGCCGACAGGCTGCCGAAGATGTTCGAGGGATCCGCCCCCAGCACACGGTTGAGTGCGACCGAACTGCTGTTGGGCTGGATGAACTGAACCGCTTCTCCTGCGCCGATGCTGAAGCTTTGCCAGTTGATTGCCACATTCTGGCTCGACTGGGTGATGGTGGTGCTGTTCGCGGTACTGCTGAAGCTGGCGCCCCCTGCGGTAACGACGCCATCCACGGGCAAGGCGAAGACATTCGCGCCAAACGCCATCATCAGGGAAACGGCCAGGGCTTTCAGGGCGAAGCGCGTATTCCCCGCCACCGCGCCCACCACCGCCGTTGCGCCGGGCGACGATTTCTTGCCGGCGCTTGTGGCGTTTTCGGAAACGGCGACAAAGGTGCCGGTCTTGTTGTTCCAGATCGATCGGTAGATAGAGTTCATTTTGTTTGTTCCATTTTTCGTTAAATATTGGTGAGCAAGCTTTTGTTTATGCTTGCCTTGCTCAGAAATATTTCACGAGCTGTATCCAGAATCGGCCCGACTTGTCGGGGGCTGACGTCGGCTTCTCGTTGCCCAGCTTGACGGCGTAATAGGCCCTCGCGACAAAATTGTTGGGGTCTGTCCAGTTGATCCCCACACCGGCACCGCTCAGGGTCCTGGTGTTGTCCCCGTCCGCCCAGGGGTTCTTGTGGGTCTTGACACTGCCAGTATCGACGAAGCCGATCAGATGCATCTGTCCGGGCGTGGTTGCGGAGAACTTCGGCAGCAGATATCTGGCTTCCAGATTCAGCACATAGCCCTCGTCGGCATAGGCTTCGCCTTCCGGATAGGCGCGCACGCCGTACATTCCGCCGAGCCCCATTTTTTCAGAAGAGTCGAGGTTCTTCGAGGCGATCTGGCCGTTGAGCGCGGCGGAAAGCGAGACTGCATCGGTGACGCGCTGCAGCCGCGAGGCCCGGAAGCCGAGTTTGTTGAAATGGCCGTTGGTTTGCGCCGTCGCCGCATCGATGGCCCGCGCGGCAGGCGTTTCGATATCGATGTTGCCGGTGGACCAGGTCAGCGAATAACCCGTTATGCCACCGCCGCCAAAATTGTCGCGCTGATTGCCGTAGAGACTGGCCGACAAAACCTGCGCCTTCTTGTCGGTTAGCCCCGGCGGAGTGGTCGCGTCGATCTTGTCCTGGAATGTCTTGTCTTCGTAGACGAGACCGGCGGAGAGATTGCTGTTGCGCGAGCGGATCAGGGGGTAACTGCCATAGATGCTGGCGATCTCCGCCGTGCCGTTGGCCTGCAGGGGTGCGTACTCCTTGCCTAGCTCGTATTTCAGGGCGCTGTAGGCAACTCCGGCCGTGGCTTTGCCGAACTGCATCTGATACGAGCCGCGGACATAGTTCAGTCCGGATCCCGCAGTCATTGCGCGCAACGAGGCAACGTCGCCACGCCCAGCCAGGTTGTTGAGGTTGACTGTCGCTCCCAGTCGGTATTCGCCGGTGTAACGGTTGCCGGCGTTGTCAAAATCAACTTCCCCCGAGACGAGCGGTCCCGGTGTGAGATTCACGATGAGGTCGGATGCGCCCACCGAAGCCCCTGGAACCAGAGCCGCCTTGACATTCACTCCGGGAAGGTCGGACAGCGACAGCAGACGGCTCCCGAGAGGATCGGCTTCGATCACGTCACCCTCGTTCAGGCCGCTCAGCTGGCTGTTCGCCAGATCATTGGCGAGCCTGGTCTGGTTGTTCAGCGTGATCTTGCCGTATTCGCCCTCGATCACGGCGATGGTCACGGTGCCATCCTTGACGTCCTGCGCCGGCAGGTAGGCCTGGGCAACGAAGTAGCCGTTGCCGCGATAATGATTCCCGATCCTTGATGCCATGCTGCGCAGGTCGGTGAGCGTCAGTTCGCTTCCCGGCGTGAACCCGGCGACGGCGATCAGATCGGCTTCGGAATACACCTTCGCGCCCGTCACCTTCAAGTTCTTGACGAGAATTTTGACGCTGTCGGCTGGCGCGGTGGGCGGGATGACCGGTGGCGCGACCTCGATATTAGGTTCGAATTTCTGCGGGACCGGGGCCGGCGGAATCTGCTGCATCTGACTGCCGGCGTTTGGTAGCTGCTGGGCGAAGACGCTTTGGCTCAATGCCAGCAGAGTACACGAAATGAGTTTATTTGTTGTCATGGTCTCTTTCTAAGGTAACTGCAATTCATGATTTCCCGGAGCGGATTCTGGCTACGCGCAAACACCTTGTCGGTGTGTTGTCGCACATAGGACAAGAGAATAAACAGTGGCACGCCAGCGGTGACTACTACAGCCCAGTAGTATCTATGGATATGCTGATCAAGCCCGGATTTGTCATTCCGGCGAAAGCCGGAATCCAGGAAAATCTACAAGCTGGACACCGGCCTACNNTGTGACGGACTTGATCAGCGCGTCCCTATCTCTCTCAACGGTTTATTCTTGGCTTTGTCCTCCAATGTAAGTGTGAGCCTGAACTGGGGGGGCTCCCCGCCCCAGCAGAAAAAGCGCACAATTCATGCGTTACTGAACCGGACAGGTCTAAATACCCGCGACAGGGAGAGTCAAGCATGGCAACGGGCACGCATCTGATAGCCTCAATGACGCCGCAGCGTTCTTTTCGCGCGATCAATGAGGCGGTGGAAGCGCATTTCGATCCGCTGGGCGTGGTGGTGCCGCTGTTGCATGCCCAACTGGCCTGGGCGACGCACCCACAGGAACTTGCCGAGGCCGCCACGGAATTATCGACGCGCGTGCTGGCGCTGCAGTGGCATTCCTGGCGACGGATGCTCGGCCTGCCGAGCGAGGATGTCGAAAAGCC
The DNA here is from genome assembly GCA_002345845.1 of Betaproteobacteria bacterium UBA2293. The sequence goes on along the minus strand of DDWF01000300.1, from coordinate 49 downwards.
GCATCCGGACGATAGCCGGTTTGCCGATCCGGTGTGGCAGGAATCGGCG
>DDWF01000132.1 GCA_002345845.1 Betaproteobacteria bacterium UBA2293 | reverse complement strand
CCGGCGGTATCGACCATGTCGTCCATGATGACGCAGGTGCGGCCTTCGACTTCACCGATGATGTTCATCACTTCCGAGACATTGGCCTTCGGCCGGCGCTTGTCGATGATTGCCAGGTCGCATTCGAGGCGCTTGGCCAGCGAGCGGGCACGAACGACGCCGCCGTGGTCAGGAGAGACGACCAGCGGATTTTCGTAATTCTGTTTCTTGATGTCGTCGAGCAGGATCGGCAGGGCGTAGATGTTATCGACCGGAATATCGAAGAAGCCCTGAATCTGTTCGGCGTGCAGGTCCATGGTCAGCACGCGGTCGACGCCGGAGGCGGCGAGCATGTTGGCCACCAGCTTGGCGGCGATCGGCACACGGGAGGAGCGCGAGCGGCGATCCTGACGGGCGTAGCCGAAATACGNNCGGCCGGCCGAGGCGCGCTTCAGCGAATCGACCATGACCAGCAGTTCCATCAGATTGTCATTGGTCGGTGCGCAAGTGGATTGCAGGACGAAGATGTCGCGGCCGCGCACATGCTCCTGCAGTTCGACGCTGACTTCGCCGTCGGAGAACCGACCGACATTGGCGCGACCGAGATCGACGTTGAGCTGGGTTGCGACATCGGCGGCCAGTTTCGGGTTGGCATTGCCGGTGAACACCATCAGGCTGTTGTAGGCCATTTCCACATTCCTTCGGACGATTTATGCCGAATGCGCAATTCGTCCGCGACAATGAAAATCGGGCAGGCTTGTGACCTGCCCGAAGGAAGCTTGGCTGGGGAAGAAGGATTCGAACCTTCGAATGCCGGAATCAAAATCCGGTGCCTTGACCAACTTGGCGACTCCCCAGCGGGTTCGTCTGCACGGGTTCGCGTGCGAACGAGGCGCGGATATTACACAAGTCGAAACGGGGCGTCCAGCATTTTGTTAAAGATTGGCCAATGGGTGTGCCGCCAGACCATCGGCGACCCAGCCCACCATTCCGGCTGGCCGGCCAGCGAGCACCCGCTCGGCCTCGCCGCGGCTGGCGAAGGGGGCGAACAGGCAGGCGCCCGAGCCGGTCATCATGGCCTCTGGGGAAAACTGTTGCAGCCAGGCCAGATGTTCGGCGACCACAGGAAAGCGGGCGCAGGCGACGCCTTGCAGGTCGTTGCTGCCAATGCCGGGGCGCCAGTCGCCGGCGCGTATCGATGGCGTCGCCCGTGGCAGTTCCGGGGCGGTGAAGATGGCCGCCGTTGGCACATTGACCGGCGGCACCAGGACCAGATAGCTGGCCGGTGGCAACTCGATATCGGTGAAGTGTTCGCCGACCCCCTCGGCAAAGGTGTTGCGGCCGTGGATGAAGACGGGCACGTCAGCGCCGAGGGCGAGGCCGAGTTGTTCGAGGTGGTGGCGGGAGAGTCCGGTCTGCCATAAATGATTGAGGGCGAGCAGGACGGTGGCGGCATCCGAGCTGCCGCCGCCGAGGCCGCCGCCCATCGGCAACTGTTTGTCGAGGTCGATGGTGACACCCTGCAGGCAGCCGGTGGCCTGGCGCAGGGTCTGGGCGGCGCGGTAGCAGAGGTCGCTTTCCGGGGCGACGCCGGCCAGCGGGTTGGCGAGGACGATGCGGCCGTCGTCGCGCGGGGCGAAGCGCAGGCTGTCGCAGCGGTCGATGAAACGGAAGACGGTCTGCAACAGGTGGTAGCCGTCAGGGCGGCGGCCGACGACGTGGAGGAACAGGTTCAGTTTGGCCGGGGCCGGCCAGCGGCTGGCGTACGTCCAGCCGCTCACGGTGCGGTTCTCCATTCCTCGATACGCAGGCGCAGTTCGATCTCGTCGGCGCGCCGCAGGGTGACGCGGGCCGGCAGGGCCGTCGGGGATTCGTCGTCGTAGGCGTACTCCACTTGCCAGCCGGCCTCGTTCAATTGTTGCGGCCGTTGCTGCGCGTCGCGCTGCAGTTGTCCGCCATTGCCGGGCTGGCCGAGCAGCCAGGCGGGCAGGCGCGATACCGGCAGACGCTCGCCGGTGGCGGCTTCCATCAACTCGTCGGCGTCGGCGGAGCTGCGGATCTTGCCATCGGAGGTGCGCAGGTGGGCGAGGTTCGGCGTCGTTTCAATTTCGGCCAGACCGTAGCCGAGCGGGCTGGCGATCAGGATGCGTTCGCCTTGCTGCCGGTGCTCCCAGGTCAGACGGCCGGCGGCGGATTGGGGGGGCTGTTCGGGATGGGTCAGGCGCAGGGCGAAACGGGCTTCCATGATGAAATCGCGCAGACTGTCACGCGTTGCTGGCGGAGGCGGCGGCAAGCTGCTGCAGGCGCTGAGTAGCAGGCCGGCGCAAAGGACCAGGCTGCCACGCCAGCCACGCCGGAGGAGCGGATGGTTCAAGGCAGCAGTTTCTTGATGGTGTCGGCGAGCGTTTCGTTGTCCGGATGCTGGCGGGCAGCTTCGTCGAGCAGTCGGCGGGCATCGTCACGGCGGCCCATGGCCCACAGGACTTCACCCAGGTGGGCGGCAATTTCCGGGTCGGGCTTGTGGCGGTAGGCGCGTTCCAGGGTGGCCAGCGCTTCTTCGTGGCGCCCCTGGCGAAACTGGACCCAGCCCAGGCTGTCGGTGATGAAGGGGTCGTCCGGCAGGAGGACGAGGGCCCGGGTGATCAGCGTGAATGCTTCGTCGAGGCGGATGTTGCGCTCGGCCAGCGAATAGCCGAGGGCATTCAGGGCGTGCGCATGGTCCGGGCGCAGGCTGAGCAGGTGCTTGAGGTGCTCTTCCAGCAGTTCCGGGCGGCCGCTGCGCTCGGCAGTGAGGGCGGCATCGTAGAGCATGTCGGTATTGTCGGGCTGCCCGGCGAGGGCCTCGGCAAGCACCGCGTAGGCGTCGGCGTGACGGCCGGCATCGCGCAATAGCTGGGCTTCGGCCAGGGTCAGTTGGGTGCGTTCCTCGGCGTTGCCGCCGCGGGTGTTGTGCAACAGCTCACGAGCTTCGTCCGGCTTGCCTTGCTGCAGCAGAATCTGGGCGGAGCGGGCACGGGCGGCGACGAACTGGTTGCCGGAACTGACTTGTCCATAGTGTTCGAGCGCAGCCGGCAGCTTCTTCTGCTCCTGGTCGAGCTGGCCAAGGAAGAAGTGCACACTGCTCTTGTCCGGGAAATCGCTTTTCAGCAGGCGTTCGAGCTGCTGCCGGCCGGTGGTGGTGTCGCCCTGCTGCAGAGCCAGCATGGCAATCGGGTAAATGATCTCGGGATTGTCCGGGTTGTCCTTGAGCAGGCGGTCGAAATGCTGGCGTGCGTCGGCGAAGCGCTTCTCGCCGATGAGCAGCCGGGCCAGGGCGAGGCGGGCTTCGCGGGCGGCCGGCTGGCGCTCGACGAACCCGTCCAGGCTGGCGATGGCGCTGGCGTTCGACTGTCTGGCCTGGAGCTGAGCCCTGGCCAGTGCCGCGGTTTCCCAGTCGGGGCGGAGGAGTAGTGCTTTTTCGATCGCTGTCAGGGCGCCCATGTTGTCGCCGGCATTGGCCGAGGCCTGGGCAACAGCAAAGTGGGCCTCGGGGACGGTGTCATAGGGCTCGGCCAGCTTTTCGATCAGTTGCTGCACGGCCTTCTTGTTCTCGTGGCGGGCGAGCATGCGGTTGAGGTGCATCAGGTTGGCGGCCAGATTGGGCTTGTCGCGTTCGAGCAGAATGGCCAGTTGCGGGGCCAGTTCATCCAGGCGGTTGGCGAGGACGAGGAGAGACGACTGGGTCTGCCGGGCGCGCGTCGAGTCGGGTTCGACTTCCAGCCAGATGCTGGCCAGTTCGAGCGCCTGTTCGTACTGACGGGCAAAACCGGCAACTTCGGTGGCGCGGGCCAGGGCTGCCGGGTCACGCGTACGTTTTGCCAGATCGCTCCAGGCGTCGACGGCCAGGCGCGTGTCGCCTCGCTGCAGCGCCAATTCACCAAGCAGGGAGAAAAATACCGTGCGCGCCAGCAGGTTTTCCGACGCTTCCGCTGGCATCACCTTCTGGCCAGGGGCCGCCGCCTGGCTGGGGATGGCCAGGGTCAGGCCGAGGGCCAGGGTGAGGGCGGTTGCGGTGAACTTCACGGGCATGGTCGGCTTTCAGTCGTGGATAGGCGTTGGAGCGCATAAAATCTTTTAAGTTTGCGATGTTATTTGGCTTTGTCGGGAGGAACAAGCAATGCCGGAGTTGCCCGAGGTTGAAGTCTGTCGCCGTGGCCTGTTGCCGGAAGTGGAAGGGCAACGCATCGAGGGCGTGGTGATCCGTTCGCCGAAGCTGCGCTACCCCATTCCGCCGGCTCTGCTCGAGTTGCTGCCCGGTTGCTTCGTGCGCAGTATCCGCCGGCGCGGCAAATACTTGCTCTTCGATTGCGCCCGGCCGGGTGTCGAGGGGACCTTGATCCTCCATCTCGGCATGTCCGGCAACCTGCGCTTCGTTCCTTTTTCCCAGGCGCCGGAAAAGCACGATCACTTCGAGCTGGTTTTTTGCAATCAACTGCTCCGTCTCGCCGATCCGCGCCGCTTTGGCCTGGTGCTTTGGCAGCCCGGGCCGCCGCTGGCGGCGGAGCGGCATCCGCTGCTCGCCGTACTTGGCGTCGAACCGCTGACCGAGGCTTTCGACGGCGATTGGTTGCACGCAGCCTGCAGTCGGCGCAGCTCGCCGGTCAAGCCGGTGCTGATGGACAGCCATCTGGTGGTCGGCATCGGCAATATCTATGCATCGGAAAGCCTGTTCCGCGCCGGCATCTCGCCCCTGCGCGCGGCCAACCGGATCAGTCCGCTGCGCTACCGCCAGCTGGCAGCAGCCGTGCGCGAAACGCTGTCCGATGCCATCGCCGCTGGTGGCAGCAGCATCCGCGATTATGTGCATAGCGATGGCGGTGCCGGTTGTTTTCAGATTCAGGCGGCTGTTTACGAGCGCGATGGGGAGCCCTGCCGGCGCTGCGATGGCGTTATCCGGCAGATTCGTCAGAGCGGTCGCAGCAGCTATTACTGCCCGTCCTGCCAGCATTAATTGTTCGCTGCAAGCCTCTGTTTCTATGCTAAATTGAACGCTTCGCATGTATCCAGGAGGCATGCCAACATGTCGCTTGCCAATCAATTCGCCGCCTATACTGCCTGGCGTGCCCGCCTGTCGTCGAGTATCGGCGAGTTCAAGGACTGGCTTGCCCAGAACGAGTTGTCCGATGCCCAGGCCGATCTGCGATTGCTCCAGCTGCTCGATCGTCTGCGTGAAGACCGGCTGAACGTCGCCTTCGTTGCCGAGTTCTCGCGTGGCAAGTCGGAGCTGATCAACGCCATCTTCTTCGCCGAGTACGGCTCGCGCATGCTGCCCTCGTCCGCCGGCCGGACCACGATGTGCCCCACCGAATTGCTCTACGACGGTGACAAGCTGCCCGGCATCGAGCTGCTACCGATCGAGACGCGTTCTTCCAACGCCGGGGTCAGCGAGTACAAGCGCTATCCGGAAGAATGGACCGTCGTCCGCCTCGATATTGAGGAGCCGGATGCCATGCAGGAGGCGTTGCGCCAGGTCAGCGAAACGACCCGGGTGAAACCGGAGGTCGCCCGCGAACTGGGCTTTGCGGTGGGGAGCGCTGGCGATGTCGATCTCTATCGCGTCGGCGACGATGGCCTGGTCGAAGTGCCGCGCTGGCGTCATGCAGTCATCAACTTCCCGCATCCGCTGCTCAAGCAGGGGCTGATCATCCTCGATACGCCGGGGCTGAATGCCATCGGCGCCGAACCGGAACTGACCCTGTCGCTGTTGCCCAACGCCCATGCCGTCCTCTTCATCCTGGGCGCCGACACCGGCGTTACCCAGTCGGACATGGCGATCTGGCGCGAGCATATCTGCGCCGGCGGTACCGCCCGACGCGGCCGTCTGGTGGTGCTCAACAAGATTGATGGCCAGTGGGACGAACTGAAGACCAGCGAGGAGATCGATGACGAAATCCGGCGCCAGGTCGAGTCGAGCGCCGATATCCTCAATCTGCCGACGACGCAGGTTTTTCCTGTTTCCGCTCAGAAGGGGCTGGTTGCCAAGATCACCGGTGATCAGGCGCTGCTCGAACGCAGCCGCCTGCCCTTGCTGGAGGCGGCGCTTTCCGGTGAACTGATTCCGGCCAAGCGTGACATCGTCTGCGAAAACACCGAGAGCGAATTCGGCGATGTCAGCCGACGTACGCGTGGCTTGCTCGAATCGCGGCTGGCTGGCCTGCGCGAGCAGTTGACCGAGCTGACCGAACTGCGCGGCAAGAACAAGGGGGTCGTCGAGTACATGATGGGCAAGGTGCGTGCCGAGAAGGACGAATTCGAGTCCGGTCTGCAGCGTTACTACGCCGTACGCAGTGTCTTCTCGACGCTGACCAACAAGCTGTTCGCCCATCTCGGGCTGGATACCCTGCGCCAGCTGACGCACGAGACGCGAGAGGCCATGCTCGACGCGGTCTTTTCCAAGACCTTGTCGGATGCGATGGCGAAGTTTTTCGGTCGTTCGCGTGAGGCACTGGCCAAATCGGATGACGAGGTCAATGAAATCCTGTCCATGATGGAGGCGGTGTACAAGCGCTTCGCCGTCGAGCATGGTCTCAAGCTGGGCTCGCCGACAGCTTTCTCGCTGCTACGTTATCGCAAGGAACTGGATCGTCTGCAGTCATGGTGTGATGCCCATCTGAACACCATGGTCAGTCTGATGACGCACGACAAGAAGAACATCACGCAGAAGTTCTTCGAGGAGGTGGCGGTGCAGGTCCGCCGTGCCTTCGAACATGCCAACCGCGATGCCGAAACCTGGCTGCGGGCGATCATGGCGCCGATGGAAACGCAGGTGCGCGAGCATCAGATCCAGCTCAAGCGCCGCCTGGAAAGCATCAAACGCATCCACCAGGCGACTGACACGCTGGAGGACCGGATCGCCGAACTGGAAAGCGTCGAAAAGAACCTGCTGGCTCAGATTCAGGGCCTGGAGGAGATTGCCGGCCGGGTGCGCGAAATACTGCTGCCGCTCGAAGCCCAGCAAATGCGGGCGGCCTGAACGCCGCCGGGTGAACGCAAAAAGGCCCGCGGAGCAATCCGCGGGCCTTTTTGCTGGTCGCTGAACTCAGGGGCGCTTGTTGCCGGTCAGCTTCTCGTACTTGACCCAGAGGACGTCCTCGTTCTCGACGTGGTTGGGATCCTTGGGGATGCAGTCCACCGGGCAGACCTGCACACACTGCGGCTCGTCGTAGTGGCCAACGCATTCCGTGCACTTGTTGGGATCGATGACGTAGATCTCTTCCCCCTGGGAAATGGCCTCGTTCGGGCACTCCGGTTCACACACGTCGCAGTTGATGCATTCGTCGGTAATAATCAGGGACATAGCTTTCCTCTCTCGGTTAAGCAGTGGTATTCGCCCGCAGGCGCTTATCTACACAAGGTTGTACAAATTTGCTGACATCGCCGCCGAGGCGCGCGATTTCGCGGACCATGGTGGCGGAGATGAACATGTATTGCTCGCCGGGTGTCAGAAACACCGTTTCGACCTCCGGATAGAGGCTGCGGTTCATTCCGGCCATCTGGAACTCGTATTCGAAGTCGGATACGGCACGCAGGCCGCGGACGATGACCTTGGCTCCTTGTTCATGGACGAAATCCATGAGCAGGGTGTTGAAGCCGACAATCTCGACATTGGGCACGTCGGCGAGAATCTCCGTTGCCATCTGCACCCGGTCGGCGAGCGGAAATCGTGGCTGCTTGGCCGGGCTTTCGGCGATCGCCAGGATCAGCTTGTCGAACAGGCTGGCGGCCCGGCGGACCAGATCTTCGTGACCCCGGGTGATCGGGTCGAAGGTGCCGGGATAGATCGCTACGCGATGATTGAGTTTGTTCAAACTGGCCGCCGCAACAAGTGAAAATGGACTTCCCCCGCCTTGCCCTGGCGCACTGTGCGCCAATCACCAAGCGATGCGATTTCGTGTTCGGCCTCGACGTAAATCGCTGCATCCTCGTTCAGAACTGGTGGCAACAGCCCCTCCAGGCGGCCTATCCAGCCCGCCTTGTAAGGCGGATCGAGGAAAATCAGGTCGAATTTAGCTTTGGTCGAAACCAAATATTGTAGCGCATCCCCGCGAACGATCTCTATTGCCGCCGGCTTACGCAGCAATTCGTGGTTTTCATGCAACGCCGCCAGGACGCGCGGCGTTTTTTCCACCATCACCACCCGTGCCGCGCCACGGGAGGCGGCTTCGAAGCCGAGGGCGCCGCTGCCGGCGAAGAGGTCGAGACAATGCTGGTCCGCGAGATCCTGACCGAGCCAGTTGAACAGGGTCTCGCGGACGCGGTCCGGGGTCGGGCGCAGGCCTTCGCTGTCGGGAAAGCGGAGCTGGCGGCGGCGGAATTCGCCGCCGACGATACGGACGGTGTTCATGGCGGCTTCAGCGCTTGGGCGGCCGCGTCAATCGGCGGCGACGGTGACGATGGTCAGCGCTTCCGGCCGGATGTGGCGGGCGAAAGCGGCCCTGACGTCGGCTGCCGTTACCGCCTGAACTCGCTCCTGGTAGTGATCCAGATAATCGAGTGGCAGGCCGTAGAAGCCGATCACGGCAACGTTGTCGAGAATCTTGCGATTGCTGTCCAGGCGCAGCGGGAAGCTGCCGGTCAGGTTGGCCTTGGCGGCAGTCAGCTCCTCGTCGCTCGGGCCGGTGGCGACGAAGCCTTCGAGCACTTCGCGCGCCACCTTGATCGCCTCGCCCGCCTGGGCGCGCTTGGTCTGCAGACCGATCTGGAAGGGGCCGGGGTGCTTCAGCGGGGCGAAATAGCTATAGACGCTGTAGGCAAAGCCGCGCTTGTCGCGGACTTCCTTCATCAGGCGCGAGACGAAGCCGCCGCCGCCCAGTGTGTAATTGCCGACGAGCAGCGGGAAGAAATCGGGATGGCCGCGCTCGATGGCCGGCAGGCCGAGGCTGATATGGGCCTGGCTGGCCGGATGGGCGATGGCCTTGAGGCCTTTCTGACTGGCTCCAGGTGGCGCCGGCAGGGGCTGGGCGGCGCCGCTCGGCAGGCTGGCCGACAAGGCTTCGGCGATGCCTTCGGCCTCGGCGCGCGACAGGTCGCCGACCAACGTGATGCTGGCGCTGGCGGCGTTGTAATGGCGGGTGTGGAAAGCCACCAGATCGTCGCGGCCGAAGGTGGCGACCGATTCCGGCGTCGCCTGTCGACCATACGGATGCTCGGGGTAGAGAGCTTCCCAGAAAGCTTTGCCGGCGATGCTGTCCGGGCGCGTCATGGCTTCCTTGAGGCCGGCGATGGTGCGCGCCTTCTCGCGTTCGAGGATGGCGGCATCGAACAGCGGTCGGGAGATCACGGCGCGCAGGATGTCGAGGGCGACCTCGCGCTTGTCGGCGGCGGCCAGTGTACGTACGGCAATGCTGGCGCGGTCGGTATCGGCGCCACCGCCGAGGCGGGCGCCGATATCGGCCAGGTCCTCGGCAATCGCCGTTTCATCGCGCTGGCCGGCACCGAGGTCGAGCAGCGAGCGAGTCAGGGCGGCGACGCCGGATTTGCCGGGCGGGTCGAACATGGAGCCGGCGGCAAAGTCTACCTGGACGTCGACAATGGGCAGCGCCCGGCTGGCGACGAAATAGACGCGGCTACCGGCGCTGGTCGTCCAGTGTTCGATGGCGACGCCGGCGAGGGCGGACTGGGCGGCGAGGAAGACGAGGGCGGCGCTGAGCAGGCGTTTCATGGCGCGATTCATCAGTGGCGGGTGGGGAAGGCGGCGCGGCGCGGCTGGCCGTCTACCGGTTGCGGATCGAGAACGCCGATGGTCAGTGCATCGTCGTCAAAGTACTTTTTGGCGACTGCCTGAACGTCGGCGGCATTGACCTGCTGCAGCTTGTCGAGCATGCGGTCGAGCTGCTGGTAGGGCAGGCCGACGGCTTCGATCTGGCCGATTTCCATGGCCTGGCCGAAGACCGAGTCGAGCTTGTATACCTCGCTGGCCAGCAATTGCGCCTTGGCCCGCTTCAGTTCGGCGGCGCTGACGCCGTCCTTGCGCACACGGTCGATTTCGGCGCGCAGGGCGGCTTCCAGGTCGGCGACAGTCTTGCCGGCCGAAGGGGTGCCGTGCAGGTAGAGCATGCCTGGGCCGCGTGCCGTGCTGTCGTAGTCAATGCCAGCCGACAAGGCGATCTTGTCCTCGCGTACCAGCTTCTTGTTGAAGCGGGCGGCATCGTGGCCGTCGAGGATGGCGGCCAGCATCTGCAGGGCATAAGGATCGCTGTCCTTTTCGATGTCGCGCAGCACCGGTGCCTTGTAGCCCATGATCAGTACCGGCAGTTCGGCCGGTCCCTTGACGGTGATGCGGCGCGTGCCGTCCTGGCGCGGCTCGATCTGTGCCTTGCGTGCCGGCAGCGGGCGGGCCGCCAGGGGGGCGTAGTATTTCTCGGCCAGGGCGAACACCGCTTTATGGTCGACGTCGCCGGAGATCACCACGTAGGCGTTGTTCGGTACGTACCAGGTGTCGTACCAGGCCTTGGCGTCAGCAGCCGTCATGTTCTCCAGATCGCTCATCCAGCCGATGATCGGCCGCCGATAGGGATGGGCCTGGAAGGCGGTGGCATTCATCTGCTCGAACAGCTTGGATTGCGGATTGTCGTCGGTGCGCAGGCGCCGCTCTTCCATGACCACCTTGATTTCCTGCTCGAATTCCTTGGCATCCACATTCAGGTGGCGCATGCGGTCGGCTTCCAGTTCCATCATCTGCGCCAGCTTTTCCTTGGGGATCTGCTGGAAGTAGGCAGTGTAGTCGCGGCTGGTGAAGGCGTTATCGCGGCCGCCGGCGGCCGCCACCAGCTTGTTGAACTCGCCCGGGCCGACCTTCGGCGTGCCCTTGAACATCATGTGTTCAAGGACGTGGGCGACGCCCGAAGTGCCGTCGACCTCGTCCATGCTGCCGATCCGGTACCAGACCATCTGCACGGCGGTGGGCGCCCGCCGGTCTTCCTTGACGATGATGCGCAGGCCGTTGGCGAGCGTGGTTTCGTAAGGGTTGGCAAGGGCCGGGGTGAGCAGCCAGGGGGTGAACAGGAGGGGAAGAAGGTGATGCAGTCGCATGGGGGGAGGGGGCTTTCTGCTAGAATTCGGGCCTGATTTTGCTTCGATTCGCACGGCATCTTAACGGCTTGCCGCCATACTGTCAGCCAGCCTTGAGACCAGACTTCCCATGTTCAGTTTCCTGAAAAAATCTGCGCCGGACGCCAAGGGCGAGTCCGCCGCTACGCCAACTCCCGCCCCGTCGTGGCGCGAGCGCCTGTTCAAGGGCCTGGCCCGGACGCGAGCCCAGTGGGGCGGCAAGCTCAAGTCGATCTTCGCCCGCGGCAAGGTCGATGACGAATTGCTCGAAGAGCTGGAAAGCCTGCTGCTGACCTCCGACGTCGGCATCGAGGCGACCACCCATCTGCTCGACGAACTGAAGCTGGCGGCCAAGCGCGACAAGCTGGATACGCCGGAGAGCATCCAGAAGGCCCTGGCCGATGCGCTGCTGGCTACCTTGCAGCCGCTCGAGCAGCCGCTCGACGTCAGCGGCCACAAGCCCTATGTGATCATGATTGCCGGCGTCAATGGCGCCGGTAAGACGACCTCGATCGGCAAGCTGGCCAAGTATTTCCAGACCCAGGGCAAGAGCGTGCTGCTGGCCGCCGGCGATACTTTCCGCGCCGCGGCACGCGAACAGCTGGAAACCTGGGGCGAGCGCAACAACGTTACCGTCATTGCTCAGGACAACGGCGATCCGGCAGCGGTGATTTTCGACGCCATTTCTGCCGCCAAGGCACGCGGCATCGACATCGTGCTCGCCGACACGGCCGGCCGCCTGCCGACCCAGCTGCACCTGATGGAAGAAATCGCCAAGGTCCGCCGGGTGATCCAGAAAGTAGACCCTAGCGGTCCGCACGAGACGCTGCTGGTCCTCGATGCCAACATCGGCCAGAACGCCCTGGCCCAGGTCCGGGCCTTCGACAAGGCGATCAACGTCACCGGTCTGGTCCTCACCAAGCTCGACGGCACCGCCAAGGGTGGCGTCATCGCCGCCATCGCCCGTCAGTGCCCGAAGCCGATCCGCTTCATCGGCGTCGGCGAACAGATCGACGACCTGCGGCCGTTCGCGGCGAAGGATTTCGTCGATGCGCTGTTTGATTAGGAACGGGCGCAGGCTCCATTCCAACCTCTGACCAGCAGCCAATGATCGTCGCCAGCAACCTGACCAAACGCTACCCCGGCGGCTACGAGGCCGTGCGCGACGTCAGCTTCGAGATTTCGGCCGGCCAGATGGTGCTGGTCAGCGGCCATTCCGGTGCCGGCAAGACGACGCTGGTCAAGTTGATCGCCTCGATCGAACGGCCGACCTCGGGCAGTCTGGTGGTTAACGGGCAGAACCTGTCGGCTCTGCGGCGCAGCGCCATTCCCTATGTGCGGCGACATTTCGGCATGGTCTTCCAGGACCAGAAACTGTTGTTCGACCGCAGTGCGCTGGACAATGTCCTGCTGCCGCTGCAGATCGCCGGCCTGTCACGGCGCGACGCCATCCGGCGCGCCCAGGCGGCGCTCGACAAGGTCGGCCTGCTGGCGCGTGAGAAGGCCAATCCGATCGCCCTCTCCGGCGGCGAACAGCAGCGTCTGGCCATTGCCCGCGCCGTGGTCAACCGGCCGACGGTGCTGCTCGCCGACGAGCCGACGGCCAATCTCGACAGCGATTCGGCCGGCGACATCCTTGAGCTGTTTGCCGATTTCCACCGCGTCGGCGTTACCGTCGTCGTCGCCACCCATGACCAGAGCTGGATCGAGCGCTGCCATCCCAACGTCCTGCGCCTCGATCACGGGAGACTGCTGTGAGCGCCTGGCTGACCCAGCACAGCGCCNNCCCTGGCGGCGGCCTTCCGGCGCCTGCTGGCGGCGCCAATGAGCACCCTGCTGTCGCTGCTGGTGATCGGCATCGCGCTGACGCTGCCGGCCTTCGGTTACGTGCTGCTCGACAACTTGCGCGAACTCGGTAGCCGCGCCGCCGGCGTCAAGCAGATCAGCGTCTTCATGGAACTCGGCGCCAGCCGCAAGGAAGTGGCCGAGATCGAAAGCCGCCTGAGCCAGGCGGCGGGCCTGACCTGGCGCTTCGTGCCACGCGAGGAGGCCTTGAAGCGCCTGCAGCAGACCGAGGAGATGGCCGAGATCGTCGCCAGCCTGCCGCGCAATCCGCTGCCCGATGCCTTCATCGTCGAACCGGCCGATACCGAGCCGGCGGCGCTGGAAGCCATCAGCAAGGAGTTCGCCGGCTGGCCGAAGGTGGCCCATGTGCAGCTCGATTCGGCCTGGGTCAAACGCTTTGATGCTTTCCTGCGCCTCGGCCGACTGGCCCTGGCCATGCTCGCCGGCCTGTTTGCCGCCGGCCTGGTGGCGGTGACCTTCAACACCATCCGCCTGCAGGTCATGGCCCGGGCGGCAGAGATCGAAGTGGCGCGGATGATCGGCGCCACCGACGCCTTCATCCGCCGGCCCTTCTATTACTTCGGCGCCCTCCAGGGGGCGCTCGGCGGTCTGCTGGCAGCCGGTATCGTGCTCGGCGGGTTGCATCTGCTGGCAGGGCCGGTTGGTGAGCTGGCGGCGCTCTATGGCGCGGCCTTTGCCCTCAAGGCGCCAACTGCCATCGGTGCGGCCGTGCTGGCAGCGGGCGGCGCCTTGCTCGGCTGGGTCGGTGCCCAACTGTCGGTCAGCCTCTCCCTGCGGAAGTTTGACTAGCCGGCGCGATTTCCTGCGTACCGTCGCCGCGGCGACGCTGGCCGGCTGCGCCGGCAATGGCAAAGCACCCTTGCCGCCAGGCGAGCTTGGCGGCGTCGATGAACGCTTTGCCCATCGTTTGCGCGATGGCAATTGGCCGGCGCCAAGTGCTACCCGGCGAACCGGCATCGTCATCGTTGGTGGCGGCATCTCCGGCCTGTCGGCGGCCTGGCAGTTGGCCCGTTCCGGTTTCGATAATTTCCTGCTCCTCGATCTGGAACAGGAAGCAGGTGGCAATTCGCGGGCCGGCGGGTCGCCGCTGGTCGCTTATCCGCTCGGTGCCCATTACCTGCCGCTGCCCGGTCAGCAGGCAGGGTACGTGCGCGAACTGTTGGCCGAACTCGGCGTGCTGACAGGGGATCCGGGCGCCCGGCGGCCACATTACGAAGAGCGCTATCTGTGCGCCACGCCGCAGGAGCGCGTCTACCGCAACGGCTTGTGGGAAGAGGGCTTGCTGTCGCAGCGCGGCCTCGATGCTGGTGAGCGGGCGCAACAGCAGGCCTTTCTCGAGCGCATGAGCGAATTGAAATCGGCGCGTGGCAAAGACGGCCGCAAAGTTTTCGCTCTGCCGATGGCGCTGTCCAGCCGCGATCCGCAGTGGCTGGCCCTCGATCGCATCTCCTTCGCTCAGTGGTTGAGCGCCAATGCCTTTACCGCACCGACCGTACGCTGGCTCGCCGACTATGCCTGTCGCGACGATTACGGCATGGCCCTGAGCGACACCTCGGCCTGGGCCGGCCTGCATTATTTCGCCTGCCGCGACGGCGAGGCGGCCAATGCCGCCGCCGATACGGTGCTGACGGCGCCCGAGGGCAATGCCTGGCTGGCCCGCGGCCTGGCCCGCCGGGCAGGCGAGCGGATACTGACCGGAGCGCTGGCCTGGCGAGTGGAAGAAGGCAAGTCAGGGGTGACGGTCGATGTACTGCAGGGTGAGCGCAGCCTGCGCATCGAAGCGCGGGCGCTGATCTGGGCGGCACCGCTATTCATTTTGCCGCGCGCCTGGCCGGCCATGCCGGACGCCCTGCGCCAGGCTGCGCTGGCCGGTGATTACGCGCCGTGGCTGACCGCCAACCTGCATCTGTCCGGCCTGCCGGCCGAGCGCCATGGTGCGCCGCCGGCCTGGGACAATGTGCTTTACGACAGCCCCGGCCTCGGTTACGTGACGGCAACGCACCAATTGCTGCGCCGCCATCTGCCAGCGACGGTGTTCACCTGCTATCGCGCGTTGCACGATGTCGCCCCGGCCGAGGGCCGCCGGCTGTTGCTGGAGACGCCACGGGAAGCCTGGGCCGAGGGCATCCTGGGCGAACTGGAGGGCGTGCATCCGGACATTCGCCGGCTGGCTACGCGCCTCGACATCTTCCGCAACGGCCATGCCATGCGCCGGCCGGTGCCCGGCAGTTTGTGGAGCGGGGCGCGCCGCCAGCTGACCGCCTTCCGCCACCGGCGGATCATGCTGGCTCATGCCGATCTGTCGGGTTTTTCGCTCTTTGAAGAAGCGCAGTATCGCGGCGTGATTGCCGCCCAGCGGGCCGTCAGCGCCTTGTCCTGATATGCCATGCGGGTGTTTTTCGGCGGGCGTGAGCTATTTCACTGTCCTGGCTCGCCGGCTGACCTACAGTCAAGCCATACGGGCCGGGGTGTTCGGCGGGCGGGTATGGAGAAACAAACAAAAATGCGTGGCAAGACTGACAAACGGGAAGGCAATGACCGACGGCGCTCTGAACTGGGGCCGCCGAATGGTTG
This sequence comes from Betaproteobacteria bacterium UBA2293, assembly GCA_002345845.1. Next base: position 8,563 of record DDWF01000132.1, on the reverse strand, counting down.
GCGTGAGCGCCGCCGCACGGTCGAGCGCCGGCAGCCCGATGTGCATGAAATCCCGTTTTCCGAGTGGCTGGCCTGCCTGCGTGGCAAGCTGATGGAGGAAACCGGGCAGCACTGAGGGCGCGCTTCCCCGTCATCAATGCAAAAGGCCCTGCCGGGATGGCAGGGCCTTTTGCTTGCAGCTACGACGACTACTTTTCGATTTCGTAGATCACGTCGGCGCGGCGGTTTTCCGCCCACGATTGCTCGTCGCTGCCTTTCAGTTTGGGTTGCGACTTGCCCAGGGATTTGATTCTTACCTGCTGCTTCTGCGCGCCATGAGCAAGCAGCGTAGCGCGCACGGTGGCGGCGCGGCGCTCGCCCAGGCGCAGGTTGAAACCGGCGCTGCCGCGCTCGTCGGCATGGCCCTCAATGCGTACACGTGCCTGCGGATTGGCCGCCAGGTAGCGGGCGTGGGCGCGCAGCGCCGGATCGTAGTCGCTCTTCAGGCCGGCGCTGTTGTAATCGAAATAGACACTGCGCTGGGTGCGCAGGCCATCCTGATCCATGCGGATCGCTGCCGGCGTCTCGCTGGCCGGAGTGGCGGTCGCCGCTGCCGGGACGGGAGCCGGGATAGGGGCCAGTTCGGCCGGCACCGGCTGGCCGAGAAGACCCGGATGTACCTTGAGCGGGCCGTCCTGGGCGATATGCTGGCTTTGCTGGGGGGCGCGCGAGGTGGAGCAGGCCGCCAGCAGGGCGGAGAGCAGGAGCATGGCGGGCAGTGAGGGGCGCATTGTTGTCGTGGGCAGCGTGAAGGATGGCGAATGATAGCTGCTCGGGCGGCGGCGGAACAGAGAAGCAGGGGTTGGGCTAGGCTATCGGCCATTGGTTATTCGAAATTGAAATAACTAAATCAAATTGTTGTCTTTGGGGTTATAAACTCTCTCCATTAAAGTGCGGCCAGACGATTATCTGGAGAACCGCCATGAAACCTATCCGCAAATCCCTGTCCGCCCTGCTGCTCAGCCTGGTCGCCAGTGCCGCCGTTGCCGATGCCACGTTGCTCAACGTTTCTTACGACGTTGCCCGCGATGTGTACAAGGATTACAACCCGCTGTTCCAGAAGCACTGGAAGGCGAAGACCGGCGAATCGCTGGAGCTGAAGCAGTCGCATGCCGGGTCGAGCAAGCAGGTACGTGCTGTTGCTGATGGTCTGGAGGCCGACGTGGTGACCATGAACCAGGTCAACGACATCGAGTTTCTGGTGGAGAAGGGGCTGGTGGCCAAGGACTGGGCGAAGAAATTCCCCAACAGCGCCTCGCCCTATACCTCGGCGATGGTCTTCATCGTCCGCAAGGGCAATCCGAAGAATCTGAAGGACTGGGCCGATCTGGTTGCACCGGGTGTGCAGGTCATCATGCCGCATCCGAAGAACACCGGTAACGGCCGCAACACCTATCTGTCGGCCTGGGCCTGGGCACTCAAGCAGCCGGGTGGCAATGAGCAGAAGGCACAGGAATTCCTCGGCAAGCTGCTGAAGAATGCGCCGCTGTTCGCCGCCGGTGGCCGCGATGCCACCACCACCTTCATGCAGCGACGCATCGGCGACGTACTGATCACCTTCGAATCCGAGGCCGAAATGATCGCCAAGGAATTCGGCAAGGGCGAGTTCGAGGTCGTGCTGCCCAGCCTGACCATGCAGACCGAGTTCCCGGTGGCCATCGTCGACAAGGTGGTGGACAAGAAGGGGACGCGCAAGCAGGCGACGGCCTATCTGGAATACCTGTGGTCGAAGGAGGGGCAGGAAAATGCCGCGTTGAACTATCTGCGCCCGCGCGATCCGGAAATCCTGAAGAAATACGCCCATTTCTTCCCGCCGGTGAAGACTTTCACCGTCGATGAGGTGTTCGGCGGCGCCAGCAAGGCCTTCGTCACGCACTTCAAGGACGGCGGCAGCTTCGACAAGGTTTACGTCGCCAAGTAAGAGCCGCTGGCGCCTTCCGCGCAGGTGGAGGGCGCCAGCCGTCGCCAAGAGAAGAGACGAATGTCTGCCAAATCCCCTCGCGTGTTGCCCGGCTTCGGCCTGGCCCTCGGCTACACGCTGGTTTACCTGTCGCTGCTGATTCTGCTGCCGCTCGGCGGACTGATCCTGAAAGCCTCCGAACTGGGCTTCATGCAGATCATCGACATCGCCCTTGGCGAGCGCTCGCTGGCCGCCTTTCGCGTGACTTTCGTCTCGTCGTTGCTGGCCGCCGGTATCAACGCCGTGTTCGGCCTGATCGTGGCCTGGATCCTGGTCCGCTATTCCTTTCCCGGCAAGCGTTTCGTCGATGCCCTGGTGGACCTGCCGTTCGCCCTGCCCACCGCCGTCGCCGGCATCACGCTGGCGACGCTGTACGCCGGCAACGGCTGGCTCGGCAGCCATCTCGAACCGCTCGGCTTCAAGGTCGCCTACACGCCGGTCGGTATTGTTGTGGCGCTGACCTTCATCACCCTGCCGTTCGTTGTACGGACGCTGCAGCCGGTGATCGAAGACATCGAGACCGAAGTCGAGGAGGCCGCTGCCTCGCTCGGCGCCTCGCGCGGCCAGACCTTCACCCGGATCATTTTCCCGGCCATCTTCCCGGCGCTGCTGACCGGCTTCGCCCTGGCCTTTGCCCGGGCGCTCGGCGAGTTCGGTTCGGTCATCTTCATCGCCGGCAACCTGCCGCTGATTTCCGAAATCGTACCGCTGCTGATCATCTCCAAGCTTGAACAATACGACGTGCTCGGCGCCACGGCGCTGGCCGTGGTCATGCTCGCCATTTCCTTCGTGCTGCTGCTGGCCATCAACGTGCTGCAGTGGTGGACGGCCAACCGCCACAAGCACAGCGAGCCGCTGGAAGTGGCCGCCGCCAGGGCCGGAGGCGCGCCATGAAATCGACGCGCGCCACCCAGGAACCGGCCTGGGTCCGCTATACGCTGCTGACGCTCGGCCTCGGCTTCCTGTTCTTCTTCCTCTGCCTGCCGCTGCTGGCGGTGTTCGTCGAGGCCCTGGCCCAGGGCTGGCCGCTGTACGTGGCGGCACTGCAGGAGCCGGAAACGCTGTCGGCGGTCTGGCTGACCATCGTCATCGCCGTTGCCGTGCTGCCCTTCAACATCGCCTTCGGCGTTGCCGCTGCCTGGGCCATTGCCAAGTTCGAGTTCAAGGGCAAGAGCCTGCTGATCACGCTGATCGACCTGCCCTTCGCCGTCTCGCCGGTGGTCGCCGGCCTGATCTTCATCCTCATCTTCGGCGCCCAAGGCACCTTCGGCCCGTGGCTGTCCGAGCACGACATCAAGATCATCTTCGCCATCCCCGGCATGATCCTGGCGACCCTGTTCATCACCTTCCCCTTCATCGCCCGCGAGCTGATCCCGCTGATGCAGTCGCAGGGCAGGGACGAGGAAGAGGCGGCGGTGTCGCTCGGCGCCTCCGGTTTCCAGATGTTCTGGCGGGTGACGCTGCCCAACATCAAGTGGGGTCTGCTCTATGGCGTGATCCTGTCGAATGCCCGGGCGATGGGCGAGTTCGGCGCCGTGTCGGTGGTCTCCGGCCACATCCGCGGCGAGACCAACACCCTGCCGCTGCATGTCGAGATCCTCCACAACGAATACAACGCCATCGGCGCCTTCGCCGCGGCATCCGTGCTCGCCCTGCTGGCCATGGTCACCCTGGTCGCCAAGACCATCGTCGAATGGCGGATGAAGAAGGAGACGGAAATGCTGAACGCGGTGCTGGCCCCGGAGAAAACCTGATGAGTATCGAAATCCGCAACATTTCCAAGCGCTTCGGCAATTTCGTCGCGCTCGACAACATCAACCTCGACATCCCGACCGGCGAACTGGTCGCCCTGCTCGGCCCGTCCGGCTGCGGCAAGACGACGCTGCTGCGCATCATCGCCGGCATGGAATCGGCCGATCAGGGCGAGATCCTCTTTTCCGGCGCCGCGGCCACGCACCTGCATGCCCGCGAGCGCAACGTCGGTTTCGTCTTCCAGCATTACGCGCTGTTCCGCCACATGACGGTGTTCGAAAACGTCGCCTTCGGCCTGCGCGTCAAGCCGCGCAAGGAACGTCCGGCGGAAGCCGAGATCAAGCGCCGGGTCATGGAGCTGCTCGGGCTGGTGCAACTGGACTGGCTGGCCGACCGCTATCCATCGCAACTGTCCGGCGGCCAGCGTCAGCGCATCGCCCTGGCCCGGGCGCTGGCCGTCGAACCCAAGGTACTGCTGCTCGACGAACCCTTCGGCGCGCTCGACACCAAGGTGCGCAAGGAATTGCGCCGCTGGCTGCGTCGTCTGCACGACGAGATGCACATCTCCAGCGTCTTCGTCACCCACGATCAGGAAGAGGCACTGGAAGTCGCCGACCGCGTGGTGGTGATGAACCATGGCAAGATCGAGCAGATCGGCTCGCCCGACGAGGTCTATTCCAGCCCGGCCTCGCCCTTCGTGTACCAGTTCCTCGGCAATGTGAACGTCTTCCACAGCCGCCAGCAGGGTGCCTATGCCGAGGTCGAGCGCAGCGCCGACGCCGAGAAGGTCACCGCCTTTGTCCGTCCGCACGATATCGACATTACTCACCAGGCTGGTGAAGGGGCGCTGCAGGCCAGCGTCCAGCACGTTCATCCGATCGGCCCGGTGGTCCGCGTCGAATTGCAGCACCAGAGCGAGATCGTCGAAGTCGAGCTGTCGCGCGAACGGCACGAGGCGCTGCAACTGGCAGTCGGCCAGACGGTGTGGTTCCGGCCGCGGCAGATGAAGGTCTTCGGCGCCGACCAGCAACCCCAGGCAACGCCGGAAAAACAGGCCTTCCTGTTCTGATCCAGGGCAAGGAAGGGCCTCGGAAGGCCGGTGCTATAATCGGCCCCCACTTCGTGCGCCCCAGCCCAACCCGGTGATCTTTACCCTCGGCATCAATCATCACTCCGCCCCGCTCGCCATCCGTGAGCGCGTGGCGTTTGGCGCCGAAAAACTGTCGCACGCGCTGGCCGATCTGACGCGCAACCAGCCGGTCAAGGAAGTGGCCATCCTGTCCACCTGCAACCGGACGGAAATTTACTGCGCCGCCGAGACGCCGGAGGCCGTCATCGACTGGTTGAGCAGCTATCACCAGATCGAACGCAGCGAACTGGCCCCCTATCTGTATACGCACAATCAGCCGGAAGCCATCCGCCACGCCTTCCGCGTCGCCTGTGGCCTCGACTCGATGGTCATCGGCGAGCCGCAAATCCTCGGCCAGATGAAGGACGCGGTGCGTGTTGCCGAGGAGAGCGGCACGCTCGGCACGCAGTTGCACAAGCTGTTCCAGCGCTCCTTTTCGGTCGCCAAGGAGGTGCGCAGCACCACCGCCATCGGCGCCAACATCGTCTCCATGGCCGCCGCCGGCGTGCATCTGGCCGAACGCATCTTCGAGTCGATCGAGGAGCAGCGCATCATCTTCATCGGCGCTGGCGAAATGATCGAACTGTGTGCCGCCCACTTCTGCGCCCGCCAGCCGAAAGCGGTGACCATCGCCAACCGCACCCTGGAGCGCGGCCGGGTGCTGGCCGACCGCTACAACGGCACGGCCATTCGTCTTGATGATCTGGCCGAGCATATCGCCCGTCACGACATCGTCGTTTCCTGCACCGCCAGCCCACTGCCGATCATCGGCCTGGGCATGATCGAGCGGGCGGTCAAGGCGCGCCGCCATCGGCCGATGTTCATGGTTGACCTGGCCGTGCCGCGCGACATCGAGGAAGAGGTCGGCGAACTCGATGACGTCTTCCTGTACACCGTCGATGATCTGGCCCAGGTCGTCGAGAGCGGCCTCGAGTCGCGGCAGGCCGCCGTGGTCGAGGCCGAAGCCATCATCGCCAACCGGGTCGATGACTTCCTCGGCTGGCTGTCGGCCCGCGATACTGTGCCGGTGATCCGTTCGCTGCGCGACTCGGCCGAACGTATGCGCCGTCACGAGATCGAGCACGCGATGAAGCTGCTGGCCCGTGGCGAGGCGCCGGAAAAGGTCGTCGAGCAGTTGTCGCTGCGCCTGACCAACAAGTTCCTGCACGCCCCGACGCAAGCCCTGAAGCAGGCTGAAGGCGGCGATCGCAGCGAACTACAGACAGCCGCCAGCCGGCTCTTCCATCTGCATTCGGTCGATTAGGCTGGCCGTCCACCATTCTGGCGCGGCCAGCACGCGGTTGCGCCCCTGGCGTTTGGCATCAAGCAGCACGCCGTCAGCGGCGCCGATTAGGGCCGCCGGGTCGGCAAAACCCGCCAGCGTCGCCAGGCCGCAGCTGAAGCTGGCGAACAGCGGACCCTCTTCGTGGCTGTGCGGCAGGACGGCGAAATCCTCGCGAATGCGGTCGAGCTGTTCGCGAGCCACGTTGATGTCCATGTCTGGCAGGGCAACGATGAATTCCTCGCCGCCATAGCGGCCGATCAGGTCGGTATTGCGCAGGCGGCCGCGGAGCAGCCAGGCGAGGCTGCGGATCACCTTGTCGCCGAACGGGTGGCCATAATTGTCGTTGATGCGCTTGAAACGGTCGATATCGATCATGGCGACAACCAGGCGGCCAGTCATTCTGGCGCTTTGGCACATCTGTTCGATGCGCATCTTGGCAGTCGAATGATTGAGCAGGCCGGTCAGGCCATCATGTTGGCCGGCATGGTGCATTTCGCGGTAGCGGGCGATCTTGGTCTTGACCACGGCGGCCAGCAGCACCGGGTTGGCCGGCTTGGTCAGAAACTGGTCGCCGCCCAGGCGCAGGGCTTCGACCTGTTGCACGATGTCGCTCTCGCTCGACAGGTAGATCACCGGCAGAGCCTGGTATTCCGGGATCTGGCGCAGCGCGGCAGTGGCTTCGATGCCACTGCAGAAGGGCATGTACATGTCCATCAGGATGGCATCCGGACGGTAGTCGGCGACGGCTTCGAGCAACTTGCGCGGATCGTCGATGACCAGGCTGTCGATGCCGTGCTGGGTCAGGGCGCGGCTGACATGGGCGGAGGCGGTGGCCGAGTCCTCGACGACGAGGACGCGATCAGCATCCATGTCTTCCTGGCGGACCAGGTCGAGCAGGCGCGAGAGAATGTCGCTGATGCCGCTGTCGGCGGGGATGCAGGCATCGGCACCCGCCCGCTGAAGGAGGACCATGCTCTGCAGGTTTTCGGGTACTGCCAGGCAATAGAAGTAGCTGTTCGGAAAGCGCGTGCGCAGCGCCATGATGCTGGCCACCGCCTTCGGTGGGTAAGCGCCGCCCGGGCGTTCGGGCACGAAGAGGATGGCCAGTGGCGGGGCGACCGGGTTTGCTGCCGACTGCCAGTCGGCCAGTTCGGTGGTGAAGCCGAAAAAGGCCAGTTGTGCCTGCAGCGAGGCCGTCCACGCATGGCCGGCGGGGGCCACGATCAGGATGCGCCGGGGGCGGGCCACGACATCGTCTGCTGTGGCGCTACTGTCATCCGACAGCCGGCGGGCCGGCAGGGGATGTTGCTGGCGGCGTATTTCGCCGAGTAGCTGGGCGAAGCGACGTTCGATGCCGTTCGCCTGGTCGACGGCCATCGGGTGCTGGGAGCTGTCGCCGAACATTGCCAGAGCGGCATTTTCCAGCTCCTGGCAGCTACGCACGAGGCCTGGCATCTGGCGGCGGCGCAGACGTTCGGTGAGGCCGTTGAGGGAGACGGTGAATTCGACGAACAGGTCGAACTCGCCGCGCTCACGGTACGCTTGCCAGTTGCGTTCGAGGCTATCCGCCAGTGCGATCACGGAGTGGAATGAGTGGGACATCGGCCTGTCGGGGAATGAGCGTGGTCGGTCGGCGGTGGGAAGGGAAGGCTGATCGCTGCTCGAAATGATCGCCGATTATGCTATCTGGTAGTCGTTCGAGCAATGACCGTCGATCGCCGACGGGAGGTGTTCTCGGGTACCATAGCGCCCCCATCCGAAGATCACTGTGCGCCCGACATGAAGGACAGCATCCGCCAGAAACTCGAATTGCTGGTCGACCGTCTCGACGGCATCGACCGCATGCTGTCGGCACCGGATGCAGCCGGCGACATGGAGCAGTTCCGCAAGCTGTCGCGCGAACGGGCGGAAATCGAGCCGGTGGTCATACAGTACGGCGCCTTCCGTCAGGCTGAAAACGACCTGGCCGAGGCCGAGGCCATGCTGGCCGACCCGGAGATGCGCGATTTCGCCGCCGAGGAAATTGCCGCCGCCAAGGGGCGCCTGCCGGAACTGGAAGTCGAGCTGCAGAAACTGCTGCTGCCGAAAGATCCCAACGATGAGCGCAGTGTCATCCTGGAAATCCGCGCCGGTACCGGTGGCGACGAGTCGGCGCTGTTTGCCGGCGACCTGTTCCGCATGTATGCGCGCTTTGCCGAGAAGAACCGCTGGAAAATCGAGGTNNTTGCCGGCGACCTGTTCCGCATGTACTCGCGTTTCGCCGAGCGCCAGCGCTGGCAGGTCGAGGTGATGTCGGCCAGCGAATCGGAACTCGGCGGCTACCGCGAAATCATCTGTCGCCTGGCCGGCAATGGCGCCTATTCGCAACTGAAGTTCGAATCCGGCGGCCATCGCGTGC
>DDWF01000087.1:8312-25855 GCA_002345845.1 Betaproteobacteria bacterium UBA2293 | reverse complement strand
GCCAGCGGATGTTGAGGCCGTCGGCTGGCAGCTGGAAGTCGTCGGGCAGGACGATGTTCAGCGCTGCCGGATCGACTTCAACCGAGGCCGAGGTCTCGACGGTGTCAGCCAGCGCCTTGAAAGCCACCCAGCAGCCGGAATAGCGGCTCATTGCCCAGCCGTGCAGGCCGTAGTCGAGGTACTCCTGCACATTGGCCGGGTACAGCACCGGCATCAGCACTGCCTTGAAGATGTGTTCGGTCTGGTGCGGCAAGGTCGATGATTTGGCGGCATGGTCGTCGCCGGCGATCACCAGGACGCCGCCGTGCTTGGCCGTGCCGGCAGCATTGGCGTGACGGAAGACATCGCCGCAGCGGTCTACGCCCGGACCCTTGCCGTACCACAGGCCAAACACACCATCGTATTTGGCGCCGGGAAACAGACCAACCTGCTGGCTGCCCCAGACGGCAGTGGCTGCCATGTCCTCGTTGATGCCGGGCTGGAAAGTCACGTGGTGTTCGGCGAGGTGCGCCTTTGCCTTCCACAGCCCAAGGTCGAGATTGCCGAGCGGGCTGCCGCGGTAGCCGGAAATGAAGCCGGCGGTGTTCAGTCCGGCGGCCAGATCGCGTTCGCGCTGCAACATCGGCAGGCGGATCAGGGCCTGGGTGCCGGTCAGATAGACGCGGCCGGTACTGCGGGTGTACTTGTCATCCAGCGTCGCGGATAGCGCTGCTGGCAAATCGGGCTTGCCCATGGTTGTCTCCAATTATTCGGCCTTGTGGGCCGGTTGCTGGTTTCCCGTTCGCCGGGGGTGGTGGCGGGCGGGGGTTGGAGATTGGAGTATCGGGCTGGGGGGAAGGTTCTGGCAATGGGGGGGCTTTGGTTTCTTCGCTGGCGGTGGGTTCCGCGCTTGTGGCGCGGGCGTACTTTCTTTTTGGTGGCAAAAAGAAAGTAGCCAAAGAAAAAGCCACCCCTGGGTCGGCGCCCCGCTGCGCGGGGTCCCCTGCGCTACTCGCCGTTGGCGGGGGCTGCGGAACTCGCCGCTACGCGGCTCAGACAGTCCTCGCCCTTTTTCCGCCAACGGCTGCGTTGCTCGGCGCCTCCCAAGGGGCCCGGAAAACCCACCGTTGCGCGACCGCAATTGCAGATTCAACCACCGGCGGTTGCATGCGGATGGTTTTCGGGGTCCCCATGTGGAGCGCCGAGCAACGGAGAAGGGCCGGGAGTATTCGGCGAGGACTGTCTGAGGGGCGCAGCCCCGAGTTCCGCAGCCGCCCGGCACTTCGAGTAGCGCAGGGAAGTCGGCGTAGCCGACCGCGTAGCCTGGGGTCGCCTTTTCTTTGCTTACTTTCTTTTGGCGAAGCAAAAGAAAGTGAGACGCCCCGCAAGGGCGGAACCCACCGCCAGCCAAGCAAGCAGCAGCCCAAACCCCGGGCCGCCCCGCCCGGAGAGCTTTACGGCAAAACCTTCCCCGGATTCAGCAAATTCCCCGGATCCAGTGCCCGCTTCACCGCCCGCATCACATCCACCGCCACCTCACCATGCTCGGCAACAAGATACTTCCGCTTGCCCAACCCTATCCCATGCTCCCCAGTGCAGGTGCCTTCCATGGCGATGGCGCGCTCGACGACGCGCTGGCTGATCCAGGCCGCCTCGCCCATTTCCTTCTCGTTGGCGGTATCGACCAGCACGACGAGATGGAAATTGCCATCGCCGACATGGCCGAACAGGGCGATCGGTATCGATACCTGGGCGATGTCAGCCTGGGTTTCGGCGATGCACTCGGCCAGGCGCGAGATCGGCACGCAGACATCGGTGGGGAAGCAGCGGCAGCCGGGTTTCAGCTGCAGGCAGGCGAAATAGGCATCGTGGCGGGCCTGCCAGAGACGGCTGCGGTCTTCTGGCCGGGTCGCCCAGGCGAAGTTGGCGCCGCCCAGGTCGTCGGCGATGGCTTGCACGGTCTGCGCCTGTTCCTCGACACCGGCCGGACTGCCGTGGAATTCGAAGAACAGTGTTGGTGCTTCCGCCAGCGTGGTCTTGCTGAAGGTGTTGATGGCTTTCAGTGACAGTTCGTCGAGCAATTCGATACGCGCCACCGGCACGCCGAGCTGGATGGTCTGGATCACCGTCTGCACTGCCGCCTCGATGCTCGGGAAGGTGCACACGGCGGCCGAGATGGCTTCGGGAATGGGATAGAGCTTGACCGTCAGCTCGGTCATGATGCCGAGGGTCCCTTCCGAGCCGACCAGCAAGCGGGTCAGATCGTAGCCGGCCGATGACTTGCGGGCGCGGCCGCCGGTTTTCATGATCCGGCCGTCGGCGAGCACCGTGCTCGTCGCCAGCACGTTGTCCTTCATCGTGCCGTAGCGCACGGCGTTGGTGCCCGAGGCGCGGGTCGCCGCCATGCCGCCGAGCGTCGCGTCGGCGCCGGGGTCGATGGGGAAGAACAGACCGCTGCCCTTGAGCGCATCGTTCAGTTGCTTGCGGGTGACGCCGGCCTCGACTGTCGCGTCACCATCCTCGGCGTGGATGGCCAGTACCCGGTTCATGCCGGAGAGGTCAAGCGAGATGCCACCTTGCGGGGCGAGGACATGACCTTCGACCGAGCTGCCGACGCCGTAGGGGATGACCGGGACGCCGTGTTCGGCGCAGAGGCGGACGACAAGCGCGACTTCGGCGCTGTTTTCGGCGTGTACGACGCCGTCCGGCGGCTGTGGAGCATGGACTGATTCATCGCGGCCATGCTGCAGGCGGGTGGATTCGCCGCGGGAGAAACGCGGCCCGAAATGCTCGGCCAGTCGGCCGGCGAGGATTTCAAATTGGGGAGTTGGGGTCACGAGAGGAAGCGGGTAGCTTGGTCGAGGTCGGTGTGGGTGTGGCCCTGGTACAGGGCGGTGACGAATTTGCGCCAGACCAGGTCCGGTTCGCCGATACGGAAGCCGCAGTAGTGACGGTCGTCCTGTTCGGTTTCCTGGACTGCCTGGACAGTCAGCCGGGAGACTTCCTTGCTGCCGAGCTGGACGATGGCGGTGAGCCAGACGTCGGTCGGTACGGCGCGGCCGGTGCGGGCGCGGAAGCCGTAGCGGGAGACTTCGCTGACTTCGATCGGTATGGCCTTGCCGGCGGCCTCGCCGATCAGCCGGGCCGGGCATTTGACCGAGAAGCGCTGGTGCCGGCGCACCTTGGCATTTCCCGAAGATGCAGGCAGGGGCGGCAACACGGCCCGGTATTCCGGCAGGTCGTAGATCAGGTGCAGCAGGGTTTTCTTGCGCTCGCTCAGCTCGGCGAAAACGTGGGTGCGCTGGTTGAAGAAATAATCGATCAGATCCGGGGTCAGCACCGGATCGTTGGTGGTGAAGAAGCGGCGATGCGGAATCTCGATGTTCGGCAGCGTCGTTTCCTTGAAGTAGTGATAGAGGTTGCGGCGCAGCGGCTTGCCGGCGTAGGCCTTGCGCAGGATGTCCGGGGCCTGGTGGAGGTCCAGCGTGGCACCGACCGCCGGGGCGCCGTTGACGAAGTCATAGTTCTCGACGACGGTGCTGGTCAGTCGGCGGAAGAAGAGCAGCGACTCGTACATCTCGATGTGCCGTGGATTGACGGCGATGACCAGGTGGCGGGTGTCGAAGAAGGTCGTGCAGTACTCGTACATGAACTTCATCAGCGGGAACAGGATCGTTCCGCCGGTGCGCCGGAAGCGCGGATGCACGGCCAGCGCCGAGACCTCGGCGATGTTGCCTTCCTTGGCGCGGACGCCGCTGAGGTCGAAGATGCGCTGCAACGGAAAGCCGATGGCGCTCTCGCGGATCAGCGACAGGGTGCCGACCACCTGGCCATCGAACTTGGCGCACAGCGTCGTCGTCGTCGGCAGGGCGTGGTAGATGGTGACCCGCATGCCCGACGGATCGGGGGTCATGAAGCCGCTGCTGACGTAGGCGTCATGCAGCAGCTTGAAGCAGGCCTCGAGTTCCTCGCGCGTGTCGGCAATCTTGAGGACCAGGCGCTTGTTCGGCTCGGGGTCGCAATCGACGAAGGAGCGATAGACGCTGTGCCGTTTCGCCTGGGGCAGCATCGCAAACAACTTGCGGGCCCCCTGATGGACGAGAAAGCGCAGTCGGGACAAGGCGGGCATCGAGATCCATCGCGAATGATGACTGGCCGATAATCATAACAGCTTGTTATTGACATGCATTAAGCACCTCCGGACAATCAGCCGCAGTCCTTCAACCCCCTAAAGTTCAGGAGAACCACCGATGCAAGCTAAGCTTTCCGTAGTTGCCCTCTCCGTCGCTGCCGCCTTTGCCCTTTCGGCTTGCGGCAAGAAAGAGGAGCCGGCCCCCGTTGCCGCGCCCGCCCCGATCGCCACGCCGGAAGTTGTCGTCAAGCTCGGTCATGTGGCCCCGATGACCGGTCCGCAGGCTCACCTGGGCAAGGACAACGAAAGCGGCGCGGTCCTCGCCATCGAGGAACTGAATTCACAGGGGCTCGAAATCGGCGGTGCCAAGGTCAAGTTCGAACTGATGTCCGAGGACGATCAGGCCGATCCGAAGCAGGGCACCATCGTTGCCCAGAAGCTGGTCGATGCCAAGGTCAATGGCGTCATCGGCCACCTCAACTCCGGCACCACCATCCCGGCCTCCAAGCTGTATTTCGACGCCGGCATGCCGCAGGTTTCACCTTCGGCCACCAATCCGAAGTACACCCAGCAAGGCTTCAACACGGCCTTCCGCGTGATGGCCAACGACATCCAGCAGGGCAAGGTGCTCGGCGAGTTCGCCGCCCAGCAGGGCGTCAAGACGGTGGCCATCATCGACGACCGTACCGCCTACGGCCAGGGCCTCGCCGACGAGTTCCGCAAGTCGGCCGAAGCGGCTGGCCTCAAGGTCGTCGCCAACGAGTACACCAATGACAAGGCCACCGACTTCAAGGCCATCCTGACCAAGATCAAGTCGAAGAAGGCCGACCTGGTCTTCTACGGCGGCATGGACGCCCAGGGCGGTCCGCTGGTCAAGCAGATGAAGGATCTCGGCATCAAGGCCAAGTTCCTCGGCGGCGACGGTGTGTGTACGCCGGAATTCATGAAACTGGGTGGCCCGGCCGCCGATGGCGAGTACTGCTCGCTGCCGGGTATGCCGTTGGAGCAACTGGCCAAGGGTCCGGAGTTCAAACAGAAGTTCAACGCCAAATTCGGCTATGAAATCCAGCTCTATGCCCCGAACGTCTACGATGCCGTGATGGTCGTCGCTGATGCCATGAAGCGCGCCAACTCGGTCGAACCGGCCAAGTACTTGGCGGAAATCGGCAAGACCAGCATGGAAGGCGTCAGCGGCAAGATCGAGTTCGACGAGTTCGGCGACCTCAAGGGCGGCGCGATCACCATTTATCAGTACCAGGGCGGTGCCTTGAATTATGTGACGACGCTCGGCGGTAGCCCGGTTGCGGCGGCCGTGGCCGAAGTCAAGGATGCTGCCCAGGCGGTGGCCGGCGCTGCCGAAGCGGCCGGTACTGCCGCTTCGGTGGCTGGCGCGGATGCCGTCAAGGCCGGTACCGAGGCAGTCAAGGCCGGGGCCGAAGCCGTCAAGGATGCGGCCGAGGCCGCCAAGGCAGCGGCGGAGAAGAAGTAAACTCATCAAGCACCACCGGAACGGCGCCGCAAGGCGCCGTTTCCATATAAAGCGGCCTCAATACGCGTAATGGATATATTTTTTCAGCAGGTCATCAACGGCTTGGTCCAGGGCAGTATCTACGCCCTGGTCGCCCTCGGCTATACGATGGTGTACGGCATCATGGGGCTGATCAACTTCGCCCATGGCGAAGTGGTGATGATCGGTACTCTGGTGGCCATCGCCGTCACCAGCAGCCTGATCGGTGCCGGGGTGCCGGTTGTCGTCGCCGGTCTGGGTGGGCTGGCGGCATCATTGCTGGTCTGCATGGCGCTCGGCTGGAGCCTGGAGCGCATTGCCTACCGGCCGCTGCGTGGCTCGCCGCGGCTGACACCCTTGATCACGGCGATCGGTATGTCGATCATCCTGCAGAATCTGGCGATGATCATCTGGGGGCGCAATTACCTGACCTTCCCGCCCTTGCTGCCGAAGATCAATTACGAATTCGCCGGCGCCCATTTCACCCTGGTCCAAATCGCCATCGTGCTGATCTCGGCGGCAGCGATGAGCGGTCTCGTCTTCCTCGTCTATCGCACCCGCCTCGGCATGGCCATGCGCGCCACGGCACAGAACCCGGCGGTGGCCAGCCTGATGGGGGTCAATATCAACCGCGTCATCGCCGCCGCCTTTGTCGTCGGTTCCGCACTGGCCGCCATCGCCGGCGTCATGGTCGGCAGTTATTACGAAATCGCCCATTACCAGATGGGCTTCATGCTCGGCCTCAAGGCCTTTACCGCTGCCGTTCTCGGTGGCATCGGCAACCTTGCCGGGGCGATGGCCGGCGGTGTGCTGCTTGGCCTGATCGAGGCGCTGGGTGCCGGTTACATCGGTGATCTCAGCGGCGGTTTCCTCGGCAGCCACTATCAGGACATCTTCGCCTTCATCGTCCTCATCGTCGTGCTGATGTTCAAACCCTCCGGCCTGTTCGGCGAAAAGACGGGAGAGCGGGCATGAACAAATGGCTGTCGCCGAAATCCTTCTTCGGCATCGTGCTCATCACCGCCGCACTGGTCGCCTTGCCGTTCCTGCTCGGCATGGGCGGTGGTCAGGCCTGGGTGCGCATCGTCAATTTCGCCATCCTCTACATCTTCCTGGCGCTCGGCTTGAACATCGTCGTCGGTTTCGCCGGTCTGCTCGACCTCGGCTACATCGCCTTCTATGCCGTTGGCGCCTATACCTGGGCGCTGCTGGCCAGTCCGCATTTCGGCATTCATTGGCCGGTGTGGGCGATTCTGCCGATCGGCGCGCTGGTCGCCTGTTTCTTCGGCGTGCTGCTCGGCTCACCGACCCTCAAATTGCGCGGCGACTATCTGGCCATCGTCACCCTGGGTTTCGGCGAGATCATCCGCATCTTCCTCAACAACCTGAATGCGCCGGTCAATATCACCAACGGGCCGCAGGGCATCACGCTGATCGATCCGGTGAGTATCGGCGGTTTCCGTTTTTCGGGGACCAGCGAGATTCTCGGCCTGACGCTGACCGGGCCGCAGAAGTACTACTTCCTGCTGGTCGCCCTGGCCATCCTCGTCATCGTCATCAACCTGCGCCTGCAGCATTCGCGCATCGGTCGTGCCTGGCAGGCGATCCGCGAAGACGAGATCGCCGCCAAGGCGGTCGGCATCAACACCCGTAACATCAAGCTGCTGGCCTTCGCCATGGGCGCTTCGTTCGGCGGCATCGCCGGTGGCATCTTCTCGGCCATGCAGGGCTTCGTCTCGCCGGAGAGCTTTTCGCTAATCGAATCAATCATGGTCCTGGCCATGGTGGTGCTTGGCGGCATGGGCCACATCCCCGGCGTCATTCTCGGTGCCGTGCTGCTCTCCATCCTGCCGGAGGCCTTGCGCTACGGCGTCGGGCCGATCCAGATGGCACTCTTCGGCAAGATGCTGATCGATCCGGAGAGCCTGCGCATGCTGGTCTTCGGCCTGGCCCTGGTACTGGTCATGCGCTTCAAGCCGGCCGGCATCTGGCCATCGCCCGAGCGCAAGCGCGAACTGACCGAAAAGTCGGGGGGGGTGAAGATATGAGCGGCGAGGTATTGCTCGCGGCGCAGGGAATCGCCAAGCACTTCGGCGGCGTCAAGGCGTTGCAGGATGTCTCGCTGAGCATCCGCCGCGGTGAGGTATACGGCCTGATCGGGCCGAATGGGGCCGGCAAGACGACTTTCTTCAACTGCATGACCGGCCTCTATGTCGCCGACGGCGGGTGCTTCCAGTTCGACGGCGCGCGGCTGGCGGCACATGCGCCGGAACAGGTCGCCCGTTGCGGCATCGCCCGCACTTTCCAGAACATCCGCCTGTTCGGCAACATGACGGCGCTGGAGAACGTCATGATCGGCCGCCATGTCCGGACCAAGGCCGGTGTCATCGGGGCCATGCTGCAGACACGGGCGACCCGGGACGAGGAAGCGGCCATCCGCCAGCGTGCCGTCGACCTTTTGCATTATGTGCGCATCGAGGATCGGGCCGACGATCTGGCCAAGAACCTGTCCTACGGCGATCAGCGCCGCCTGGAAATCGCCCGGGCGCTGGCCACCGAGCCGAAGCTGCTTTGCCTCGACGAACCGGCAGCCGGCATGAATGCCACGGAAACCGCCGAGCTGCGCGAGCTGATCGACGGCATCCGCAACGACGGCACGACCATCCTGCTCATCGAACACGACGTCAAGCTGGTGATGGGCTTGTGCGACCGGGTGGCGGTGCTCGACTACGGCAAGCTGGTCATCGAGGACGTGCCGGCCGTGGTGCAGAAAG
This sequence comes from Betaproteobacteria bacterium UBA2293, assembly GCA_002345845.1. Next base: position 17,463 of record DDWF01000087.1, on the reverse strand, counting down.
ATCAACGCGTTATCGAGGCATACCTAGGTGCTTGAAGTTACCGGACTCCACGTGGCCTACGGCGGCATTCAGGCCGTGCGCAGCATCACCTTCCACGTCAACGAAGGCGAGATGGTCGCCTTGATCGGCGCCAACGGCGCCGGCAAGACCAGCACGCTGAAGGCCATCGCCCGCGTCATCGACGCTGTCGGCGGCGACGTGCATTTCTGCGGCGAGGACATCACCCGTATCGCGCCGCATCACATCATCCGCAAGGGCATCGCCCTGGTGCCGGAAGGGCGCGGTGTCTTTCCCCGACTGACGGTGGCCGAGAATCTGGCGATGGGCGCCTTCCTGCGCCATGACAAGCCGGAAATGGCTGCCGACCTGGACAAGATTTACGGCTATTTCCCGCGTCTCAAGGAACGCGCGGCGCAGCTGGCCGGCACCCTCTCCGGCGGCNNAGCAGATGCTGGCCATTGGCCGGGCGCTGATGAGCCGGCCGAAGATGTTGTTGCTCGACGAGCCGTCGATGGGTCTGGCGCCGATCATGGTGCAGAAGATCTTCGAGGTCGTCCGCGCTGTGGCCGCCGAGGGCATGACGACCCTGCTCATCGAGCAGAATGCCAAGCTGGCGCTGGAAGTCAGCCAGCGCGGCTATGTCATGGAAAGCGGCGAAATAACGCTGACCGGCGAATCGGCCAGCCTGCTCGACGATCCGAAAGTACGCGCCGCCTATCTCGGCGAGTGAACGCGGCTTTTTTGCCTGGATCAAACCTTCGCCGCGGCGGGCGGGCGACAATGGCCGCCCGTTCGCCTGTTATCCGGATCGCCATGATGAAGCTGATTGTTCCCCTGCTTGCTGCGCTGTTTGCTGTTGCTGCCCAGGCTGCTCCGGCTGCCGACAGCGCACCCAAACCGGACGCGACGCCACGCCTGGCCTATGGTTTCTTGATGAAGCACGGCGAGAAGCTGGTCTTCGCCCCGTGCCGCGACCGCAGCTATGCGTTGGTTGAGGATGTCTCGGCCGATCGTCAGGTGACGCGCGGCCTGGAAATGGCGGGGGTGGCCGACGGCCGCAAATACTATGTCGAACTGCTCGGGGTGGTTGAAGGCGGCGCCCTGCGCGCCAGTGAACTCAACCTGGCGCGGGCCGAAGGCCGCTGCCAGAAACCGGGTGGCACTGACGAAGCGTGGCTGGCCAGCGGCAACGAGCCGGGCTGGGCACTGGTCGCCGGTGGCGAGAAAGTCACGCTGCAGCGCCAGGGCAGCAAGGAAGTCAGCGTGCCTTACCGGGTTTTCGCGCGCCAGGGCGAGGTCGCGCAGTTCTCGGGCGAGGGGCTGGAACTGCGCTTTGAACGCCAGCTGTGCCGGGACGCCATGTCCGATGCGGTGTTCGGCTGGACTGCCACGGTCCGCGTTGATGGCCAGACGCTGCGGGGCTGCGCCCTAGTTCGTTGAAAAGCTGAAGACGTCGGCGAAGAATTCTTCTTCCGGCAGCGCGCAGCGACGGGTGAAATCGGCCTTGGCCGCTTCGATCATCACCGGCGAGCCGCAGGCGTAAACCTGATAACCGGAAAGATCCGGGAAATCTTCCATGACCGCGTGATGGACGAAGCCGGTGCGCCCGGTCCACGCATCGCCGGCGGCCGGCTCCGAGAGCACCGGTACATAGCGGATATGCGGGTGACTGGCCGCCCACTGCTGCGGCAGCGCGTCCTGGTACAGGTCGACGCGCGCCTTGGCGCCCCAGTAGATGACCATCGGCCGCTGGCATTCCTCGGCGATGGCGTGCTCGACGATGGCCTTGATCGGTGCGAAGCCGGTGCCGCCGGCAAGCAGAATCATCGGCTTGGGTGAATCCTCGCGCAGGTAGAAGGTGCCGTGCGGTCCGTTGAAGCGCAGGATGTCGCGCACCTTCATGCTGTTGAATACCTGCTCGGTGAATACGCCGCCCGGCACGTAACGGATATGCAGTTGCAGCACGGCATCGTCGTGCGGCGCGTTGGCCAGCGAGAAGCTGCGCTTGCGGCCATCCTTGAGCAGGATGTCGATGTATTGCCCGGCCCAGAACTGCAGGCGCTCGCTGGCCGGCAGGCGCAGGTGCATGTCGATGACGTCGGGCGCCAGACGCTCCAGCTTCTCGATCCGCGCCGGCAAAGTCTTGACCGGGATGTCGCTGGCCGAGGTTAGCTGCTTGCATTCGATGACCAGGTCGGACTGCGCCGTGGCGCAGCAATAGAGCGTCAGGCCGGCGGCCTTTTCCTCGTCCTTGAGGCTGTGCGGCTGAGCGCGGCCATGGTCGACCTGACCCGCCAGCACCTTGCCCTTGCAGGCGCCGCAGGCCCCGTCCTTGCAGCCGTAGGGCAGGGTCAGGCCGTGCCGCAAGGCGGCATCGAGCAGGGTTTCATCGGCCTCGGCAGCGAACTGGCTGCCGCTTGGCTGGACAGTGATCTGGTAGCTCATCGGTTCCCCTTGGTCGTCGGCTACAATGCCGGCGTGCAAAAAATCCTGATTGTTGGCAGCGGGGACGTTGCCCGCCGCATCCTCTTCCGTCTCTCTCCTGCCTGCCGCGTCTTCGCCCTGCTGCGCGATCGGCAACGGGCCGCCGTCTGGCGGGCGGCCGGAGCCATCCCACTGTTTGCCGACCTTGATGACCGATCCAGTCTGCTCCGCCTGGCCGGTCTGGCCGACGTCGTGCTGCACCTGGCGCCGCCACCGGCCCAAGGTGGGCTCGACACCCGAACGCGCAACCTGCTGGCGGCCCTGAGTGCGGGCGGCAGTCTACCACGGCAGCTGATTTACGTTAGTACGACAGGGGTGTATGGCGATTGCGCCGGGGCATTGATCGACGAGACCCGGCCCTGCCATCCGGAAAGCGCCCGCGCCGTCCGTCGCGTCGATGCCGAGCGCTGCCTGCGCGCCTGGGGCCGGCGCCAGGGGGTGCGCGTCAACATCCTGCGTGCCCCCGGCATCTACGCCGCCGACCGGCTGCCCATCGAGCGCCTGGAGAAGGGCTTGCCGGCGCTGCTGGCCGATGAGGATGCGTGGACCAATCACATCCACGCCGAGGATCTGGCCGCCGCCTGCCTCACCGCCCTGCGCCACGGCCGGGCCAACCGGGTCTATAACGTCGTTGACGACAGCGACTTGCGCATGGCCGATTACTTCGACCGCGTCGCCGACGCCTTCACTCTGCCGCGTCCGCCGCGCCTGAGCCGCCGCGCCGCCGCCGAGGTGCTGTCGCCGCTGCAGATGTCCTTCATGCGCGAGTCGCGGCGGATCGGCAATTGCCGTCTGAAAAACGAATTAAAACTAAGCCTTGCCTACCCGACCGTTGACTCGGGTATCGCCGAGGCCGTCTCCAGGAGAAACGCATGCTTGTCTTGAAAACCCTGCACATCTGGATGGTCATCTCGTGGTTTGCCGGCCTGTTCTACCTGCCGCGCATCTATGTCAATCTGGCCATGGTGCCGGCCGACAGCGTCGCCGAGCGTGACCGCCTGCTGCTGATGTCCGGCAAGCTGTACAAGTTCATGACGCCACTCGGCATCCTGGCGGTCATCACCGGCCTCTGGCTGTGGTTCGGCTATGGTTTCAACGGTGCCTGGCTGCATGCCAAGACCACCCTGGTCGTTGTCCTCGCCGCCTATCACTGGCATTGCGGTCGGCTGCTCGGCGATTTCCGGGCCGGCCGCAACCGCCGCTCGCACGTCTGGTTCCGCTTTTACAATGAACTGCCGGTCGTTGTCCTGCTGATCGTCCTATTCCTCGTCGTCCTCAAGCCTTTCTGACATGAACAAATATTTCGCCATCTGCCCGCGCGGCCTGGAAGACCTGCTGCTCGAGGAATTGCGCGCCATCGGTGGCGCCGAGTTGCGGACCACGCACGGCGGCGTCTTCTTCGCTGGCGACTGGAGCGTCTGCTACCGCGCCAATCTCGAATCGCGGCTGGCGACGCGCATCCTCTGGCATATCGTCAAGGGGCCGTACGCCAAGGAAGAGGACATCTACCGCCTGGCCGTGCGCCAGCTGTGGCCCAATCACTTCGACGTGACGCGGACGATGCGCGTGGTAACCACCGCCATCAAGTGCCCGCTGAAGTCGCTCGATTTCGTCACCTTGCGCGTCAAGGATGCCGTCTGCGACCGTTTCCGTGAGGATTGCGGCGAACGGCCGAACATCGAGACACGCAACCCCGATGTCAGCGTCCATGTCTTCCTGACCGAGAACGAGTGCACCCTGTATCTCGATACTTCCGGTCAGCCGCTGTGGCAGCGTGGCTTGCGCAAAGCCAGCGTCGATGCGCCGCTGAAGGAGAACTTGGCCGCCGGCATTCTCAAGCTGAGCGGTTGGCAGCCGGGCATGCCACTGATCGACCCGATGTGCGGCAGCGGCACCTTCCTGCTCGAAGCCGTGCAGGTGGCGCTCAATCGGGCGCCGGGCCTTGACCGCGGCTTCTCCTTCGAGATGCTGAAGAAGTTCGAGGCCATGGAATGGGCGACGATCCGCGCCGCCGCCGAGGCCCGCGTCAAACCGGCCGAGCCGCTCGACATCCGCGGCTACGATGTCGACGACAAGGCCGTGCGCGCCACCCGGCGCAACCTGCAGGAGGCCGGTTTCGGCGGCGTGGTCACCGTCGATCAGGGCGATCTGCTGGAAGTCCAGCCGCTGACCGAACACGGCATCCTGCTGGCCAACCCGCCCTACGGCGAACGCATTGGCGAGCAAGACGAGCTGGCTGCCTTCTATCCGCAGCTCGGTACGGCGCTGAAACGTCACTGGGCCGGCTGGAATTGTTTCTTCTTCACCGCCGACCTGCGCCTGCCCAAGCTGGTCGGTCTCAAGCCCAGCCGCAAGACCCCGCTGTTCAACGGCCCGCTCGAGTGCCGATTGTTCGAGATCCGCATGGTGGCTGGCAGCAACCGGCGTCAATGACCATACGGCAACGTATACTAGGGCGATGCACCAGGCATCATGATTTGATCTCGGTCAGCCATTTTGGCCGGGCGTTATGCGAGCATTTTCGTTTTCAAAAATAAATCGAGGAGAACCCTGCATGTCCGTTCAGTCCCTGTACCAGCAAAAGCGCATGTCTCCGGCCGATGCCATTGCCGTCGTCAAGAACGGTGACACCATTGTCGTGCCGACCGGTGTCGGCGAGCCGCCGGCTTTGCTCACCGCACTTTCCGAAGCCCGCCGCAATTACCGCGAGGTAAAGGTTTCGCAGATCCTGCCGCTGCGCAAGTACGGCTACATCGACCCGGAAACGCAGGAAAACGTCCGCCACGTCGCCTATTTCTTCGGTGGCGCCACCCGCACGGGCGGCCAGGAAGGCTGGATTGACTACCTGCCGGCCTACTTCTCCGAGTTGCCGGTGCTGATCGAGCGTGGTCTGTCGCCTTCCGAGGTGGTCTTCTCGATGGCCTCGCCGATGGATGAGCACGGCTATTTCTCGCTATCGCTAGGTACCGACTACACCATGGCCGCCGTTCAGAAAGCGCGCGCCGTCGTTCTCGAAATCAATCCGCACGTGCCATTCGCCAACGGCAACTGCCATATCCACATTTCCGAGGTGGCGGCGCTGACCGAAAGCGCCGAGCCGCTGCTTGAAGTCGGCCTGCCGAAGATCGGCCCGGTCCAGGAAGCGATCGGTGGCTATGTTGCCGAGATGATTCCCAACGGCGCCACGCTGCAGATCGGCTACGGCGGCATCCCCGACGCCGTGGTCATGCAGCTGACCAACAAGCACGACCTCGGCATCCACACCGAAATGATCGGCGATGGCATCATGACCCTGGTCGAGGCGGGTGTGGTCAATAACCGCAAGAAGAACTTCCATCCGGGCAAGATGCTGGCCACCTTCGCCCTCGGCTCGAAGAAGTTGTACGACTTCATGAACCGCAACCCGGCGCTGCAAATGCATCCTGTGGATTACACCAACGATCCCTTCATCGCCGGCCAGAACGACAACCTGCACTGCATCAACGCCACCATGCAGATCGATTTCATGGGCCAGTGCGGTTCGGAAAGCCTGGGCTTCACACCCTATTCGGGTACCGGCGGCCAAGCCGACTTCGTTCGTTCGGCCAATCGCTCCAATGGCGGCAAGGCCTTCATCGTGCTGCCGTCCACCGCCAAGAACGACACTATCTCGCGCATCGTGCCGACGCTGTCAGCCGGGACCCACGTGACGACCAGCAAGAACGACATCAACTACGTGGTCACCGAATTCGGTGTCGCCCAGTTGCGTGGCAAGACCGCCAGGCAGCGCTGCGAGGCGCTGATTGGCATCGCCCACCCGGACTTCCGGGGCGAGCTGCGCGAGGCGGCCAGGAAGATGAAACTGCTTTGATCAAGGAGGCGCACATGACCCTTCAGCAACGCTTTTCCGATCCGCAGCTTGAGCAGATCATCGAAGAGGCAGCCATCTACATGTGCGCCTGCCCCGGGCAGGTGGCGGTCGAGTTGCGCAGCCTGCGCTCGCTCTACCGCTACCAGTATGAATGCGAACAGGATCCGGCCAACGATCACGCGGTCCATCGGGTGATCGCCGAGACCACGCTGCGGGCCCATGCGCTGATGGAAGAATGCATGGACAAAGTGCTGGAGATCGAGGGCTGGGATCGGGAAACGCTGAGAATGCCGGAGGGCATGCGGCGCCGTCGGGCAGAACTGATCGAACGCGATCAGTGAGCGGCGCTTACAAACTGTAGCAATTTTGCCCTGCCAGCCCAGCTGTCATCGACTAGGCTGCAAGTTAAGCCAAGGAGAGACGATGCAATCAGCTAGACGCCTGTCGGTCTTCTTCTGCCTGCTGCTCGTTGCGGTCGGCAGTGCATCGGCGCATGGTGTGCGAGGCCGGGTCGGGATAGGCGTGAATATAGGCCCCTACTGGGGACCGTGGATGTTTCCGCCGCCTTGGTATTATCAGCCGACCATCGTCGTGCCGCCACCTGAGCCGAAGGTCTACATCGAACGTAACGAGGCGGTCGATGCCGCCTTCTGGCACTACTGCCGTAGCCTCGGTGGCTACTATCCCTATATCCGGGAGTGCCCGGAAGGCTGGTTGCAGGTATTGCCTGAAGCGGAGAAACAGCGATGAGCGAATTGCCACCCACCCTGCCGGCGCTAGCCGCCGCCTTGTTGCTTTCGGCTTGCACGGTGTTGCCCAGCGGTCCGAGTGTGATGACTCTGCCGGGCACCGGTCGGACGCTCGAGTCGTTTAGAGCCGATGATCTGTTCTGCCGTGACTACGCCTATCAATGGATTGGTGGCAAGACGGCCAGCCAGGCCGCCCAACAATCGGCGGTCACCAGTGCTGCCGTGGGTACGGCCGTGGGCGCCGTTGCTGGTGCTGCCATCGGCGGCGATGCCCGTGGTGCAGCCGTCGGCGCCGGTGTTGGCCTGCTTGCTGGCACGGCGGCCGGCGCTGATGCCTCGCGTGGTTCGGGTGTGGGTACGCAGCGCCAGTACGACAATGCCTATATCCAGTGCATGTATAGCAAGGGGCACCGGGTGCCGGTACCGGCCAATATGGCCAATCAACGGCCAGTACGCGCTGCCGATGCCGGCATACCGCCACCGCCGCCGGGCGCGCCGCCGGCTCCGCCACCTCGCTGAGCGAATTCGCTCCCGCTAAAAGAAGAAGGGCGCTCCGCGGAGCGCCCTTCGTTCGTTGTTGGCTGTGTTGCTTAGTCGGCCTTGCGGCGACGCAGCGAAGCCAGGCCCATCAGGCCGAGAGCGGCCAGGGCCAGGGAGCCCGGTTCGGGAACGTTGTTGCCCGGATCGTTCGGGTTGGTGGCGCTATCGACGCCGTCCAGCCAGACGCTCCAGAAGGAGCCGGTCTGTGGGCCAATGCGTGAAGGCTGGCTCCACTGGCTGATGAGAACAGGGGTCTGGCCATCAAATTGAAAACCATCGGCCAGGTTGTCGCCACTGGCGAAATTGTTATAGGCAGCGACGGTAAATGCGTACTGGCCGGCTGCCAGACTGGCGAGAGTGAAGCCAGAGTCGTAAGTCGTTTGCGTTGCCGGGTTGACCGACGAATTGTCATCATTTTGACCGAGGCGCGCACCTGTGCTCAGATTCCACAAGGCGGTGATGGGGTCGAAGTTGACGCCGCCATCAAAGGAGTCCGTCCACACGCGCACATTGGTAGCGTCGTTGGTTAGCGTGAAGTTGATCTGGACGACATCGGTGTTGTAAGTGATGTTGCCGGTGAAATTCAGCAGCGCGGCATGGGCCTGGCTGGTTAGGGCGGCAAGGGCCGCGACTGCGATCAGTTTTTTCATGGTGTTCTCCCTGGAAAGTAAAAAGCCAGCGTACCAAGCAAAAATGACGCCATGCGGCTTTAGTCTTTTTGTTTCAGGGGACTACCAAATTTACCTTCACGATTTGATGGGCCGTTGTAAAGAAAATCGACATGTCATCGTCTTCGGGCGCGTTGCTCCGCTAGCTTTCGATTCCTGCTGCATGCGCCTGCTGGTCAGCCCAATAGCTAGAGCGCACCATCGGCGCGCAGGCGGCGCCGGTGAAGCCCATCTTTTTCGCTTCTTCCTCGTACATCTTGAAGATGTCGGGATGGACGTAGCGCGTCACCGGCAGGTGGTGACCGGAGGGCGCCAGGTACTGGCCGATGGTCAGCATTTCGACGTCGTGGGCGCGCAGGTCGCGCATGACGTCGAGTATTTCCTCGTCGGTTTCGCCCAAGCCAACCATCAGGCCTGATTTGGTCGAGACGTTCGGGTAACGGGCCTTGAACTGCTTGAGGAATTCCAGCGAGTGTTGGTAGTCGGCACCCGGGCGGGCCTGCTTGTACAGGCGGGGCACGGTTTCCATATTGTGATTGAGGACATCCGGCAAGGAGCCGCCGAGGACGTCGAGGGCGACGTCCATGCGGCCACGGAAATCAGGAACCAGGGTTTCGATGGTGGTCGTTGGCGACAGCTCGCGGGTGTAGCGGATGACATCGACGAAGTGCTGAGCGCCGCCATCGCGCAGATCATCCCGGTCGACGCTGGTGATGACGACATAACGCAGCTTCAGCGCGGCGACCGATTCGGCCAGTTCGCGCGGTTCGTCGGCATTGGGGGGGAGCGGCTGGCCGTGGCCAACGTCGCAGAACGGGCAGCGGCGGGTACAGATGTCGCCGAGGATCATGAAGGTGGCC
>DDWF01000087.1:0-8306 GCA_002345845.1 Betaproteobacteria bacterium UBA2293 | reverse complement strand
TGGCTTCCTCGCAGACGGTGTGCAGCTTGCGCTCGCGCAACATCGACTTGATTTCGCCGAAACGGCCAGCGCTGTTGCCGGCCTTGACGCGGATCCATTCCGGCTTGCGTAGTGGTTCGGCGACCGGGACGATCTTGATCGGAATACGCGCAGTCTTCAGTTCGCCCTTCTGTTTGACGCCTTTTTGCTTGATTTCAGCCATGTTGTTTGTCCAGTTGCTGCAGCAGGTGCTGCGAGAGTTGCTCGCCGGCTTCAGTGGCGGTGAGCGGAATGTTCAGATCCTTGGTCTGCACGACCTTGAGGCCGGCATAGCCGCAGGGATTGATGGCGGCAAATGGTGTCAGGTCCATGTCCACGTTGAGCGAGACGCCATGATACGAGCAGCCGTTGCGGATGCGCAGACCCAGCGCGGCGACCTTGGCTTCGCCGACGTAAACACCGGGGGCGCCGTCGCGGCGTTCGGCGCTGACCGCATACTTGCCCAGCAGGTCGATGACCGCCTGTTCGATGGCGCTGACCAGTTCGCGCACCTTGATCTTCCGGCGCGGCAGATCGAGCAGCAGGTAAATCACTACCTGGCCGGGGCCGTGGTAGGTCACCTGGCCACCGCGGTCGATCTTGACGACGGGAATGCCGACGTCGCGCAGGATATGTTCCGGTTTGCCTGCCTGGCCCAGGGTATAGACCGGTGGATGCTCGACGATCCACAGTTCGTCCGGCGTTTCCGGCGAACGGCTGGCGGTGAACGCCTGCATGGCCTGGAAGGTCGGTTCGTAATCAACCAACCCCAGGCGTTTGACGACGGGATTCACCTTAGAGGACGACCTTCACCAGCGGATGCGCCGTCAGGTCGGTGTACAAGGCGTCAAGCTGCGGTTTCGAGGTGGCGACCACGGTGCAGGTCAGGCTCAGGTAATTGCCGCCGGAGCTGGCGCGCATTTCCATGGTCGCGCCATCGAAATCGGGGGCGTGCCTAGTGACGATGGTCAGTACCACCTGGGCGAGTTCGTCGTGCGCCTTGCCCATGATCTTCAGGGGAAAGTCGCAGGGAAATTCGAGGAGGGTGTCCTTGTACGAAGCCATTTCAGCCTTTGCGCATTACCGTGTTCTTGAAATCCTGATACCACTGCCACATCCGTTCGCCGACCGGTCCCGGTCGGCCATTGCCGACCGCTTGCCCGTCGAGCGTGGTGATCGCCAGCACTTCCTTGGTCGATGAGGTCATCCAGACCTCATCGGCGGTACGAAGTTCCATTTCGGTGATTTCCCGAACCGCCAGCGGCAGGCGGTGGTTGGCTGCCAGTTCGAGGATCACGTCGTAGGTAATGCCGGGCAGCATCAGCTGCGTCTTGGGCGGGGCGAGCAGCACGCCGTCCTTGATCACGAAGATGTTGGAGGCGGCGCCTTCCTTTAGTAGGCCGTCACGAATCAGCAGCGCCTCGGCACAGCCCTGGTCGATCGCCTGCTGGCGCGCCAGGACATTGGCCAGCAGCGAGACCACCTTGAGGTCGCAGCGTGCCCAGCGCAGATCGGCCACGGTGATGGCGCCGACGCCGCGCGCGCGGACGTCGGCCGGCGTGGTGACCAGCGGGCCGGCGAAGGCAAACACGGTCGGTGGCACGCTGGCCGGTGGGAAGGCATGGTCACGCTTGTCGTCGGCGCCGCGCGTCACCTGCAGGTAGATCGACTGGTCGTCCCAGGGTGCGGCTTCGATCAGTCGGGCAACGACAGCTTGCCAGTCGCCGACGGCCAGTGGATTGATCAGGCGGATGCCGGCTAGTGTCGCCTCCAGTCGTTGCAGGTGTTCGTCCAGGCGGAAGGCCTGGCGCGAATAGACCGGGATCACCTCATAGACGCCATCGCCGTAAAGAAAGCCCCGATCGAGTGGCGAAACGCCGGCTTCGGCCAGCGGCAGGAAGTGGCCATTCAGGTAAACCGGATCGGCGACATAACGAGTCATGGTCTTCAGTTGAACCAGAGTTTGATGGTGTCGAAGGCGCGGCCGACGATGCCGGCGACCGGAACCGTCTCCAGGGCGACAACCGGGTAGTCGCCGTAGGGCTTGCCGTCTACGCTGACCTTGAGCGTGGCGATCGCTTGGCCGGCACGGACTGGCGCCATCAATGGCTGTTGCGAAACCATCTGGACGCTGATCTTGTCGGCCAGGCCCTTCGGTACGGCGATGATGAAGTCGCTCTCGAAACCGGCCTTGACCTGGTTCTGTGCGCCCTTCCAGACGCGCAGCGAGGAAACTGCCTGGCCCTTGGTGTACAGGGACAGTGCATCGTAGGAGAGGAAACCCCAGTTGAGCAGTTTCAGCGATTCGCTGGTGCGGGCCGCGTCGGACGAGGCGCCGAGCACCACCGAGAGCAGGCGGCGCGGGCCGCGCAGCGAGGAGGAGATCAGACAGTATCCGGCCGCCTCGGTGTGGCCCGTCTTCAGACCGTCGACGGTCGGATCGAGCCAGAGCAGGCGGTTGCGGTTGGGCTGCTTGATGTTGTTATAACTGTATTCCTTCAGCGAGTAGTAGCGGCGGTATTCTTCCGGGAAGTCGCGGATCAGGGCGCTGGCCAGAATCGACAGGTCACGTGCCGTGGTGTAATGCTGCGGGTCGGGCAGGCCTGTGGCGTTGCGGAAGCTGGAATTCGTCATGCCCAGGCGTTTGGCCTCGCGGTTCATCATCTGCGCGAAGTTCTCTTCACTGCCCGCAATGCCTTCGGCAAGAACGACGCAGGCGTCGTTGCCGGACTGGACGATGACGCCCTTGATCAGGTCATCGACCGGCACCTGATTGCCAACGCGGACGAACATTTTGGAGCCGCCGGTGCGCCATGCCTTTTCCGAAACCGGCAGGGTCTGGTTGAGGGCCAGGGTCTTCTGGCGGATGGCCGAGAAGCTCAGGTAGGCGGTCATCAGCTTGGTCAGCGAGGCCGGGTCAAGCCTTTCGTCCGGTTTCTCGGCGCTGAGGATCTGGCCTGAACCGGTCTCCAGCAGCAGCCAGGACTTGGCTGCCAGCACCGGCGGAACGGGCTGTATTTGGGCCAGCGTGTGTGTGGCGCTGAGGATGCAGAAAAGTGCGATGAAAGCTTTGCGAAACAGGGACATGTGTTTTTATGGGGGTGGCGTTGGGGGGTGAATTATACCCCCGCCTGATCAGTCGCCCCTTCGCTGCCGGCGCAAAGCACCGCGATTGCCGGGTGGTGTATGCGGCGTTCGTTGGAAATGGCATAGATCTGTTCGCTGACACCTTCCATGGCACCCACTGCCAGCGCGTTCAACTGGTTCTCCACCTGTTCGGCGAGCGCCAGCGGCGCCGGGAAAATGCCCAGTCCGCCGCGGCCGAAGGTGGTCATCAGGGCGCTATCCTCGAATTCGCCGACGATCTTGGGTCGGGCGCCGACGTCCTCCAACCAGCGTTCAATGTGGTTGCGCAGCGCATTGTGGCGGGTCGGCAGCAGCAGCGGCGCGTCGTTGAGGCTGTTAGGGAAACCGGCGCGGTAAAGTTCGGCCAGTTCGCGGGAAGCGAACAGACCGGTGGCGAACTCCCCCAGGTGCGTGCTGAACACCTTTAGATTGCCACCCACCGGCGCCGGGCGGTCGGTGAGCACGACATCAAGGCGATGCAGCGCGAGATCGGCGATGAGGGTTTCGAATTCGCCTTCGTCGCAGATCAGCCGCACGTCGTCGCTCATCGCCGTGACCTTGGACAGCAGGCGGTAGGCCAGCAGCTTGGGGATGCCGTCGGAAATGCCGGCGCGCAGACGTAGGGTGCTGTCGCTGCCGCTGCTTTGTACGGCATCGACCAGCGCGTCGCCGAGCTGGAAGATGCGGTCGGCGTAGCCGAGGGCGGCGCGTCCGGCTTCGCTCAATACAAGGCCGCGGCCCTGGCTTCTGAACAAGGCCTTGCCCAGTTGCCGTTCGAGCAGGGATAACTGGCCACTGATCGTTTGCACGGCAACGCCCAGGCGCTCGGCGGCACGGGTGATGCTGCCTTCGTGGGCGACGACCCAGAAGTAATGGAGGTGCTTGAAATTGAGGGGTGTCATCTCGATATACGGGAAAAACGAAGAGTGGTTAAATTTTGCTACGATTTTTCCAGGGCGACGCAATGCGTTAGCATCCCCGGTAACTTTTTTTCTGACAGGAGTTCGCCATGAAGCGCGTTCTGCTCTTTCTTGCCACCAACCTTGCCGTCATGCTGGTGCTCAGCGTCGTCGCCAATCTGCTCGGCGTCAATCGCTTTCTCACCGCCAACGGCCTGAATCTCGGCATGCTGCTGGCCTTCGCTGCCCTCATCGGCTTTGGAGGCGCCTTCATTTCGTTGCTCATGTCGAAGACCATGGCCAAGTGGAGTACCGGCGCCCATGTTATCGAACATCCATCGTCGTCGACCGAGGTCTGGCTGGTCGATACCGTCGCCCGCCTGGCCAAGCGCGCCAACCTGCCGATGCCGGAAGTCGCCATTTACGAGGGCGAACCGAATGCCTTCGCCACTGGCGCCACCAAGAATAGTTCCCTGGTTGCCGTATCCACCGGCCTGTTGCAGGGCATGACCCGCGAGGAAGCGGAGGCTGTGCTGGCGCATGAGGTGGCCCACATCGCCAATGGTGACATGGTGACGCTGACGCTGATACAGGGTGTGGTGAACACCTTCGTCATCTTCCTCTCGCGCGTCGTCGGCTACCTAGTTGACTCCTTCCTGCGTCGCGGCAGTTCGGAAAATAGCGGCCCGGGTATCGGCTATATGGTGACCAGCATGATCTGCGAGATCGTTTTCGGCATCCTGGCCAGCGTTATCGTCGCCTGGTTCTCCCGTCAGCGCGAATTCCGTGCCGATGCCGGCGCCGCTGGTCTCATGGGCAGCCCGGTGCCGATGCAGAACGCCTTGCGCCGCCTCGGCAACCTGCATACCGAGCCTTTGCCACAAAACATGGCGGCCTCCGGCATCGCTGGCGGCAAGGGCGGTTTCATGGCTTTGCTGGCGACGCATCCGCCGCTTGAAGAGCGGATTGCCGCGCTGAGCCGGAACTGAAGCGGCGGTTCTTTGCTGCAATGAAACGGGATCCGTCCGCATAGACGGATCCCGTTAATACTTTTGTGATATGTGGAACATTTCACAGGAGGCTCTGCTGATTCTTTGTACGATTCGCTAACCATCCGGGGCCAATGTGGCCCTGCCCGTTGCGAGTCGGAATGAATCAACTACACCCTCAGGGCATCGGCATGACGCTGATGTCGCCAGTCGAACTTCAGGAAGGCGTTGCCAGCCTTTCCCGCGGCGCCTATTTCAAGGAGGCATCGCTCGACATGACGCTCAGCCTGCTGACCGAATCGGCTGCCCGCGTTTCGGGTATCGAGCGGGTGAGTATCTGGGCGCTGACGGATGAGCATCGCGAACTGCGTTGTCTCGAGTTGTTCGAGTTATCGTCAGCCCGTCGCAGCCGCGATGGGGTCCTGTATGCCGAAGATTACCCTGCGTATTTTCGGGCGCTTCGTGAAGAGGCTTGTGTTGCTGCCGATGATGCGTATCTGCATCCGGCGACCGTCGGATTTGCCGGCGACTATCTGCCGCGGCACGGGATCACGGCGATTCTCGACACGCCGATACATATCCGGGGCGAGTTGCAGGGCGTGCTCTGTCTCGAACAGGTTGGCATCGCGCAGCCGTGGACCCCGGCGCACCGGCTGTTTGCCCATGCTGTTGCCAATCTGGTGACCCTGGCACTGGTCGAGTACGAGGCCGAGGAGGCACGCCGCAAGGCCAGCAAGGCCGACGAGCGCCTGAAGGTGCTGTTCGAGTTTTCCCGCGATGCCATGCTGCTGGTCGATGGTGGCAGCGGGCAGGTGCTCGATGCCAATCGCCAGGCGGAAAAACTGTTCGGTTGCCGGCGTGCTGATTTGACCGGCCGTTTGCGCCGCCAGTTGTATCAGCTGCCTGATGGCTTGGATGTCGACCAGCTGTTGGCCGGGCAAGGGGAGGAGAACCGATCGGTGTCAGCCGAAGTGCGGTTGGCTGACGGGGCCCTGCATACGATGGAAATCACCAGCGAACTGGCTGACCTTGGTCAGGGGCGCCGCTTGGCCCTGGAGATCATTCGCCCTTCATAGCGAATCGACTGCGGCGATGCCTTCGCCCAGACGCTTCAGGTCGCTTTCGATAACGGCGCGGGTTGCCGGGTGTTCGAGGTCGGTCGTGGCATCGATTCGCCCGGCGAGTTGCCGGGCCAGGTCCATCAGTCCGAAAAGCTCGATCAGCTCCGCCTGTTCGGCGATCTGCGCAGCCTCCGATTTAAGCATGACGGCATCCGGGGGCAGGGCATTGAGCGCCTCGCGCATCAGCTGCAGACGTTCGCCGACTTCGGCGGCGAACAGGTGGTCAATCAGCGACGAGCGCTGGCGTGCCGGTTGGTCCACGGCGGTCATCAGGCGTTGGGCGAAATGTCGGGCGCGTAAGGCAAAGGCTTCGTGTTCGAGGCCCGTCACCTCGTCGAAGCATTCGATCGTCGCACTCATGGCAGCGATCAGGTGGGCGGGCGGCGGTCCGCCTTCCAGCCGGTCGGTGGCACTGGCCAGCGCCTCGCCAAGCGCCAGGCAGTCGGCATCATGGCTGTCGAGGGCGACGCCGTAGAGGGTGAAGACCGCCTGGCGAACGAGGCTGCTGGCATTGGTCGGCCGCGTCGACCAGGTCCGGGCCAGTTCTCGGCCGGCGTCAATCCAGCGCTGGTTGAGGGCGGCATCAAAGCGCGGCGGCCGCTCCTTGAGCAGCCAGGGCAGGACGGCCGCTGTGGCGGCCAGGGTCGGGGCCAGCGCGGCACGGGTTTCGGCGAGATCCTCTTCGGGAATGTCCGCCGTCATCGTTGTGCTTACTGCCCGGCCAGTTTGGCGAAGGCGCTGACCACTTCCGGCGGTGCCTGGACCAACTCGATCAGCACACCTTCGCCGCCGATCGGAAATTCCTCGTTGCCCTTCGGATGCAGGAAGGTAATGTCGAAACCGGCAGCGCCCTTGCGGATGCCGCCCGGAGCGAAGCGCACGCCGTTGGCCGACAGCCATTCAACGGCTTTCGGCAGATCGTCGATCCACAGGCCGACGTGGTTGAGCGGCGTGCTGTGCACCGCCGGCTTCTTTTCCGGATCAAGCGGCTGCATCAGGTCGACCTCGACCTTGAACGGGCCGCTACCCATGGCGCAGATGTCCTCGTCGACGTTTTCACGTTCGGAAACGAAGGTGCTGGTGACTTCAAGGCCGAACATGTCGACCCACAGTGTGCGCAGCTTGTCCTTGGACGGGCCGCCGATGGCGATTTGCTGGATGCCGAGAACCTTGAACGGACGTGTCATGAGAGGATTCCTGTCAGTGATTGGAAGACGTAATCCATAATTATAGAGCCTTCTTCCGGTAGGCCAGAAACAGCAGCAACAGCCCGGCGGCGATCATCGGCAGCGACAGCCACTGGCCCATGCTGACCGTGTAGGACTGGCCGAAGATGCCGTGATCAGGTTCGCGGAAGAACTCGGTGATGAAGCGGAACGTCCCGTAGCCGATCAGGAAGACGCCCGAAACCGCGCCGCGTGGCCGTGGTTGGCGACTGTACAGCCAGAGGATGGCGAATAGCGCCAGGCCCTCCAGCCCAACGTGATAGAGCTGCGAGGGATGTCGAGGCTCCATGTCGCCGGCTTGCGGGAAAACCATCGCCCAGGGTAGCGAGGGATCGGCGATGCGGCCCCACAATTCGCCGTTGATGAAGTTCCCCAGGCGCCCGGCGGCCAGGCCGAGCGGAATCAGCGGGGCGATGAAATCGGTGACTTCGAACCAGGCCTTGCCGTGTTTGCGCGCCCACAGCGTCATCGCTGCGAGGACGCCGATGAAGCCGCCATGAAAGCTCATGCCACCCTTCCAGACGGCGACGATCTCCAGCGGGTTGGTCAGGTAGTAGGCTGGCTCGTAGAAAAGCACTTGGCCGAGGCGGCCGCCGATGATGACGCCAAGCATGCCGTAGAACAGCAGGTCGTCCAGTTGTTCGACGGTCATCCGGGCGCCGCGGCTGCGGATCAGCCAGCGGCCGAGCAACAAGAACTGGGCGAAGGCGACCAGGTACATCAGGCCGTACCAGCGGATGGCCAGCGGGCCGAGCGTGAAGGCGACCGGGTCGAACTGGGGGTGGAGGAGCATTGGTAAGGAAGAGTGGGCTAGAATTGGCTGATTATAGTTCGCGCCCGGGAGGTCAGGCTTCCGGCGCCACACCAGACGGAGAGAAGCCATGCCCCAGTATCGTTCCCATACCTCCACCCACGGCCGCAACATGG
>DDWF01000028.1:20853-21730 GCA_002345845.1 Betaproteobacteria bacterium UBA2293 | reverse complement strand
ATCCGCACGCCGATGAACGCCATCCGTGGCATGGCCCACCTGATCCGCCGCGACGGCCTGTCGCCGGTGCAGAGCGAGCGCCTGGAGAAGATCGACAGTGCTACCGAACACCTGCTCAGCGTCATCAACGATATTCTCGACCTGTCGAAGATCGAGGCCGGCAAGCTGACCCTGGACCGCGACGAGGTGAACATCCCGCGGCTGATCACCCGGGCAGCCGCCATCCTCGGCGAACGGATCAGAATGCGCGGCCTGGAACTGGCGATCGAACTGGACGACTTCCCCGAGCCGCTGCTCGGCGATCCGACACGCATCACCCAGAGCCTGATCAACTATCTGGGCAATGCGATCAAGTTCACCGAACGCGGTCGCATCGTGCTGCGCGCCCGCCGCCTGGCCACCCTCGACGATGCGGTTGACGTGCGTTTCGAGGTCGCGGACACCGGCATCGGCATCGCCGAGGACAAGCTCTCCTGCCTGTTCAACGCCTTCGAGCAAGCCGACAGCTCGACCACCCGCAAGCATGGCGGCACCGGACTCGGCCTCTCGATCACCCGCCGCCTGGCCGAGCTGATGGGCGGCACGGCTGGTGCCGAAAGCCGCCTCGGCGAAGGCAGCACCTTCTGGTTCGATGTCCGCCTGATGATCGGCAATGCCGATCAGTTGGCGCTGGCGACGACAAATGCCGACACCACCGGTGAGTATCGGAACATCCAGGGCGCCAGTGTGTTGATCGTCGAGGACGAGCCGCTCAACCAGGAGATCGCCCGCGAATTTCTGCGCGACCTCAATCTGCGCATCGAAACGGCGGCCAATGGCAGCGACGCGCTGCGCATGGCCATCGGCAAGACCTACGACCTGATCCTGATGGACATGC
>DDWF01000028.1:3806-20822 GCA_002345845.1 Betaproteobacteria bacterium UBA2293 | reverse complement strand
CGATCATCGCCATGACCGCCAACGCCTTCATCGAGGACAAGACGAACTGCCTGGCGGCCGGCATGAACGATTTCATCAGCAAGCCCGTCGAGCCGGAAGATCTGGTCGCCTGTGTCGGCCGCTGGTTGTCGCGGCCGGTGGTCAAAGGCTGAGCCGAAGGCCTACTGCGACAGCGGCTCGAAACGCAGCCAGACGGCAAAGCGCGTACCGCGGCCGGGCAGGCTATCGACGCTGATCCAGCCGCCGTAGCGCTCGACCAGCGACTGGCTGACCCACAGGCCGAGTCCCGTGCCGTCAGGTTTGTTGGCGGTGAAGAAGGGCTGGAACAGGCGCTGGCGATCGGCCTCGCTGATCCCCTTGCCGGAGTCACTGACCACCAGACGCAGGCCGACCGGCATGTCGGCCTCGTCCCAGTCCTCGCAAGCCAGGCTCAGCACGCCCCCCTCCGGCATGGCCTGGATGGCATTGACCATCAGGTTGATCAGTACCTGCTGCAGTTCGTTGCGGTTGCACAGCACCTGTCGCGCCGATTCACAGTGCTGCTCGACAGCGATGTTGGCACGTTTGAGCAGATGGCCGACGAGGACCAGACTGTCGTGCACCAGCGGCCCCGGCGCCACCGGCTCCAGGTAGCCGACGTAATCCTGCGGCCGGGCGAACTGCAGCAGCTTGGCGACGATCAGGCGGATACGGTGCACCTGCTCGTGGATCAGGCGAATTTCCGGCGCCACCGGCTCGGCGGCCGGGCCCAGCAGATCGCGCAGGACATCGAGATTGCCCTGAATGACGGCCACCGGATTGTTGATTTCGTGCGCCACGCCGGCCGTCAGCTGGCCGATGGCGGCCAGCTTCTCGTTCATCACCAGGCGCGACTGGGCCGCCTTCAGGTCGGCGACCGCCTGCTCCAGCGCCGCCGTCCGTTCGGCCACCTTGGCATCGAGCGCCTCGCCCCAGCGTTTCAGGGAAGAGGCTTGGGATTGCAGGCGATCAAGCATGTGGTCGAAATGCGTGGCAACGACGCCCAGTTCGTCCTGGCTGGCCACCGGCCCGACACGGGCGGCGGGATCGCCCTTTTCGATGGCACTCATCGTCGCATGCATGCGTTCGATCGGCCGGAAGACCCGGCGCGCCCAGAACACGGCAAATATGCCGGCGATCGCCATGGCCATGGCGAAGAGGCCGACGACAACAGCAAACGCCTGCCGCCGGGCAGCAGCAAACGGCCCCTCCAGATAACCGACGTAAAGCATGCCGATCCGCCGCTGGTGGCTGTCGACCAGCGGTGCATAAGCGGAGACGTACCAGTCGGTGACGACGAAGGCGCGGTCGAGCCAGGTCTTGCCTTCACCGAGCACGGCATCGTAAACCGCCGCCGACACCCGCGTGCCGATCGCCCGCTCCCCCTCGAACAGGCGGACGTTGGTGGCCACCCGGACATCGTCGAGAAACAGTGTCGCCGTGCCGGCACTGCCGAAGGGCAGCGAGCCCTCGGGATAGACGATCCCGTTCAGATGGTCGATGAATTCGAGGTTCTTGTTGAGCAGGATGCCGCCAACCAGGACGCCGACCATCCGCCCAGCGGCATCGCGGATCGGAGCGGCGCTCTGGATGACCAGGCCGCGATCCTCGTTGCTCCGTTGCTGCGGCCGGGCATTGGCCGTGCTGATCAGCGGGGTCAAGGCGCGTTCGGCCAGCGCCGGATCATAGGCACGCAGTTGTTCGGCCGAAAAGCTGTCGCTCTCGGTCCGCGCCGTGCCGGCCAGGGCGCTGGCGATGACCGGCCACTCGCCTGCCGCAGCGGCGGCCTGCTTGAGGTCGAGAAAATCGAGGAAGTCGAGCTTGCCGGCGACCCGCACTTCGTCGAGCAAGGCGTCGATACCACGCGGCGACTCGCGCAAGCCACGGGCCAGGCGCTCCGAGTCGGCGAGGGCGCTGACCGAACGCCCCAGGCCATCGGCCACCCGCTCGTAATAGCCATGGGCGACGGCGAGATCGGCGCGTACCTTGGTCACCAGCAGGCGGTCCAGGTAGTCACCGCCCCAGATGGCCAGCACCGCCAGCATCAAGGGCAGGACGATGCCGAGCGGCAGCAGGGCGAGCAGCAGCAGACGGCTGCGGATCGAACGGCGGCCGGGCGGCAGCGCCGGCAAGCCCGCCGTTGACTCAGTGGACATCCGGCAGGCCCCAGGCCTGGCACTTGCGGTCCAGGGTCTTGCGCGAGACGCCGAGGCGGCGTGCCGCTTCCGATTTATTGCCAGCGCTGGCGGCGAGCACCGCCAGGATGTGGCGCCTCTCGACGGCTTCCATCGTTTCGTCGGTGCAAGCGACGCTTGCCGGACCGTCTTGCGGCTCCGGACCGCAGTCAAACCAGCCGAGAATCAGTGAGCGTTCGACAAAGTTTCTCAGTTCACGCACGTTGCCCGGCCAGTCGTAGGCCGCCAACCGGGCCAGGGTGCGGCTGTCGGGCGCTGGCTGTGGCGCCTCAAGGCCAAGGCCGATCTGGGCGACGAAGTGCTGGATCAGCGCCGGCAAATCTTCCGGGCGCTCGCGCAGCGGCGGCAGGGTGACCTCCACCACCTGCAGGCGATAGTAGAGATCCTGGCGAAAACGTTGCTGTCCGACCTCGTGTTTGAGATCGCGATTGGTGGCGGCGATGACGCGCACATCGACGGGAATTTCCTGCTCCGAACCAACCGGCCGGATGCGCCGCTCCTCCAGCGCGCGCAGCAATTTGGCCTGGGCCGCCGCCGGCATCTCGGCAATTTCGTCGAGGAACAGCGTGCCGCCGCGAGCGTAGTAGAACAGGCCTTCGCGGCTCTGTTGAGCACCGGTGTAGGCGCCGCGCACGTGGCCGAACAGTTCCGACTCGATCAACTCGGCGGCGATCGCCGCGCAATTGACCGGGACGAAGGGACCGGCGGCACGCGGGCTCATCCGGTGCAGGGCGCGCGCCGCCACTTCCTTGCCGGTGCCGGACTCGCCGGTCAGCAAGACGGTGGCCGGCGTCGGCGCGATGCGCTTCAGGCGTTCACAGACTTCCCGCATGACTGCCGAGTCGCCGATCATGCCTTCGATATTCGGCGTCAGTTCGCGGACTTCACGGCGCAGCACGAAATTCTCGCGCAGCAACCGCGAACGCTCGTAGCAGCGCTGTACCGAGTTCAGGACCTGGGCCAGCGAGAAGGGCTTGAGCAGAAAATCGGCAGCCCCGGCGCGCAGCGCGTCGATGGCGGTGTCGAGATCGGCATAGGCGGTCATGAGCACCACGTCGCCAGCGTAGCCCTCACCACGCAATTGGTGCAGCCACTCGATGCCGGTACGGCCGGGCATGGCAATGTCGAGCACGATCAGGTCGTAAAGGCGCCGACGCAGCAGCGGTTCGGCCTGTTCGACGCTACCGGCGACATCGACGACACCACAGCGCGGGGTCAGTGCCCGTTGCAGAAAACTGAGCATGCCGGGTTCGTCATCGACGATCAGCACCGAGTAATGTTTCCAGGGCGCCTCGACCAGCGGCATTACGTTTGCATCCATGTCTCTCTCCGGGTATCGGCGGATGATCGCAAACAAGGGGCAATCAAGGCAATCACAGCTGGCATTCAGCCGACCAAGCGTTCCCATGGCGGGAGCGGATTGAATTCGCGCTCCAGTTCGTCGAGGAAGACCCGCACTTTCGGCACGCGCACGCGGCTCGGCGTGTAGCAGGCATGGACGTGGCTGCCAAAGCGGGTGACCGGCTCGTAATCGGTGAGTACGGCCTGCAGGCGGCCCTGCGCCAGATCGTCGGCACACAGATAGGTGGCCATGATGGCCAGGCCATGGCCGGCCAGCACCGCGTCGCGCACGCAGTCGAGATTGTTGAAGCGCAGGCGGCTGCTGACCGGTACACGGATTTCGTTGCCGCGCCCATCGGCCAGACACCAGTCGGTTGCCTCCCCGGGCAGCAGGTAGCTGAAGCAGGAGTGAGCTGCCAGATCCTGTGGCGTCCGCGGCTCGCCGTGCGCCGCCAGGTAGGCCGGCGCCGCGCAGATCACCCGCTGCAACGGCACCAGCTTGCGCGCCACGGCATCCTCCGGCGGCGCCTTGGTCATGCGCAGGGCCAGGTCGATGTTGTCGTCGAACAGGTTCACCGCGTGGTCGGTCAGCACCAGTTCGCAACTGAGGTCCGGATAGCGGGCGGTCAGGCGCGGCAGCAGCGGCGCCACGTACAGCCTGCCGAAGCTGATCGCGGCGCTGATGCGCAGGATGCCGCAGGGCTGTTCGCCGAGATTGCGCACGGCGATCTCGGTGCCGCGAATCGTCTCCAGCGCCCGCTGCGCGTGCTGCAGGAAGACTTCGCCGGACGGGGTCAACACCAGCTTGCGCGTCGAGCGCTCAATCAGGCGCACGCCGAAGGCCCGCTCGAGATCGCCGATCTGCTTGCTGACCTGCGCCCGCGTGCACATCAGGTGGCGCGCGGCGCCGGCCATGCTGCCCGCTTCGACAACGCGGACGAAGCTCTCCCAACTAGCCAGCCAGTTCATATTGTCAATAATCCGTTGACGTAACGCCGCCAATTATGGGCGATTCGGCGACGATTTTCCGCCGCCGCTTCTGCAATAATCGGTCATCCCAGCCCTTACCGGAAACCCCTCATGCTGCGTTCCCTGAGCCGCCCCGACATCCTGGTCACCACCCTGGCTGCCGCCGGCATCCTGATGGTGACCATGGGCACTCGCCAGTCGCTCGGCCTGTTCATCAGCCCGATCGACATGAGCACCGGCCTGGGCATCGCCAGCATCAGCCTGGCGTTGGCCATCGGCCAGTTCACCTGGGGTGCCATCCAGCCGGTGGCCGGTGCCATCGCCGACCGCTACGGCCCGCGCGCCGTACTCATTGGCGGCCTGCTGATCCTCGCCCTGGGTAGCGCCGTCACGCCGTTCATGGGCACCGGCTTCGGTCTGATCGTCTCGCTCGGCCTGCTTTCGGCCATCGGCTCGGGCGCCGGCAGTTTCTCGGTACTCATCGGTGCCGCCGCCCAGCGCCTGCCCATCGAAGCTCGCGGCGCCGCCTCCGGCGTCATCAATGCCGGCGGCTCCTTCGGCCAGTTCGTCTTCGCCCCGATCCTGCAGAAGCTGATCCAGATGGTCGGCTGGATGGGTGCCATGTGGGCCATGGCCCTGATGACCCTCGCCGCGCTGCCGCTGATCGGCAAGCTGACCGGCCCGCGCGCGGCAGCGGCCGTGCACCACACCCATGAGGAGGGCGGTTTGAAGCGGGCGGTGGTCACCGCCATGCAGGACCGCAGCTATCTGCTGCTGCACGCCGGCTTTTTCACCTGCGGCTTCCATATCGCCTTCCTGGTCACCCACCTGCCCGGCGAAGTGGCGCTGTGCGGTCTGCCGCCGTCGGTCGCCAGCTGGTCGCTGGCGATCATTGGTCTGGCCAACATCGCCGGCAGCCTCTACGCCGGCCACTGCGTCGCCAAGTACCGCAGCAAATACGTGCTGGCGGCGATGTACGCCTCGCGCGCCGTGCTTGTCGCCCTCTACCTGATGGCGCCGCGTACCGAACTGACCTTCTACCTGTTTGCTGCCGGTCTCGGCTTCACCTGGCTGGCGACGGTGCCGCCGACCGCCACCATCGTCGGCAAGCTGTTCGGCGTCCGCTACCTGGCGACGCTGTTCGGCCTGACCCTGCTTTCGCACCAGATCGGCGGCTTCCTCGGCGCTTACCTCGGCGGCCTGACCATCACCCGCTTCGGCGATTTCGGCTGGATGTGGTACGCCGACATCGTGCTGGCCCTGCTCGCCGCCATTCTCAACCTGCCGATCCGCGAAGCGCCGATCATCCGCACGCCGGCCCCGGCCGCCGCTTAAGGAGACCCGCATGAGCACATTCCGCCCGGAAATGACCATTGCCGATTTCAATGCCCGCGGCAGCGAATACCTGCCCGGCTATCTCGGCATCGAGATGACCGCCCTGGCGCCGAATACGGCGAGCAGCCGGATGCCGGTGCGGCAGCTGCATTTCGCCCCGAACAGCTTCCTCCATGCCGCCAGCGTCGTCGCCCTGGCCGACACCACCTGCGGCTATGCCACCATCGCCCATCTGCCGGCCGGTGCCGAGTCGTTCACCACCATTGAGCTGAAGAGCAATCACCTCGGCACGGTACGCGACGGCAGCATCGCCTGCGTCGCCACGGCGCAGCACATCGGGCGCAACACCCAGGTCTGGGATGCGGTAGTCACCGACGAAGCCAGCGGGCGCAAGATCGCGCTATTCCGCTGCACGCAGATGATCCTCTGGCCGAAAGCCTGAAGATCAGCTGACGTCGCCGTCGACGTAGTACCAGCGGCCGTCTTCGCGGACGAAGCGGCTGACTTCGTGCAGCCGGTGGCCGCGCCCGGCGACGCGGTAGCGGGCGACGAATTCGACGAGCGCCTGCCCGTCGTCCGACTGCTGATGCCGCTTCACTTCCAGGCCCAGCCATTTGGTACCCGCCTCATCGGCCAGATTCAACGCCGGCGGCCTTGTCGAGGCATGCCAGGTGGCCAGCAGGTAGGGTTCCAGCGCCAGCACGTAGGCGCTGTAGCGCGAGCGCATCAGCGCCTCGGCGCTGACCGCCGCTTCACCAGCGTGCAGGCGCTGGCAGCAACCGGCGTAGGGCCGGCCGCTGCCGCAGGGGCAGGCGGTGCTCAGGCTTCCCACGGCGGCGTGCTGCTGCCGGCCGGTGCGGCGGCTTCGGCCTGCTCGCCGCCGAGCGCCGCGATCAGATCCGGCAGGAAGCGCGACAGTTCGCCGGTCATCAGCGCGAAGTCGGCATCGAACTGCTCGTCGGCGCGTTCGGCATTCTTCTCGGCCGCTTCCTTCAACAGGTCAAGGAAGGCGAGGCGCTTGATTTCCAGCTTCTCGCTGAGGACGAAGGAAATGCGGTCGTTCCAGGTCAGCGCCAGCTTGGTCGGCAGCTTGCCGGCCGCCAGGTGCGACTTGATTTCATCGCTGACTTCGTCGCCGAGCGGATGGCGAACATAGCGCACCGCCGCCTTTTCCTCACCGACCGCCTTCAGTTCGCAGTCGCGGTCGATGGTGAAACCGGCCGGGCCTTCACCACCGGCCAGCCAGTCGGCCATCGCCGTGGTCGGCGAGAGCTGGGTATGGACCGGCTTCAACGGGAATTCGTCGAGGCAGTGGCGCAGGTGCTCGATAACCTCCTCGGCCTTGGCCGGGCTGGCGGCATCGACGCAGCACCAGCCGTTGTGCGGATCGAGCCAGACGAAGGTGCTGCGCCGGCGGGTAAAGGCGCGCGGCATCAGTTCCTCGGTGACGCGCTCACGCAATTCCTTCAGCTGCTTGCGGCCGGGCGCGTAGCCCTGCTGTTCCTCGATCACCTCAGCCCGCTCCTTGACCTCCTCATTGACCACCGACGACGGCAGCAGGCGCTGTTCGACAGCCAGCGCAATCAGCCACTGGCGCTCAAGCGAAAAGACCAGCGCGCCATCCTTGCGCGGCGACACCCAGCCGCGACTCAGCGGCTGATTGCTCGGGCATTTGACGAAGGGGCCGCGGGCCAGTTGTTCCTCGAACTTGGCCAGATCGATGTTCCACGGCGTCGGCAGACGATAGATTTGCAGATTCTTGAACCACATGATCGATATTCCTGAAAAGGTATTGCCGGTCGGATGACCCGGCCGGATTGCAGGGGCCAGAGTTTATCAGCCCGCGCCGGCAGCCAGCGCCCTTCGCCGGAAGTTGCGGCATTTGCCTTCGCTCGTGAGCAAATTCACGGGGCAAAAAAAGCTTGGCACCTATCCTTGGCAGCAACAAAACTCGCCAAGCCGATATCGCCATGAACAAGAATCTGAAACATGCCCTGCTGATCGCCGCCGCCCTGGCCACTGGCTCGGCATCAGCCGCCCCGGTGCTGATCAAGGAAAGCGGACTTGCCAACGGTCTGGCCAGTGGCGGCCTGCTGCTGCCGATCGCCAGCGGCGCGCAAAATTACTGGACTGGCCTGCAAACCCTGGTAATCGACAACACCCGCACGGTGCTGGCCTTCTGCGTCGATCCCTGGGAATGGTCATCGAGCCAGAACCAGAGCTACGTCACCAACAGCCTCGATGGCATTTTCGGCAGCGCCAAGGCCGGCTTCATCCGCGAACTGTATTCCGAGTCGTATTCGTCGACCTTGCTCACCGGCAGCGCCGGCAACCTGAACGCCGCCGGCTTCCAGCTTGCCTTGTGGGAAATCATCGCCGACGACAACCCGAACGCGCCCGGTCTGCAGAGCAGCCTGGCCAACGGCCTGGTGAGCAAGGTGAAGGACACCAACAAGGACATCCTGCAGAGCGCCCAGTCGATGCTCAGCCGCATTGACGGCGTCTTCGGCCCAGAAAACTACAGCTTCGAGCTATTCACCAGCGGCACGTCGATGGGTCAGGCTGGCCGCGTCGGCTACCAGGATTTCCTGGTCGCCAACCGCGTTCCCGAACCCGGCATGCTTGGCCTGATGGCCGGCGCCCTCGGCGGACTCGCCATGGCCGGCTGGCGCCGCCGGCGGACGCTCAGCGCTGATTGATTTCTCGGCAATGCCTGCCGGGTAGCCGAATGACGCCTGATCAACGCCCCCCCCGCCAGCGTCACACGTCCGTCAGCGACCTTGACAGGCCCTTTCGGGCCGCTTCCAGTGGCCGGCTTTTTGCTGGCCGGATTCCCGTGTAAGCTGGCCAGCCACACGCTGCCAGGGGAAACAGGAGTCAACGATGTCGGGAAAATTCAAGCTGCGGTTTCAATCGGCAATCTGGCTGGTGCTGGCCACGATAGGCTCGCTCGGCTTGGCTGGGTGCGCCATTTTTGAGCCAAGAGTTTGGATCTATGTGGATGGTGAGGTTCGCGACCATCACGATCAAGCTGATCACGAGCGCATAGCACAGATGATTGATGGTCTGTTCATCGAACGGTCGGCCATTGTGAATGGCCAGAACATCACCTACTACGTCGACCGATCCGAACCGACGAGGATCTATACGATGCGCCAGGACAAGCGCTGTAATTCCGTTAAAAGTTGTGATGACAGACGATATTTCGCGCCACCCGAGGAGCCCTTGCGGCAACAACTTCTGGAGCTTGAGGCAGTACCTCACACCCCGACTAGAGCTCCCGATACGCCAGAACTCCCCAGTGTCCTGCCAGATACGCGCATAATCCTGCCGACCTTGCCTCCGGTCCCTCTGCCCCAGGACTGATCATGCGGTACCGTGCTGAACAGGAGTCAATGATGTCGGAAAAATACGAACTACGGTTTCAATCGGCATTCTGGCTGGTGCTGGCTGCGCTGTGCTCGTTGGGGCTCGCCGGCTGCGCACTGTTCACGCCATCAGACATTACGATCTATGTCGATGGCGAGTATCGCGATTCGAGATCAAGCAGCAATCACACTGGCACCGAAGCGATGATCGACCAATGGTTCATCAAACGGACAGCTGTTATCAATGGTCAGACCGTTACCTACTATGTCGATCGTTCGGATACCAGCAAGATATACACGATGCGCCGGGAAAAGGACTGCCACCCCAGTCTTTGTTACGAAGATCGTTATTTCACGCCTCCCGAAGAGCCGTTGCGGCAACAACTTCTGGAACTCGAGGCGGCCCGCCAGATATCCGCTGTCCAGTCATCGCCGCCGGAATTACCCAGCCTTCTTCCGGATCCACGCATCACCGTACCGACCCTGCCGCCGGTCCCACTACCGCAAGATTGATCAAGCCCCGGTTTAGAACGATTTGCGCAAGCTGAGGGTCAGGCTTCGATCGTCTATTCCTTGGCGACCAACCACCCGGCTATAGCCCAATCCGCCATACCAGCCATCGGCATGCAGCAGGTCTAGGCCGATGCCCCATTGCAGTTGGTCCACGTCGTCATCGTGAGGTTTGCGCTGCAGGTCGCGGCTGTATTTCAGGCTGAGATAGGGCCAAAGTATTCCATTGGCCCACAGGCGGGCCTTCGTGAACAGGTGTAACTGGGTTGAACTCGTCGTCTGCGCCGGTGTTTCAACCTGCTGTCCGGGCCAGCGCTCGATGAAACTGTCGATCCTGGAAGATGCGTAGCTCAGTTGCAGACCGCTATTGAGGAATACCGGTTGCAGCGGAATCAGCAAAGACATGCCGGCCGATGCCGTGATCAGCTTGGCGGTGAAATCACCCTCCAGCTCCTGTCCTTCGGTCACCCGCTCCTGCGAGGTCTTGTACTTTCCCCAACCGATCGAAACCGGGAAATTCAGAAAGGGGTATGGGGCATAGGTGCCGTAAAGGCTGGCGATCTGTCCGTCGCCGCTGCGCTGGGTGTCATCCTGCAGTAGTTCACTGCGCTGGGTTTGCTGCGTCAGCGCCAGACCGATGGTCAAGCTCGTCGTCACTAGGTAGTCGTAGCCCAGCGTCCGGCTCTTGATTGTTGCCTCCTGCTGCAGGCCGGCCCGATCGTCCTTCAGTTCCTGATCGGTAGCGGACGCCCATACGCCATGATGCCTGCGCACCCTGGCAGCTTCCTGCAATACCTTCTGGCGTTCGGTGACGCTGGCTGGTTCGGCCTGGAGCTGCGGAGGTACTGAGGCTGCCAGCAGGCCGGCGAGCAGCGGCACCAGCCAAAATTTCCGTGAATGCGCGGGTTTCCGTGCAGTCATGCCTCCTCCTGTCGACTCAGTAGGTGCGTGCGGGGAAGCTCAGCCCCTTCGGAAAACGAGATCCCAGACGCCGTGGCCAAGACGCAGGCCGCGGTTCTCGAACTTGGTCAGCGGCCGGTAGTCGGGGCGCGGGGCATAACCAGCCAGGCCGCTAGCGGAATCGGCGGCCAGTGCAGCGGCAAGGGCCTCCGCCGACGGATTGGCGACCGTGTTCTGCAGGCTCTCCTCGCGGCCGAGGACGTCGAGCATCTGCAGCGCGTAGTTTTCCCAGTCGGTGGCGCAGTGCAGATAACCGCCCGGCTTCAGCCGCGTCGCCAGCAGCGCGATGAAAGGTGACTGGATCAGCCGGCGCTTGTTGTGCCGTGCCTTGTGCCACGGGTCGGGGAAGAAGATGTGGATGCCGTCCAGCGAGCCTTCAGGCAGCATGTCGCGGACGACTTCGACGGCATCATGCTGGCCGATGCGCAGGTTGTTCAGGCCGCGCTCGGCAATCTGCTTGCACAGCGCGCCGACGCCCGGCACATGCACTTCCAGGCCGAAATAATCGTTGTCCGGATTGGCATCGGCAATCTTCGCCGTCGTCTCGCCCATGCCGCAGCCGATTTCGAGAATCTTCGGATTGGCGCGGCCGAAGACGGCATTGAGATCGATCTGTTGCGCCTGATAGGGGATGCCGATCTTCGGCATCATTTCGGCGTAGTAGCGCTGCTGCGCTTCCGACATGCGGCCGGCGCGGCGGACAAAACTCTTGATGTGGCCGTGGCGACCAGCGGTGTATTCGCCTTCCTCGCCCTCGACGGCAGGGTGGATCAACGGAACGCCGCTCACGAACCGATCAGCCCACTGGTCGGCGACGACGGATCGGCCGAATAGAGCTTCCGCGGCATACGCCCGGCGAGGAAGGCTTCGCGCCCGGCCTCGACGCCCTTCTTCATGGCGCTGGCCATCAGTACCGGGTCCTTGGCGTGGGCGATGGCAGTGTTCATCAGCACGCCGTCGCAGCCCAGTTCCATGGCGATGGCGGCGTCCGAGGCGGTGCCGACGCCAGCATCGACGATCACCGGCACCTTGGCGTTGTCGATGATCAGGCGCAGGTTCCACGGATTGAGGATGCCCATGCCGGAACCGATCAGCGAGGCCAGCGGCATCACCGCGACGCAGCCGATCTCTTCCAGCATCTTCGCCTGGATCGGATCATCCGAGCAGTACACCATGACCTCGAAACCTTCCTTGACCAGCGTTTCGGCAGCCTTCAGGGTCTCCGGCATATTGGGGAAGAGACTCGTCGGATCGCCGAGCACTTCCAGCTTGCACAGCGGATGGCCGTCGAGCAGCTCGCGCGCCAGGCGCAACGTTCGCACCGCGTCGTCGGCCGTGTAGCAACCGGCAGTGTTGGGCAGGATGGTGAACTGCCGCGGCGGGACAGCTTCCAGCAGGTTCGGCTGGCGGGCATCCTGGCCGATGTTGGTGCGGCGGATGGCAACGGTGACGATCTCCGCCCCGGAAGCATCGATGGCCGCGCGGGTTTCGGCAAAATCCTTGTACTTGCCGGTACCAACCAGCAGGCGGGAGCGATATTTCTTACCGGCGATAGTGAGCTGGTGCATTTTTTAGTTGCCTAGATGTTAGCTATTAGCTGTTAGTAAGCGTGGCTGCGGTGCGAGGACTTTACTCGATCCTGACGACTTGATCCTGGCCCCTAGCCCCCCCCGACGGCGACGACGATCTCAAGGCGGTCGCCAGTCGCCAGCGGTGTGGCAGCATGCTGGCTCTTGGGGACGATTTCACCGTTGCGTTCGATGGCGATGCGCTTGCCGGTATAGCCGAGCTGGTCGATCAGGCCGGCGACGGTCAGCGGTTCGGAGAACTGGCGGGCTTCGCCATTGATCATGAGTTCCATGGTCGGGCGATTTTACCAAGCTGCCGTGGCTTTAACGCGATCACACCGGCCGATTTTAAAAATCGGCCGGTGCTGCGTTCACAAGCTGGAGAAGAAGCCGATGCCGACCAGCAGTAGCAGGCCCAGGCCGCAGGCGATCAGCACCAGGCCGAGGATCACCGAGCTGCGGTGGAAGGTGGGCGATGGCGCAGCGACCAGATGCCGCTCCAGTTCGCCGGAATCGACCAGGCGCTGGTAGTGCGCCGGATGATCGTGGCGGAACTCTTCCAGCGACTGCGTGCCGGTGAACATCACGACATCGGGCGGTGGCAGCTTGTCCGGCCGGAAGTGGTTGTTGAAGAAATGCACGGTGAACAGGAAGACCGCCGCCAGGAAGGCTTCTTCGCCATGGACCAGGGTGCCGACGTTGAACACCCAGCCCGGCAGATAGGTCGCCGTGACATGCGGGAAGGCCAACATCAGACCGCTCCAGCCGATGACATTGACGCCCCAGAAGACGGCCCAGTAGTCGAACTTCTCGTAGTAGGCCCAGCGGTCGAAGAGCGGCCGCGGGCCCTTGCCGAAGAACCACTTGAACATCGCCCAGCAGTCGGCGAAGTCCTTCCAGTTCGGGATCAGCGAATCCGGGCCGAACCAGCGGAAGCTACGGTCACGCAACAGCTTCTGCATGACATAGACAAAGTGGATGACGAAGATGCCGATGAACAGCACCGCCGCCAAACGATGCACCAATCCGAGCATCTTCGGGCCACCGAAGGCGGCGGCGACGGTCGGCGCCCAGGCGCTGTTGGCGAACAGGGCCGTGGTGCCGGTCAGCACCAGGGTCATGGTGACCAGGGCGAAGACCAGGTGGGCGACGCGCCAGCCGGCGGCGAAACGGCGGAAGTGTTTGGCGGGGTCGATCTGCAGCCCCTTGGTGTCGATCCGGGCGCGCGGCTTGCCCTCCTTGCGGTCGCGCCACTCGCGGTAGTACCACAACCCGGAATGCGCCCAGAAGAAGGCAAAGACGCCGATCAGCAGCGCCACCATGAATTTCGAGGCAACGTACATTTGCGGGTATTTGGCGAAATCATGGACATTGGCGTGCGGGCCGAACGAGGCAAATCCGGCAGTGGCGTTGCGCATCCCCGGCTTGTCGTCGTTGTGGCACTTGGTGCAGGTCTTCATGCGATTCTTCGGATGCACCTTCGACTTCGGATCGTCGAGCGCCCGGATGTCGTGGCTGTCATGGCAGTCGACGCAGCGCGCGGTATAGGTCCAGCCGAGCCGGTTGACCTGGCCGTGATAGGTGTCGGAATAGCTGGTCAGCGCCTCCTTGTGGCAACTACCGCAGGTCTGCACGTTGGCCAGCTTGAAGCTGTCGGTCGACGTATTGACGACCTGGTGGGCGCTGTGACAGTCGGTACATACCGCCGCCTTGGCATTGCCGTTCTCCAGTACTTCCTCGCCGTGGACCGACGTGGCGTAGGACTCCAGCTGGTCCTCGTGGCACTGGGTGCCACAGGTATCGGGAATTTCCTTGTGCCAGGCGGTACGCCGTTCGCTGTCGCGCGGCGGGACGTTGAAGTCGTGACTGGAATGGCACTGCTCGCAGGTGGCTTTCGGCCGCTCCGGGTTATCGGCATCGGGGCGGGCATGGAAGGACTGCTTGTAATGCTCGATGTTGCGGATGACCGTGGCCAGGCCCGGTTTCTCCGCCGTGCGCGTGTCCGCTGGCAGCTTAGCCCACAGATCCTGGTGGCAACTGACGCAGTCGGGCCGCTTGCCCGCCGGGTCCTTGCGGTGCCGCGCCTGGTTGTCGACGATGTCGGTGTGGCAGCTGACGCATTGCAGTTCGCCATGGACGCCCTTGGCGAACTTGCGCGGTTCGAGCTGACGCAACGCCCGCTTGCCGTCCTCGGCATCGGGCACTTCGATCTTTGCCTTCTGGCTTTGATGACACTTGAGGCAACCGGCATTGTCCAGTTTCGCCGGCTCGGCCAGGGCCGGAGCGAGGCCGGCCGAGGCCAGCAGCAAGCCGCCGGCCAGCCCGCGGCAAAGCCGCCATCCCCCCGATAGCGTCAGCATGTCGCCGCTCAGCGATCGAGTATCCAGCGGGCCACGGCCGTCTGCACCTTGACGTCCTTGGTGTCGATGATCTTGTGGTCCTCCTCGGTGCCATCATCCAGCTTGACCTTCTGGCCCTTGGTCATGTGCTTGATCGCCTCGTTCTCGTCCAGTTTCTTGTCCTTGTACTTGGCGGCGATCTTGGCCAGCGCCGGCCCTTTCTTGGCCTTGCTCGGGTGATGGCACTTGTGACAGTCGTTTTCCTTGAACACCGCCTCGGCATCGACCTGGGCGGCGGCCGGAGCGGTCAGGCAAAGACCGGCGACGAGCGCGATCAGCGAGCTGGTGATGGTGAGCTGCGACATTTCAGATTCTCCCGACTAATGTTGATGTGCGCGGTCATGCCGCCGGTGCTTCGGCCAGGCTGCCGCCCCAGCGCCGTGCAGGCGCTGGAGCGGCGCCGGCTCAATCCAGTTTGACCGCCTGAATGTCGGCCTTGGCGCCGAGTCCAAGGGTCTTGACGTAGGACACGAAGTGGCCGCGCCCGGTCATGTTGTCATCATGGACAGCAAAGCCGACGTTATAGACGCCGCCGGCCTTGAGTGCCTTGTCGTCATCATTGGCCAAACCGAGCGGACGGATGAAAACGACGGTCTGCACACCATCCCGCCAGGAGCCGATAGCCTTGTTGTCGGCCGCCGAGCCTTTGCTGTCTTCAGCACTGAGGACGTACTGCGGCAGGATGTCACCCTCCTTCCAGCCGGCGTTCGGATCGAAGGGCACGGCATTCATGCCCTTGACCAGGATCATCTCCTTCTTGCCATAGTCACCGGCGGCCATTGCCTTGCTGCCGAACTTGGCGGCGTCGAACATGTACTTCGGCTGCTTCGTCTTGCCATCCATATTCGAGGTGAAGGGATTCACTCCCTTGTCGAAGTTGCGATACTCGAGCACATAGCCATCATCGGCGGCGCCGACCTTGTTGCTGCGGTGGGCGCGCCACTGCATCAGCTCAAGAAACTGGCCGTCGGCCTTGAGGCGGGCAATTTCCTCGAGCGACTTGCCGCTGCGCCAGTCATTGACGTCGTTGCGGCTGGCCGGCAGGTACTTGCGCACATCGGACTTCTTCAGCGCCCCGCCGAGCAGCGGGTTCGCCACCACTTCATCCTTGGTCGGCGCTTTCGGCATGTCGCGCTCGCTGTCGTGGCAGGTCTGCCAGCAGCCCTGGTTGGCGAAGCCCGGCACCTTGCCGTCGTCGAGCATGATCGACATGCGGTTTTCGTAAATCGCCGGCGTCTTGCCGGCCAGCACGTTCGGCGTCAGGCGCATGTGACCGTAGGCCTTCCACTCCTTGCCGTCGAAGCGATAGCCCGGATAGTCATAACCCGGATGCTTCTGCGCGGTCTTCCATTCGAAGCGCAGATAGGCGTTCTTGGCGTCGTAGGCGGCCTGCACCTTGACGTCGACGTGGCCATTCTTGCCCTTGAGAGCAGCCGCCTGCGGCTCAAGCGGATGGTTGCCACGGAGGATCTTGCTGCCCTGGAGTTGTTCTTCCTTGGCGTCGTCGTGGCAGGAGGTGCAGGCGTCACCGCGCTGCGTTTCCTTGGCCGCTCCCTTGTGCCCCTCACTACGCAGCCACTGATAAGAGGACTGGCCGGGATAGAACATCGCCACCGTCGTCGCCGGTATCTTGTTCCAGTCGATCGCCTGCGGGCCTGTAGCCACCGAGGCACAGCCGGCGGCAGCCAGCAGCGAAACACCGACAAACAGGGTTTTTCTTTGCATTTTCTTCACCTCCCGCAGGTTCATCACGGGAGTTCACCTGCAAAGGCCATGCCACAGCGGCCGCGCGCCATTCGGGCGGCAATTCGCGGAAAACAGGGGATTTCGGTTGGCCGGCCTGTCACTACCGGGTGACAGGTGTCACTTTTCGGTGACACCACCCCAGCGCTTCATGCGCACGTAAAAATTCTGCCGCGGAATGCCGCTCAGGCGGGCGGCCTCGGAGACATTGCCAGCGGCCTGGGCGAGCAGGCGGCGCAGATAATCGCGCTCGAATTCGGCGCGCGCTTCCTGATAGCCGCAAATGAACTCGGCTTCGGCGGCCTCGCCGGCGCAGCGCCCGCTCGCCGCCTGGCCATCGGGGAAGAGATGCAGGCAATCGAGCGGACCCCCCGCATGCAAGGCGACGGCGCGTTCGATACAGTGCTGCAACTGGCGGACATTGCCTTCCCACGGGCAGCTTTCCAGCGCGCGCATGGCGGCCGGCGTGAACGGCCCGCAGTTCTTGGCGAAACGGGCGTTGTAGTGGTCGAGAAAATGGGTCGCCAGCGGCACGACGTCGCCGGCGCGTTCGCGCAGCGGCGGAAGGCGCACGGCGACGACGGCGATCCGGTAGTACAGATCCTCGCGG
>DDWF01000028.1:0-3697 GCA_002345845.1 Betaproteobacteria bacterium UBA2293 | reverse complement strand
ATGTCGGCGATTTCGTCGAGGAACAGGTCGCCACCGTGGGCCTTTTCGATATAGCCGGCAGTGGCCTGGCCGGCGCCTGTGAAGGCGCCTTTCTCGTAGCCGAAGAGCAGGCTTTCGAGCAGCGTCTCGGGCAGGCCGCCGCAATTCACTTCGAGAAAAGGCTTGGCCGAACGCGGACTGGCGGTATGCAGCAAGCGGGCCGCCAGATCCTTGCCGGTGCCGCTCTCGCCTTCGAGCAAGACCGTGGCATCAAGCCCGGCGACCTGGCGGATCTGGGCCAGCGCCCGCTCCATGGCCGCCGACTGGCCGACGACCAGCGGCAGATCCGGCTCGCTGGCCAGGCGCTGGCGCAGGCCGTCGATCTCGCGATAGGCGCGATCGAGTTCAAGCGCCTTGCCGATCACCGCCTCGATCGCCTCGAGATCGTCGAATGGCTTGGTCTGGTAGTCGAACAGGCCTTCGCGCACCGCCGCCACGGCATCGCGGACATCGGCGAAGCCGGTCATCAGGATGCTGACCAGATGTGGCCGGCGGGCCCGGAACTCGCGCAGCAGTTCAATGCCGTTGGCGTCGGGCAGGCGCTGATCCATCAACACCAGGTTGAAGTCGTCAGCGGCAAAGCGCTCACGCGCCTCGGCCCCGGTCAGCGCCAGGGTCACCTGCGCCGACTTGGCGAGCAGCCGGTCGAGCAGTACGCGGGTATGGCGATCGTCATCGACGACCAGAATTTTCGGCAGCATGTCAGTCGTTTTCGCGCTCCGTTGACGGCGTGGCGGGCAAGCCCCCCGGTAGCCAGATAGCAATTCTGGTGCCACGGCCCGGCTCGCTGCTCGCCGTGATCTGGCCATTGTGCAGCAGCACGACGTGCTGGACCACCGGCAGGCCGAGCCCGGTACCATCGCTGCGCGTGGTGAAGAAGGGCACGAAAATCTTGTCCAGTACGGCCGCCGCCATCCCTCTTCCGTGGTCGGTCACGGCCAGCGTCCACCCCGGCAGGCGGCGCACGGGATCGTCCTCGCGGCGCAGCGTGATGCGGATTTCGCCGTCGCCGTCGGTCGCCTGTGCGGCGTTGAGCAGCAGGTTGAACAGGGCATGGCGGATCAGTATCGGATCAACCATGATCACCGCCGCCTCGTCCTCCAGGTCAACGGTCACCGGCAGATGCCGGCTTTCCGCCTGGCGGAACAGCAGCACCGTCTCCTCGATCAGCGCCGCCATCGCCGTCGGCTTGGCTTCGAAGGACGAGACCTTGGAAAAGACCAGCATGCGCTTGACGAAAGCCCGGCAGTCGGCGCCGGCGCTGCGGATTTCGCCGAGCAGTTCGCGCACGCGGACCGGCACGTCGGCCTCGCGTTCGGCCAGCTGCGCCAGATTGACGACACCGACCAGCGGATTGTTGAGCTGGTGCGCGATGCTGCCGACCATGGTGCCGAGCGCCGAGAGTTTCTCGATCTGCAGGATGCGCTGGTGCTCGGTGTCGAGGTACAGCAACTGGTGTTCGAGATCGTGCTGACGGCGGTAGTCGCGCTCGACCCGCTCGAGCGCCAGGTAGAAGACGCCGAGCACGCCAGCCGCCGCGAGCAGGCTGACCGCGAGCACCGCCAACAGCGACCAGCGCACCGTGGACTCGAGTGAGGTGATATCGCGCATCACCACCAGGTGTCCGATGTGCCGACCGGCGACATCATCGAGCGGGACCAAGGCCAGATGCAGCGAACGCTGACCCTCGCGGATTTCGGCCGTGCCGCCGGCGAGCAACTCGGCCAACCGGCGCTCGTCGAGCGCCGCCGGCAGCGCGGCGGTGGTTTGTGCCAGCGCCGCATGGCTGCTGAAGCGCGCCCAGTCGCCCTGCCGTTGCATCAACGTCTGCCCCCGCTGCCACTGCGCCTGCTGCAGGTAGCGCTTGTCCACCAGAACCAGCAGATCGACGGCCAGACTCTGGCGGATTTCGTCGATCAGATGCTCGATTTCCTCGCCGATTTCGACATAGCCGGCCAGCCCGTCAGCCCCTTGCCAGGGCATCACCAGGCGCAGGGTCAGCGTGCCCATGGCACCCAGTTCCAGGCCATGCACGGCCGCCTGCCGTTCCTGGGCGCGATCCAGCGTGACGCGCTCAATATGATCGCCGTGCTCGCCCGGACTGTGCAGGCGGAGGATGTTGATCCGTTGCGGTGAGATCAGATAGAAATGGGTGATCCGGTGCTCGCTGCGCAGACGCTGGAACAGATCACCGGCCTGCGCCGCCAGTTGCTGCCGGTCACCACGCCGCAAGGCGCCTTCCATGGCCTGGTTGGTCATCAAGGCGCGCATCGTGGCCAGCATCAGGTTGGTGTCCTTCTCCAGCTTCTGGGCGAACAGCTTGGCCACCGCGGCCGAACGTTCAGCCAGATCCTGATCGCGCACCCGCCGCTCGATGCTGTAGATGGCCAGCGCGAAGACGAGCAAAATGAAGGTCAGCGCAAGCGTGAACGGCACCAAGAACTTGGCCTTGACGCGCTGCGGACGCCGCGGGGCAGATACGCTACTCATGCCGCCTATGGTAGGGCGAATGCCGGCAATTGTGGTGCCGGCCAGGCGCTCAGGAAGGTTCCGAGAGGATGCCGCGCGGCTTGCGCGGGGCGCGGGTGAACAGGCGGTCGTAAAGCCAGTTGGGCAAGACCCGCAACAGTTTGGCGACGATACCCATCGGCCACGGAATGACCGTATAGCTGGTGCCACGTGCGATGGCCGCGGCAAAGCGGGCCGCCGCTTCGTCAGCTGGCAGCAGGAAGGGCATCGGATAAGGATTGATCTCGGTCATCGGCGTCTCGACGTAGCCCGGGGCGATGGTCACCACCTTGATGTTGCCGGGGCGCATTTCCAGGCGCAGGCTTTCCAGATAGGCGATGGCCGCGGCCTTCGACGCCGAGTAGGCCTCCGCCCCCGGCAGGCCGCGGATGCCGGCAACCGAGGCGATGCCGACCAGGCGCCGCTGGCCACCGGCTCGCTTCATGGCCGGGATGAACGGCGCAAAGGTGGCGGCCATGCCGTACACGTTGATGTCCATGATGCGGCGGAACACGGCCAGGTCTTCCTCGTGCTCGGTCAGCGTGCCGGCCGAAACGCCGGCATTGGCGATGACGATGTCCGGAGCGCCAAAACGGGCAATGAAATCGGTGGCCGCATCGTGCAGCGCCGGGGCATCGGCCACATCGAGGGGATAGCAGGCATGGTGCCCGCCGAGCCTTTCATTGAGCGCCGTCAGCACCTCGCCACGACGAGCCGCCAGGCCGAGCGTCGCACCTTTTGCCGCGTAGCAAACGGCGAGCGCCTCGCCGAGTCCCGACGAGGCGCCCGTGATGAATACCCGCAGCGTCAATTACTTCTTGCCGGCCTTTTCGCCCCGCGCCTTGACGATCAGCTTGTCGGCATTGGCCAGCATCTCGTCAAAATTCTGCCCGCCGACCATGTATTTGCCATCGACAGCAACGGCAGGGACGCCCTGGATCTTGTAGGCCTGGGCAATCTGGTCGCCGCGGCGAACCTTGCTGTTGACGCCGAAGGAGTTGAAGGTTTCGGCAAACTTCTTCTGATCGACGCCATTCTTCGCCACCCATTCCATCAGGGTGCGCTCATCGAACAGGTTGACCCGTTGGCCGTGGACGGCGCGGAACACGTCGCTCTCCAGGCGCTTGAGATCACCGGTGATCTCAAGGGT
>DDWF01000325.1 GCA_002345845.1 Betaproteobacteria bacterium UBA2293 | reverse complement strand
GCGTCTTGCGGATGTGCTGGATTTCCAGGAAGTCGATGATTTCCTCGACTTTCTGCCGGTGCGCCAGCTCTTCGTTACGGGCCGGCCCCCACCACAGCGCCTGCAGCAGCAGGTTGCTCTTCATCTTCAGGGTGCGCCCGGTCATGATGTTGTCGAGCACGCNNAGGGCGATGTTCTGGAAGGTGCGGGAGATGCCCTGGCGGGCGGCCAGGTGCGGGTCCATCTGCTTGCGCTCCTCGCCACGGAACATGATCTTGCCGTCCTGCGGGTGGTAGACGCCGTTGATGACGTTGAGCATCGAGCTCTTGCCGGCACCGTTGGGACCAATGATGGCGCGGATCTCGTGCTCGTAAACGTTGAAGGAAATATCGGTCAGCGCCTTGACGCCGCCAAAGCGCAGGGAAATGTTCTGCAGGTCGAGGATGACGTCGCCTATTTTCTTGCTCATGTTCAGGCTACCTTTTTGACGACGGGGAAGGTCTTGACATCGATGATCTTGAGGTCGGCCGAGACCTTGCCGCGACGGCCGTCCTCGAACTTGACCTCGGTCTCGATGAACTGATTGGCCTTGCCGCTGTAGAGGGCATCAATCAGCACCTTGTACTTCTCGGCGACAAAATTGCGCCGCACCTTGCGTGTCCGCGTCAGTTCGTCATCGTCCGGATCGAGTTCCTTGTGCAGGACGAGGAAGCGATGGATCTGCGAATCGGCGACCATGCTGTCGTGCACCAGGTCGGCATTGACCTTCTCGACGCATTCGCGGATCAGTTCCAGCACCTCGGCCTTGCCGGCCAGGTCGGTGTAACCCGAATAGGCGATGCCGCGGCGCTCGGCCCAGTTGCCGACGGCGCCGACGTCGATATTGATGAAAGCGCAGACCATGTCGCGCTCGTGGCCAAAACAGACCACTTCCTTGATGTGCTGGAAGAACTTCAGCTTGTTCTCGATGTAGTTCGGGGCAAACATCGCACCGTTCACCAGCTTGCCGACGTCCTTGGCCCGGTCGATGATCTTCAGGTGGCCATCGGCATCGAGGAAGCCGGCATCACCGGTCATGAAATAGCCGTCGGCATTGAGCGACTCGGCCGTGGCGTCCGGGCGCTTGTAATAGCCCTTGAGGACCATCGGCCCCTTGACCAGCACCTCGCCGTTGTCGGCGATCTTGATCTCGACGCCGGGCGCCGGGGCACCGACGGTATCGGACTTGACCTGGCCGTCCGGCTGCAGGCAAACGTAGGCGCAGGTCTCGGTCTGGCCG
This sequence comes from Betaproteobacteria bacterium UBA2293, assembly GCA_002345845.1. Next base: position 12,195 of record DDWF01000325.1, on the reverse strand, counting down.
TAGAGCTGCTTCAGGTTAATGCCGATCGAGCGGTAGAAACGGAACAGCTCCGGGCCGATCGCCGCGCCGGCGGTGTAAGCGACGCGGATGCGGCTCATGCCGAGAACGTTGCGCAGCGGCCCATAGATCAATACGTTGCCGAGCCCGTAGAGCAGACGATCGCCGCCGGACACCGGCTTGCCGTCGAGGATGTCGCCACCGACACGTTTGGCGACGTCCATGAAGTAATGGAACATCTTCTGTTTCAACTGCCCGGCGTCTTCCATGCGGATCATCACCGAGGTCAGCAGGCTCTCGAAAACGCGCGGCGGGGCGAAATAGTAGGTCGGGCCGATTTCGCGCAGGTCGGTCATCACCGTTTCACCCGACTCCGGGCAGTTGATGGTGAAGCCGGCGACCAGCGCCTGGGCGAAGGAGAACAGGTGGTCGCCGACCCAGGCCATCGGCAGGTAGGAGAGGATGTCGCCATCACCGTCCATCTTGTCCACCTGCACCCCGCCCTGAGCGGCGGCGATGAAGGCAGCGTGGGTCTGGCATACGCCCTTCGGCTTGCCGGTGGTACCCGAGGTGTAGAGCATCACCGAGACGTCGTCGAAATGCCCCTGCTCGACTTCGGCGTTGAGGAAGTCCGGATGGTTGCGGTCGTGGACCCGCCCCATTTCCATCAGTTCGTGAATATCGTGCAGGAAGACCTGGTTGTAGTGACGCATGCCGCGCGGATCGTCGTAGATCACCTGCTCCAGCGTGCCGACCTGATCCTTGATCTCGAGCATCTTGTCGACCTGCTCCTGATCCTCGACGACAACAAAACGCACGCCGGCATCCTGCAGCACGAACAGCATCTCGTTGGCCACCGCGTCCTGGTACAGCGGCACCGGCACGCCACCCAGGCACTGGGCGGCGGTCATCATCATGTACAGATGCGGCCGGTTGTCGCCGATGATCGCCAGATTGTCGCCGCGCTTGAAGCCAAGGGCGGCCAGGCCGCAGGCCAGGGCGCGCACGCGCTCGCCAACGTCGGACCAGCTCCAGGTCTGCCAGATGCCGAGATACTTCTCGCGCATGGCCGGGGCATTCGGACGTGTCTTGGCGTGATGGAAGAGCAGTCGCGGGAAGGTGTGCAAACCATCCAGCGACGAAAAATTCGCCTGCGTGGGCATTCTTTAGTCTCCTCGATGCCGCGCTTTTGGGATGCGCGGTCTAACGTTCGTTTGACGCATTGTGGGCATTGCCGGATGGCGCGTAAACCTTGCAGTGCACCACGACAATCGGCCAAGCTGAGGCAAAGATTAGCCCCCCTGCAGGCTTATAATTGTCGTCCGGCAGACAATCGACGAATTAAATCGTAAATACTTTGAAGAACGCTGAGGAACTGCTGCGCACTTCGCTCTGGGGTCAGGCGCTGACCGAGGAAGAAATGCTCAAGGCCCTGTCCGGCACCGTCGAACGCAGCTTTGCCGCCGGCGCCTTCATCTGCATGAAGGGTGAACCGGTCGATTACTGGATGGGCATCATCGACGGCCTGGGCAAGATGGCCAGCCACTGGACCACCGGCAAGACCACCTCGCTGACCGGCATCAGTTCCGGCGGCTGGTTCGGCGAAGGCTCGCTACTGAAGAACGAACCCCGGCGTTACGATGTCATGGCCCTGCGCGAAACCCGCGTCGCCTTCATGAGCCGCAGCACCTTCACGTGGCTGATGGATCACAGCATCCCGTTCAACCGCTACCTGATCGCCCAGATCAACGAACGTCTCGGCCAGTTCATCGGCATGATCGAGAACGAGCGCATGCTCGACACCGACGCCCGCATCGCCCGCGGCCTGGCAGCCTTGTTCAACCCGGTGCTCTACCCAGGCACCAACCGCCTGCTGCAGATTTCCCAGGAAGAACTCGGCTACCTGGCCGGGGTTTCCCGGCAGCGCGCCAACCAGGCGCTCAAGGTGCTCGAGGATGCCGGCCTGGTGCGCAGCGAATACGGCGGCATCAACATCCTCGACCTCGACGGTCTGCGCCGCTTCGGCGGCGAGTGACCGCCTACTTGATGTAACCCCACGATTGCAGGCGGCTCTGCGCGTAGTCGGCGGCCTTGCCCTGGCGTGTCCGGCGCAGGTAGGTGGCGTAGTGATTGGCCGCCTCCTGACGTTTGCCCATACCTTCCAGTGAAATGCCCTTGAGGAAGGTGACGCCGGCATCGCCGGGCAGCATCTTGTCGTAGGCATCGAGATTGGCATAGGCCTTGGCCGGATCACGCTGACCGAGGGCGAGAACACCGGCGAGCTTGTGCGCCTGCGGCTCCTGCGGGTAGATCTGCTTGGCCGTCTCGGCGTAGTTCAGCGCCTGCTTGTCCTTGTCCTGCGCCTGCAGGCACTGGGCCATCAGCAGGTTGCTGGCGTAATCGCGCGGCGTTTTCTGCAGCGCCGTACGGTACTGCTCCTCGGCCTTCGGATACTGCTTGCCGGCCATCGCCAGTTCACCCTTCTGGCAGGCGTCGATGGTCGGCTTGATACGGCGCAGGCTGGCGGTGCTGTCCATGAAGCGTTCGCGGCCGAGATCGCGCTGGTTGCTGGCAGCGTACTTGCCATCGGCCAGTTGACGGGCAGTATCGCGCCGTTCGGTATTCATCGGGTGGGTCGAGAACATCGTCTGCAGCAGGCCCGGGGCCTCCTTCTGCTGATCGACCAGCAACTGGTGCAGGCCGACCATGCCGGTTGCCGGGTAACCGGCGCGGACCATGTATTCCTGGCCGAGCGCGTCGGCTTCGCGCTCGTTGTCGCGCGAATAGCTGGAGAGCATGGCGCTGGCCCCGAGCTGGCTGCCGATGGCGACCAGCCCGCCCCACTCGCTGCTCGAGGCAATGATGCTGGCGCCAGCCACCGCCACCTGGGCGACCATCGCCTGACCCTGACGCTGCGCCGCGTGGCGGGCATTGACATGGCCCATCTCGTGACCGAGCAGAGCTGCCAGCTCGGCCTCGTTCTGCAAGTCGACGAGGATGCCGCGGGTGACGCCCATGGCACCGCCGGGGAAGGTGTAGGCGTTAACGTAATTGGCATTGAGTACGCGGTAGGAATAGGGCATCTGCGGCCGGTGCGTATGGGCGTCGATGCGCTGACCGACACTGCTGACGTAGCGGTTGACCGCGCCGTCCTGGACCGGCCCGAGATCCTGCGAGAACTGGCTGGGCGCGACCTCCTGGTCGACCCGCTTTTCCTCGTCCTCGCTCATGCCGACCAGGATGGACTTGCCGCCGACCGGCGACGCGGCACAGCCAGACAGGGCGGCGGCACCGAACAGCCAGAGCACCTGGCGGCGGCTGATACGGTTGTGCCGGAGGGCAAGGGCAAGCTCTTCGTTGCTGTTCATGGTGGGCTCCCGGCGAGTCGAAGGAAGGGCAATTCTCGGCCAAAAAGCGGATGGAAGAAAGCCCGGCGACGGCCTTCAGGACGGCACGCGGGGTGGCAGCCAGCGCAGCAGCACGGAGTACAGGACATCCGGATCGACAGGTTTGCCGATATGTTCATTCATGCCGGCATCAAGACAGGCCTGACGATCTTCCTCGAAAACATTGGCGGTCATCGCCACGATCGGCAGGTTCTGGCCGGCAGGCAATTCACGAATGCGCCGGGCGGCCTCGATACCGCCCATGACCGGCATCTGAATGTCCATCAGCACCAGTGCGAAGGAGCCGCCGGCGACAGCGGCGATGGCCTGCACGCCGTCGTCGGCGACCACGACCTGGAGGCCGGCCACGGTCAGTAGTTCGCGGGCCACTTCCTGGTTGATCGGATCGTCCTCGACGAGCAGGATGCGCTGGCCACCATGTACTGCGGCAATCACTTCCTCCAGCGCCCGACCATCGCCCGCCCCGCTCGCCGCCGGCATGCTGCGCTCGACGCGGCGCAGTCGGGCGGTGACCCAGAAACGGCTGCCCTCGCCGGGCCGGCTATCGACGCCGACATCGCCGCCCATCAGACGCGCCAGATGGCGATTGATCACCAGGCCAAGGCCGGTTCCGCCAAACTTGCGGGTGGTTGAGCCGTCGGCCTGGACGAAGGCGGTAAACAGCCGCGACTGCTGTTCGGCGCTGATGCCGATACCCTGATCCTCAACCTCCATGCGCAGGCGGACGTAATCCCCCTCTTCGGCATCGACACCCACGCGCACGGCGATCTCACCACGGGCCGAGAACTTGACGGCATTGCCGATGAAGTTGAGCAGGATCTGACCGAGGCGGACGGGATCACCGGCCAGGCAGTCGGGAACCGCTGGCGAAACGGTGCACTGCAGACTGAGGCCCTTGTCGCGGGCCGGCTGCTCGAGCATGGCGACCGCCTGATCGACCACCTCGCGCGGCGAGAATTCGCTGGCTTCGATGGTCAGCCGACCGGCCTCAATTTTCGACAAGTCGAGAATGTCGTTGATGACGTTGAGCAGGTGCTGGGCAGAATGGCCGATCTTGCCCAGGCGTTCCTGGGCATGGGGATCACCAATTTCGCGTTGCAACAGATGGGTCAGGCCGATGATGGCGTTCATCNNTCGTGACTCATGTTGGCCAGGAAGGTGCTCTTCGCCCGGTTGGCTGCCTCTGCCGCTTCCTTGGCTTCGGCCAGTTCAATAGTCCGGGACAGGACCGCCCTTTCCAGATGGTGGCGATGACTGTCGAGTTCGGCTTCCTGCCGCTTGCGCTGGGTGATGTCGGTGGAAATGCCGCAGAGTGCGTAGATGCGCCCGGCCGGATCGCGCAACGGCAACTTGACGGAGAGAAAGGCGCTGGTCAGCGAACCGTCGGCCGTGGTGTTGATCTCCTCCTCGCTGACGCGCTGCCCGTCCACGAGAACCCGACTATCGTTGCGGCGCAGGTTGTCGGCCGTCGCCCGGTCGAAGAAAACTTCGTCGCTCTGCCCGACGATCTCGGCGAGCGGTCGGCCAAAGAGCGCACAAACCATCTTGTTGGCGTACTGATAGGTGTAGTCCGGCCCCTTGATGTAGATATAGGCCTCGACGCTGTCGAGAATGCTGGCCAACTTGTCCTCGCTCTCGCGCAGCGCCTGTTGCTGAGCTTCACGTTCGCGGTGGTAGGCCAGGAACAGACTGTGCGTCCAGCGCGAAAACAACAACGAACCGGCCACGCCAAGCGCCAGGGCGGCCAGGGTGGCGAGCAGCAGATTGAGCTGACGCTTGACGCTACCGCTTTCGTCGGCTTGCACCTGTTCGGCGACCGTCTGCGCGAGTTCGTCTTCGAAGACGGTGGCAACCAGCGTCCAGTTCCACGGCTGGACGGTGCGGACCAGTGCCACCTTCTGTCCCGCCCGGCCGGTTGCCGGATTGCGCCAGGAATAGGTGATGAAGCCGCCGCCAGCCTTGAGCACCTCGTCGATGCGCGCCAGCGCCGTCCGCGCCGGCTCCTCCATATCCATGAAATGGTGCCCTTCCTGGGCCTGGTTGTCCGGCGACAGAAGGACCGTGCCGTCGGCGGCGAGCACGCCGAAATAGCCGTTCTCACCAAAACGCAGCGAGCGCAGACGGGCCAGCGCCTCCTTCTGCTGCAACTCTTCCCATTTGGAGAAATAGTCGCCGGTGCCGATCAGCCAGTCGTACGGTGCGAAGTGACGCACATAAGCGAGCTTGTCCGACATCACTTTCGGGTTGTCCGGCGAATACCAGCGGTAGCGCGAAAAGCCTTCGCCGCGCGGCTTCTTTGCCGCCTCGATGAGGCCGCGCATGATGTAGTGGCCGGTATCGTCGCGATTATCGAGGATGGTCCGGCCTTCATACTGGGGCGCCGTCGGCAACAGGATGAACTGGCCAGCCATGTCATCGATGAAGTAGTAGCCGCGCCCTTCATAGAAACGCACCGGGCGCAGCGCCTCGACGATCAGGCGCTTGACCTCGGCCGGCGGATGACGTGCCGACTCGCGCTGGTAGATGGCTTCGACGATCTGCAGGGCGCTATCCACCTGCTCGGCGAGGCTGCGCCGCAACACCTCTTCGGTGCGTGAACGGGTGAAATCGATGAAATCGACGGCGCTGCGCATTTCCGCCTCGAGGCGCTGACGCAGTTGCTCATTGGCCGCCTTTTCGATGCGCGCCAGCGACTGCTGGCGGTCGACCAGATGCTGCCAGGAGAAGAAGCCCCCCAGGCCGATGGTCAACAGCAGGACGATGATCAGTGTGCCGATCAGATGAATGCGGGGTACGCTCTTTTCATCCGCGACGAATTGCAGGCGGGGCACGCTCGACAGCCAATCCACGACGATGCAGGGGCTACGAAAATAGCATGAAAGTCGCCATAGTGTTGCGGGCAATCCGGCAATAATGACAAATCCATCATTCGTTTGACCAGCAACCACGGCAAGCCGATGCCTGGCCCGAAGGCAGCGGCCCCTTGCCGGCTTGCCTTATCATTGCCGCCATCATGAATATCCTGATCGTCGACGACGAACCGGCCATCGCCGATACGCTGAGCTACGCGCTGCGCGCCGAGGGCTTTGCCACCGAGTGCTGCACGCTGGGCAGCGAGGCGCTGGCGCGGCTGCAGCAGGGCGGCATCGATTTCGTCGTCCTCGACGTCGGCCTGCCCGACCTCACCGGTTTCGACGTCTGCCGCGCGCTGCGCCGCGACTCCGACCTGCCGGTGCTGTTCCTGACCGCGCGTTCGGACGAGGTGGACCGCATCGTCGGCCTCGAACTCGGCGGCGACGACTACGTCACCAAGCCGTTCAGCCCGCGCGAAGTCGCCTCCCGGGTGCGTGCCATCCTGCGCCGCCTGCACGCCAACGGCGAATCTCGCGGCCAAGCCGAAAAACCGGCGAAATTCGCCGTCGACCGTGACGGCCTGCGCATCGCCTACCACGGCCACTGGCTGGCGCTGACCCGCTACGAATACCTGCTGCTGGCGCTCCTGCTCGAACGTCCGGGACGCATCCTGAGCCGCCCGCAGATCATGGCGGCGGTCTGGCAGGACGACGGCGAAAGCCTGGAGCGCACCGTCGACACCCACATCAAGACGCTGCGCGGCAAGCTACGCGCGGTGCGCGACGACGAGGTCATCCTCACCCATCGCGGCCTCGGCTACAGCCTGGCGGCCTGAACCGTGAACATCTCGGTCCGCCTGTTCTTCGGCTATTTCCTGGTGGTCGGGCTGGCCGCCTGGTTCGTGCTGTATACCTTCGTCAAGGAAAGCGAGCCGAGCATCCGCCAGGCCACCGAGGAGAGCCTGGTCGACAGCGCCAACCTGCTCGCCGAACTGGCAGCCGGCGAACTCGCCGCCGGGCGCATCAACGACGGCGCCTTCGCCACGGCGGTGGCCGCCGCATTGCAACGCCACCCTGGCGCCGAGATCTACGGCATCCGCAAGGACAGCGTCGACCTGCGCATCACCCTCACCGACGCGCGCGGCATCGTCGTCTACGACTCGGCCGGCGAAGCGCAGGGCAAGGATTTCTCCAAATGGAACGACGTCGCCCGCGTGCTGCGCGGCGAATATGGCGCCCGCCAGAGCCGCTACGACGCCAACGACCCGAGCACCTCGGTGATGCACGTCGCCGCCCCGGTGCGCCGCGACGGCCAGTTGATCGGTGTCGTCTCGCTGGCCAAACCGATGACCTCGATCGCCCCTTTCGTCGAGCGCGCCACCGACCGCGTCCGCGCCTCCGGCCTGACGCTGCTGCTGGCCACGGCGGTGATCGGCCTGGTGTTCACCGCCTGGCTCAGCTGGTCGATCCACCGCCTGCGCGACTACGCCCGCGCCGTCAGCGAAGGGCGCAAGGCCGAACCGCCGAGCGGCGGCGGCCGCCAGCTTTCCGAACTGGCGCAGGCACTGGCGACGATGCGCGAAAAACTCGAAGGCAAGCAGTACGTCGAACGCTACGTGCAAAACCTGGCGCACGAAATGAAAAGTCCGCTAACGGCGGTCATCGGCGCCGCCGAAATTCTCGAAGATGAACTTCCGGCCGAAGACCGCCGCCGCTTCGCCGCCAGCATCGGCGAACAGGCCGAACGCCTGCGCGACATCATCGATCGCATGCTGCAACTCGCCCGCGTCGAGCAACTGCAAGCGCCCGGCGCCAATGTTGCGGTCGACCTCGCCGAACTGCTGAAAACCGCCGTCGCTGACCGCCAACTGGCGCTCGCCGCCCGCAACCTGCACTGCGTCATCGACGCCGAACCGGGTATCAGCATCAACGGCGACACCTTCCTGCTGCGCCAGGCCGTGCTCAACCTGCTCGACAACGCCATCGAGTTCTCGCCCGATGGCGGCGAAATCGCACTGACTTTACGGGCGACCGCGGAAACCGCCGAAATCCGCCTCCGCGACCACGGCGCCGGCGCCCCCGACTACGCCCTGGCGCAACTCTTCAACCGCTTCTACTCCCTGCCCCGCCCGGCCACCGGCAAGAAAAGCACCGGCCTCGGACTGGCGCTGGTGCGGGAGGTGGCGCGGCTGCATGGCGGAGAGGCGGGGTTCGAGAATCACCCGGAAGGCGGTGCCATCGCCACCCTCCGCTTATCCCGAGCCGACTGAACAGACATGGGCTTGGACACTGTCGAACTCCTGCTCAACGTCGAAGAATGCTTCGGCGTCGCCATCACCGACGAATCTGCCGCTCAACTCACTACTCCGCGACAGCTCTCCAGCCACGTCGCCAAGCTACTGGCGACTCAATCACCAGAACGCAACGCCGCCAAGACAAGCCCCTGCCTGAGCCAGCGCGCCTTTTATCGATTACGCCGCGCGCTCATGGCCGAAACCGGGCTATCGCGAAACGCGCTTCGCCCGGACACCCCGCTTGCCAAAGTTTTTTCCGATCAGCCTCGGGCGGCCTGGCGGCGTCTGCGGCGCGCACTCGCTGCACCTGACCTGCCCCGATTGACAGTGACACCCCCGATCAGCACCCTGGCGCAGATTGGCGGGCTCAGCCTGTCCATCCTGCTTGCCGCCTACCTTGCACTATCGCCGTGGGCGATTCTGCTCGCCGCATTCGCCGGCTGGTTGGTCAGTCTGGCACTCTGCGACCGGCTGGGCACCCGGTTCCCCAAAGGCCTGAAAACGCTGGGCGACCTTGCTCCCTACATCCCGGTCGAGCCGCCTGCCGTCTGGAGAGAAGCTGAAATCCTGCAGCAAGTCCGCCTGCTCACCGCCCGGCAAAGCGGTCTATCGCTCGAACAGGTCGATCCGGACGCACACTTTATCCACGACATCGGACTCGACTGAAATCGCCTTCGCAGGATGAAGCCCTTGAGCACTCCTACGGAAGATGATGATGCGTCGCCGCTAATGCGAAACCCTTTTACCCCATCGCCAACCGGAACATCCCCACCGCCGGATTCTGCCGCCGCAGTCGTGCGTTCGCCTTGTCGGCGAGCAGGAAATCCGGCCACTCCGTCGTCGGCTGGAAGCAGAAGCGGCGCGGCAGTTCGCTGTACAGCGAGCGCGGCGGCGCCGTCCGGTCGATACGCTTGAGCAGGCGGCCACTAACTTCGCTGTGGTAGTAGATGTGCGCGATCCCGATTTCCTCGCGCAGGAAGGCAATCGCCGCCCATAGCATGGCTTCCGCCCAGATCGGCTGATAGCGTTGGCGCAGGTGGTGGCAGTAGGCCAGGGACTGGCCGAGCGGCAGCTGATGGCGGCGGTAGCTGACTTGCTCATGTTCGCCGCAACCACCCCGGCGCCGATACTCCAGCCAATCCTCCAGGCGGGCTGCACGGCGCAACCAGTCGGTCTGGATTTCCTCGATCAGCGCGCTGCCGCTCGCCCAGTCGATATCGATGCGCGACCAGGCCAGCGTGCGGCGCTGGTGGGCAACCGGGTGGCCGTAGTACTTGAACAGGCCGTCGACATCGCCGAGCGGCGCAAAAAGACGCTCATGTTCGCCGCTGAAGTTGAGTTGTAGCACCAGATTGACGCCCGGCCGCGAGGTCTGCTGCCAGCGCCACTTGCTGCGCGGCTCGTCACCCCAGAGAGCGAGGTTGAGGATGAAGGGCGTCTGCGCCGCGTCGTAATCGGCGGCGTTGAGCAGCGCCTCGTCGAGGCTGCCGCCGCAGGTGGCGAGCAGCGGTTTGAAGCGCGGCTTTTCCAGCAGGCCGGCGTAGGCGGAACGACGCAAGGCGGCCACCGGCGCGCGGCGCCCCGGCTGCTGGCGGCAGTGATGCCGCAACAGGCCGATGCCGTAGCGGTCACGATAATAGGGATAGACGGTGCGTTCGCCCTGCAGGCAGGCGACGATCTCGTCGGCGAGTTGCTTTTGCATGGATGACTCCGGGAGGTGCATTCGGGAATGAAGTGCGTAGCGGGGGCTGGGCAAAGTCAGTCATGGTTTTCTCCTTGGTAAAAAAAAGGCCGCGACCGGAATGGTCGCGTCCTTGTCCTTCAATCGATTTCAAACTCCGCCACGTCGCCGGCGAGCAACGCCTCCAGCGACTGCCGGGTGCGTTGCCGCGCCTGCTGGCGGGCGGCCTTGCGGGTGTTGCCGTGCGGGCCGGCGCGGCGGGTCAGGCCGGGCACCAGTAGCGGGTTGCGCGGCCGGGCTTGCGGCAGGACCAGGGGTTCAAGTTTCTTCGCCATCGCTCACCCCTTCACGCACAGGACCTGCTTCAGGGTATGGACCACTTCCACCAGATCGCGCTGGTTCTCCATCACCTGATCGATGTCCTTGTACGCCGCCGGAATTTCATCGACGACACCGCTGTCCTTGCGACACTCGATGCCCGCCGTCTGGTCTTCCAGATCGAAACGGGAAAAGCGCCGCTTGGCCGCGCTGCGGCTCATCCGCCGCCCCGCCCCGTGCGCACACGAGCAGAAAGACTGCGCATTGCCCAGCCCGCGCACGATGTACGAACGCGCGCCCATGCTGCCGGGGATGATGCCCAGTTCGCCCGCCTGCGCTGAAATGGCGCCCTTGCGGGTGATGAACAGGTTCTCGCCGAAATGCCGCTCGCGCGCCACGTAGTTGTGGTGGCAGTTGATCGCCTCGCTCTCCAGCCGGAAAGGCGGCAATTGCTTCTTCAACACCTCGACCACCGCCGCCAGCATCTGCTGCCGGTTGAGCAGCGCGTAATCCTGCGCCCACTCCACCGCCTCGACGTAATCGTCGAACAGGTCCGAGCCCTCGCTGAAATACGCGAGGTCGCGGTCCGGCAGATGGATGCGGTGACGCTGCATGTCCTTCTGCGCGGCGGCGATGAAGTAACGGCCGATGACGTTGCCAATGCCGCGCGAGCCGGAATGCAGCATCACCCACACCGCGCCGGCCTCGTCCAGGCACAGCTCGATGAAGTGATTGCCGCCGCCCAGCGTGCCGAGCTGGCACAACCAGGTTTCGTTGAAACGGCGCTGCATCTTCATCAGCCCCGGATGCTTGCCGACAATCGTATCCAGCCGCTGGTCGAGCACCCGCCCGACCCGCTGCAGGGCGCTGCCGCGCATGCGGCTCGCCGCGTGCTGCTCGAAGCCGCAAGGCACGCTGCCCTCGATGCCCAGACGCAAACTGCGCAGGTTGTCCGGCAAATCCTCGGCGCGCAGCGTCGTGCGCACCGCGTTCATGCCGCAACCGATGTCCACGCCCACCGCCGCCGGAATGATCGCCTGCCGCGTCGGGATGACGCTGCCGACGGTGGCGCCGATGCCGGCATGCACGTCCGGCATCGCCACAACATGGCCATGCACGATCGGCAGATTGGCCACGTTCAGCAACTGCTGCATGGCCGAAGCTTCGATATCGCGCGTCCACACTTTCACCGGGACGCGCCCCTTGTTCAGTTCTAATTGAATGCCCATGATGGATTCCAGAATATTGCTTTGCTATGGAATCCGGCCCGCAGTGAAAATCCTGCGGTCAACCGCCAATAAGGCATAAAAAAACCCCGGCGGACGGCCAGGGTTCATTTCCCGGCCCGGATTCGCTGATCAGCGCGTTCCGGGCGACGACTCGCCTGCGGCTCAGCGCTGGTAAACCTCGTGATCTAGTGCAGGCATGTCGTACTCCTTTCAAAAAATGCGGTTGGCAAAAACGTGGGGCAGTATCGCGGCGGGAGGCGGCGGGGGTCAAGAAGGAGTTTCAGCACAGATACAACAGCTGTTGCATGAACACAACACACATACCGAAAGCATTGAGCAAAATCAGCACCCTGCTGGCTGCTGAATCGGGCGTGACTTTGGCTCAATACGACCGAGGTTGTGTGGAAACGTCCGTAA
>DDWF01000154.1 GCA_002345845.1 Betaproteobacteria bacterium UBA2293 | reverse complement strand
TGGCCGACGAACCCATCGCCTCCCTCGATCCGCGCAGCGCCATCCTGGTGATGGACGCCCTGCGCCGCATCAACCGCGAGGACGGCATTACCGTCCTGTGCAATTTGCATACCCTCGACACGGCCCGCCAGTATTGCGACCGCATCGTCGGCATCGCCGCCGGCGAGGTGATCTTCGACGGCTTACCGGCGGCCCTCGACGATGCCATGGTGCGCCGCATCTACGGCGTGGCCGATAACGACCCGCGGTTCGACGAGTCCGCCACCTCTACGACCGCCTTCGAGAACATACCGTCCCTGGTCCCCATCGCCGCCTGAGTTTTCCGCTACAGCCAACCCCGTCATTCCCCTTTCCGGAGATCAAACATGTCCCGCTTGCGTCGTCTTTCCCTCGGCATCGCTGCCGTCGCCCTCACTGCTTCCGCCACACTGGCCCATGCCGCCGAGGACTGGAAGAAGAAATTTCCCGTGGTCTATTTCAGCTCGGTGAGTTCTGAGAATCAGGCCGCCACTTCGGCGCGATTCAAGGAGGTGGCCGAGGTCTTCAAGCAAAAAACCGGCGTCGAGATGAAAATCTTTACCGCCTCCGACTACTCTGGCACCGTACAAGCCCTAACCTCGGGCCAGATTCAAATGGCCCAGACCGGTGCCAGCGCTTACGCTGCCGCCTGGATCGATTCCGGCGGCCAGGTTGAGCCGTTGGTGACGAACAAGGAACTGGACGGCCAGCTCGGCTACCACTCGATCCTCATCGTCAAGAGCGACAGCCCTTACAAGAAGCTCGATGACCTCAAGGGCAAGACCCTGGCCTGGGCGGATGCCAACTCCACCTCCGGCTACCTGATCCCGCTGGTCAGTCTGCGCAGCGCTGGTATCGAGCCGGACAAGTTCTTCGGCAAGACCCTGTTTTCCGGCGGCCATGAGCAGAGTGTGCTGGGCGTAATTAATGGTCAGTTTGATTCTGCCTTCACCTGGTCCTCGAAAGGCCACAATGCCGGCCAGATTCGCGCCATGGTGGATCGTGGCGTGCTGAAGATGGACCAGTTCCGCATCATCTGGGAATCGCCGCTGATCCCCAACCCGTTGGTCGTGGTACGCAAGGACATGCCGGCTGATATGAGGCGTGAGTTGCTGGCCTTCTGGACCGATCTGCACAAGACCCATCCGCAGGTGGCCGAATCTGCCGCACGCGGCAAGACTGCCGGTTTCGTTCCCGCGACGCACGAAATGTACAAGCCGGTGCTCGACGCCGCGCTGGAAGTCCGCAAAAACCGCAAGAAGTAATCAGCCCATTCGGCCGAGCGGGCCGTGGCCGCCATCACAGGCGGCCACGGTCTTTTACAGCATTGACAGGCTTTCCAGATTCTTCGCCCCATGACATCCTCCAGCGCCACCGCTCTCGACTTCGAGGCGCATTACCGCTCCCTGGGCGCCCGCAAGCGGCTCGTCACCATCGCCTACGGCACCCTGTTCCTGATCGCCTTCGGGCTATCGGCCTGGGTCGGCGAGTTCGATCCGCTGAAGCTGCTGCGCAGCCTGCCCCGCGTGCATGAATATGCGGTCAAGACCCTGCCGACACTGAGCCTGGCCACCCTGTGGCATGACCTCAACGAATGGTTCTACGCGCCGGGAAAATGGCTCTCGTTGCTGTGGGAAACCATACTCATCGCCTACACCGCCACCCTGCTCGGCACGCTAGGCGCACTGGCCCTGTGTTTCCACGCCTCACAGAACCTGCGGCGCGGCAGTGTCAGCTACTGGCTCGTGCGCCGCATCTTCGAAGTGGCGCGCACGATCCCCGATCTGGTGTACGCCCTGATCTTCGTCTTCGCCTTCGGCATCGGGCCGCTGGCCGGCGTTCTCGCCATCGCCGTGCACTCCATGGGCGGCTCGGGAAAGTTGTTCGCCGAGACGGTGGAAAACATCGACATGAAACCGGTGGAGGGCCTGCGTGCCACCGGCGCCAACTGGCTGCAGATCGTGCGCTTCGCCGTGCTGCCGCAGGTGCTGCCCAACTTCGCCACCTTCACCCTGTGGCGTTTCGAGATCAATGTGCGTACCGCCAGCGTGATCGGCTTCGTCGGCGCCGGCGGCATCGGCCAGGAGTTGTACATCGCCATCGCAAGGCTGTATTACGAGGACATCAGCGCCCTGCTGCTGCTGCTGGTCATCACCGTCATGCTGATCGACTACGGTTGCGAAAAACTGCGCCACGCCATGATCGGCAAGGAGCACCACTGACATGCGCGAAAACATCGCCAACTTCGACGCGGCAAGCATCGCCGCCATCCGCGCCCGCCACCCGCTGGCCTTTCAGGCGCCCTTGTCCGTCCGCCTGCGCAACCAGGCGGCCTGGTTCGCCTTTTTCGTCCTCACTGCTTACTGCTTCTGGACCTTCGATCTTTCGCCGGCACGCCTCTGGGCCGGTTCGGGTACGCTGCTGGACGTGGCATCGCGTATGTTCCCGCCTACTGTAGGCGATGCCTTCAACGATTACCTGTGGGCCTTGTTCCAGACCATCGCCATGGCCTTTCTCGGCACCGTGATCGCGGCAGTGCTGGCGGTGCCGCTGGGGCTGCTGTGCGCCCGCAACGTGCTGCCGGTGCGCATCGCCCAGTTTTTTTTCCGGCGTACCAGCGACACCCTGCGCGGCATCGATCAGGTGATTTGGGCGCTGATCTTCGTCCGCGCCGTCGGCCTCGGTCCGCTGGCGGGCATACTCGCCATCATCATTTCCGATACCGGCACGCTGGCCAAACTGTATTCGGAAGCCATCGAGAACGCGGAAAAGAAACAGGTGGACGGCATTCGCGGCTGCGGCGGCAATCCCCTGCAGACCATCCGCTTCGGCATCATCCCGCAGGTGCTCCCGGTGATGCTGTCCAATGTGCTCTACATCTTCGAATCCAACACCCGCTCGGCCACCATCCTCGGCATCGTCGGTGCCGGCGGCATCGGCTTCTATCTGGCGGACCGCATCCGCACCATGCTGTGGGAAGAAGCCAGTTTTATCATGATCATGATCCTGATCGCCGTCTATGTGATCGACTGGATTTCCAAGCTGATCCGCCGCCGCCTGATCGGCGGCGCGGCGGAAACGTCGGGCGGCTTGCACTGAGCGCCGGGGCGACGCCCGCGCGGCTTTTCTCGTCGGTTTTTAGACATTGGTCGATCTGAAAGTCGACCAGTGGCTGCCCTTGTACAGCCCGATGCCGCACAGCCATCCACCGTCAGCGCAGGCTGACGAGCTGCCGTTGTCCATCCGGCAGGTTTCTGGCGGCTGCCTGCCCCTGCCGATCGGGGTGTCGATAGCTGCAGACGGCGAAATGGACGAACTGCGAAGCCAAAATGAATGAGGCGATTCTCGCAGTGGCCGTCTCGGTGGCCATGCATGTCACCTGGAACCTCATCGCCCGGCGCCAGCCCGCCGAGGCTTTTCCCTTATGGTGGGTACTGCTGGCGCATCTGGTCCTGCTGGGTCCGATTGGTTTTCCCGCCTTGATTACGAGCGTGACATGGACCCCAATGTTTGTCGCCTTGATGGCCACTTCCGCGACCGCCAACGTGATTTATTTCTGGGGTCTTCGCAAGGCCTACGAGCATGCGCCAGTTGCACTGGTTTACCCGCTGGTACGTAGTTCGCCGCTGCCGATCGCACTGTTAAGCGTTCTGCTGACAGGGGAGTCGTTGAGCGCCAACGCCTGGCTGGGGATCGGCATCAGTGTCATCGGACTCTGGCTACTTTCCTGGAGTGCGCTGCTTAACGCGCACGACCGGCAAGCGCTGCCCTGGGCTTTCGTGGCGATGCTGGCGACCAGTGTCTATTCCTTGAGCGACAAAGCAGCAACCGGGAGCGTCCCTGGGTTCGCCGGTTTGATCGGCTTTGTTTCCGTTGGCTACCTTGCGGCCTGGCTCAGCATCACGTGGACAATGAAACGCAAAACCGGTCGCTGGATACCGGCAAAGCGAATCAACACGACAGCCATGCTCGTCGGCGGGCTGTGCATCGGCACGGCTTACGCACTGGTCATTCATGCGATGCGCACACTCCCGTCCGCTGAGGTCGTGACCTACACGAACGCCGGTATCGTGATTGCCAGCATCCTCTCGCTGACCTGGTTCAAGGAAAGACAGGACTGGGGACGGCGGCTCATTGGGGCAACCATTGTTGCAGTTGGTTTGATGGTTACAGCATTCTGAAAGTCATCAGGGAAATGGCGGGGCAACAGAAGGGCGGGCAGGAGCGGTTGTTCTACTTGTTTAATCTCGAAGAACTCGAAGAACATGTGCCCCGGATTCGTCTTCTGCGCGACATCGATTCCTGTCAGGACCCGAGCGGGTTGCGCCAGCATCTGGCCGAGCATAACAGCCATACCGGGCGCCCCACCATCGAT
Source organism: Betaproteobacteria bacterium UBA2293 (assembly GCA_002345845.1). The sequence goes on along the minus strand of DDWF01000154.1, from coordinate 375 downwards.
CCAGAGCTGGTGGGGCGCATGCTCATCATTGGTTACAGCTACGCATCCGCTCCGAACGTTGTTTGTGCGAGGAGGTACATCTGAACCTGGCGTACCGCTGGTTTTGCCGCCTTGGTCGCGAGGATGCCTCAGCCTTGACATAACGCTGGAGGAAACCTATGCATATGCTGGAGCGAAGGCATCTTCCGGTTTCTCAACCGGTCCCTTCTCGCCCCAGTAGGGGGATATCTTGCGCAGCTGCGCGATGATCGGCGGCACGGCCGCGATGACGCGGTCGATTTCGGCCTCGGTGTTGTAGCGCGACAGCGAGAAGCGCGTCGTGCCATGCGCGGCGGTGTAGGGAATGCCCATCGCGCGCATCACGTGCGAGGGTTC
>DDWF01000133.1:18058-18824 GCA_002345845.1 Betaproteobacteria bacterium UBA2293 | reverse complement strand
TGCCGTCGGTGCCGGTCTTCGGTTCCTTGGTGCTGAACAGGGCGTCCTTGACCGGGGTCGGGCCGTCGTGGGCGAGGGCGCCGAGCTGTTCGACGCGCCAGCGGATGACCTGGGCCATGGCCGAGACGACGGAGGGCATGCGCTTCTTTTCGCCATGCGGCGGCATGTGCATTTCGAAGGAGTCGCCCGGGGTCTTGGACAGGGCTTCCAGCTTCATTTCCAGCCAGGCGTGGTCGTTGGCGCGCATGTCCATGGACAGCGTCTTGGCGACGGCGCCGAGGCCGCGCGGTTCGGCCGGGCCGTTGGCCCACACTTCGAACGGCCAGGCGTGGCCTTCCTGTTCGACGTGGCCGACGAACAGCGCGAACTTGCCGATCGGCGAGTCGACCATGTAGGTCCAGCACAGGTTGCCTTCCGGCAGGTTCGGGCGACCCGGCCAGCGCAGGCTGGAGAGCACGGGCGCCGGCAGGTTCTTGATCGACAGGCGGCGGTTGGCGTCGGTGACGAAGTCTTGCGGCGACTTGGCGTCGTCGGCGGCTTCCTTGGCCGGTTCGCTCGAGGTGACCGAGAGGACGGAGCCGAGGACGCTGTTCGGGCGATAGGTGGCCAGGCCCTTGAGGCCGGATTTCCAGGCGCCCATGTAGAGATCCTGGAAGTCTTCGTAGGGGTAGTCACCCGGCACGTTGACCGTCTTCGAGATCGAGGTGTCGATGAACGGGGCGACGGCGGCGACCATGTCGGCGTGGGCCTTGGCGGAGATTTCCAG
>DDWF01000133.1:0-17906 GCA_002345845.1 Betaproteobacteria bacterium UBA2293 | reverse complement strand
GGCGCGATCGACAGCAGGTGCGAGTTGCGCAGGCCGTGCTTGCGGATTTCGGCCTTGACGTCGGCTGGCAGGCGCGAGGCGAAGTTGCCGCCGGAGAGGTAGAGCTCGGCATTGAACAGCGGGAAGGCGCCGCGTTCCTTGGCCATCTCGACCGAGTACAGGTAGGCGGTGTCGCGCATGAATTCGCTGATGCGGGCAGCCATGGCGCGGGCTTCCGGCTTGTCGTAGCGCAGGCGCAGCATGGCCAGCGCATCGCCGAGGCCGGTATAGCCGAGGCCGACGCGGCGCTTGTTGGCGGCTTCCTGCTGCTGACGTTCGAGCGGCCAGTGGGTGGCGTCGAGAACGTTGTCGAGCATGCGGGTGGAGACGCGGATGACTTCGGCGAATTCGTCAAAGTCGAAGCTGGCCTTGTCGGAGAAGGCGTCGTGGATGAACAGCGTCAGGTTGATCGAACCCAGGCAGCAGCAGCCGTACGGCGGCAGCGGCTGTTCGGCGCAGGGATTGGTGGCCTCGATGACTTCGCAGTAATTGAGGTTGTTGTCCTTGTTCANNGAACAGGATGCCCGGCTCGGCGTGGTCGTAGGTCGATTTCATCACCTGGTCCCACAGGTCGCGGGCGCGCACCTTGCGGTAGGTCCACAGGCCGTCGTCGCGCTGGTAGGCGCCGGCCGACTTCATGTCGGTATTCGGCTCGGCGCGGTGGGTCAGTTCGACAAAACCGTCGGTATCAACGGCTTCCATGAAGCCGTCGGTGACGCCGATGGAGATGTTGAAATTGGTCAGGTCGCCCTTGTCCTTGGCGTGGATGAAATCCTCGATGTCCGGATGGTCGCAGCGCAGCACGCCCATCTGGGCGCCGCGGCGGGCGCCGGCGGATTCGACGGTTTCGCAGGAGCGGTCGAAGACGCGCATGTAGGAGACCGGGCCGGAGGCGCGCGACTGGGTGCCCTTGACGCGGGCGCCCTGCGGCCGGATGGAGGAGAAGTCGTAACCGACGCCACCACCGCGGCGCATGGTTTCAGCGGCCTGGGCGAGGGCGGTGTAGATGCCCGGCTTGCCGTCGGTGTTTTCGACGATCGAGTCGCCGACCGGCTGGACGAAGCAGTTGATCAGCGTCGCCTGCAGGTCGGTGCCGGCGGCGGAGTTGATGCGGCCGGCCGGGATGAAGCCGTTTTCCTGGGCCCAGAGGAAACGGCTTTCCCAATGGGCCTGATCCTTTTCCTGCTCGACTTGTGCCAGTGCCCAGGCGACGCGTTTGCGCACGTCGTGGACATTGGTTTCCTTGCCCTTGGCGTATTTTTCGATCAGCACTTCGCCGGAGATTTCCTGCTCCTGCAGGGGGGCGAATTGGGGGGCGGCGGGAATGTCAGTCAGAGACAGTTGTTCGGATACCGGGCTCATTTATTGCTCCTCAGCTTGGCTTGGTTTATCAGGCTTGTTAGTTTTCGAATGGGTCGTAATCTACTACCTATAGTAGGTCGTTGCAATCCGTTGACTAAATACGGTGTGATGTGCCGAGGTGGAAACCGTTTTGTCATGTTGCTGAAAACCCAGAAAAAACAAAGCCCCGCCGACTTTCGCCGGCGGGGCCGTTGGACAAAAATTTTTTCTTAGAGTGCCAGCAGGGTCTGCGCGTGGTGCGCCATCATCCACTCTTCGTTGGTCGGGATGACCAGTACGTCGACGCTGCTGTTGCCGGCACTGATCACCAGGTCGTGGCGGGCGTTGGCTTCCGGATTGACGCGGATGCCCAGCCATTCCGACTGCAGGCAGACGCGGCGGCGGACTTCGGCGGCGTGTTCGCCGATGCCGCCGGTGAACACCACGGCGTCGACACCGCCAGCGGCAGCCGCCAGCGAGCCCATTTCACGGGCGATGCGGTAGCAGAACAGTTCGACCGCCTCGCGGGCTTCCGGCTTGTCGCTGGAGAGCAGGGTGCGCATGTCCTGGCTGATGCCGGAGACGCCGAGCAGGCCCGATTCCTTGTACAGGATGCGGGTCATGTCCTTGACCGTCAGCCCCTTGGTTTCCATCAGGTGGAGGACGACGCCGGGGTCGAGGTTACCGCAGCGGGTACCCATCATCAGGCCGTCGATGGTCGAGAAGCCGAGCGTCGTGCCGACGCATTTACGATTGACCATGGCCGCCATGCTGGCGCCGTTACCGAGGTGGGCGACGATGACGCGGCCGTCGGCACGGTGCGAGTGCTCCGGCAGGGTGCGGGCGATGTACTCGTAGGACAGGCCGTGGAAGCCGTAGCGCTTGATGCCTTCGGCGGTCAGCGCGCGCGGCAGGCCGAACAGCTGGGCGACGTCGGGCTGGCTGCGGTGGAAGGCGGTGTCGAAGCAGGCGACTTGCGGCACCGTCGGCAGCAGGGCCTGCAGGGCGCGGATGCCGGCGACGTTGTGCGGTTCATGCAGCGGGGCGAGCGGGATGAAGCCGGTCAGGTGTTCGAGCACCTGGGCGTCGACCACCGTCGGCTGCGAGTAGAGATCGCCGCCATGGACGACGCGGTGGCCGACGACGACGATCTGCCAGCCGGCCTGGGTCGCCTGGAACCACTTGAGCAGGGCATCGAAGGCCAGATCGTGGCTGACGGCTTCGCCGACGATGGCCTGATCGGCGATCTTCTCGCCGGCCCGGTCCTTGGCCACCATTCTGGTGGCATTGGTGCCGATGCCGTCGATCTGGCCGGAGACTTCGGCATCCGGCGACAGCGGATGGGCGAGCGGGAAGAGGGCGAACTTGATGGAGGACGATCCGGCATTGATCGTCAGGATGCCTTGTTTCATTGGCTGGAGACCTTGTTGCGGTTGTGATGGGCGACCAGCGCGGCGATGACACAGGACGCGGTGCGCGTCTCGGCGGTGTCGGCCCGGCTGGTGAGAACGATGGGCACGCGGGTGCCGAGGACGATGCCGGCGGTCAGCGCGTTGGCCAGGTATTCGAGCTGCTTGGCCACCATGTTGCCGGATTCGAGATCGGGGACGACGAGGATTTCGGCATGGCCGGCGACCGCCGACTTGATGCCCTTGGTCTTGGCGGCGACGATGGAGACGGCGTTGTCGAAGGCCAGCGGGCCGTCGAGGATGCCGCCGCGGATCTGGCCGCGGTCGGCCATCTTGCACAGGGCGGCGGCGTCGAGCGTGGACTGGATTTTCGGATTGACCGTCTCGACCGCCGAGAGAATCGCCACCTTGGGTTCGGGGATGCCGATGATGTGGGCGAGATCGATGGCGTTCTGGATGATGTCGACCTTCTCTTCCAGCGTCGGCGCGATGTTGATCGCCGCGTCGGTAATCAGCAGCGGCCGGTGGTAGGTCGGTACGTCCATCAGGAAGACGTGGCTGATGCGGCGATTGGTGCGCAGGCCATTGGCGCGCGAGACCACTTCGCCCATCAGTTCGTCGGTGTGCAGACTGCCCTTCATCAGCGCCTCGGCGTCGCCGGTGCGCACCAGGGAGACGGCGATGGCGGCCGAATCGTGGCTGTGGGCGGCATTGACGATGCGGATGCCGGACAGGTCGAGGCCGAATTCCTCGGCGACGGCGCGGATCTTGTTTTCCGGGCCGACCAGGATGGGTTCGATGATGCCGGCCTGGAAGGCCATCACCGGGCCCTTCAGGGATTCATGATCGCAGGGGTGGGCGACGGCGGTGGGGATCGGCTCCAGGCCCTTCACCCGCGACAGCATCGCGGTGTAGCGCTCGTGCTTGTCGTCGATATGGACTTCCGGCATATGCACCTGGCGCAGGTGCGAAACCTTTTCCGTCGGCGCCAGCACCTCGGCGGTGCCGCGCACCACTTGCAGGTTGTCCTGGTTGGTGCACACGCAATCGAAAATGATGTGCTGGTTGTGCTCGAACTTCTGCTTGGCGGTGACGGTGATGGTGATGGTGTCGCCGATGGTCACTGGCCGGGCGAAGTGCAGGGTCTGGTCGATCAGGATGGTACCCGGGCCGGGAAACTGCGTGCCAAGCACGGTGGAAATCAGCGAACCGCTCCACATGCCGTGAGCGATCACTTCGCGGAACATGCCGCTCTGCGAGTATTTTGGATCGACGACGGCGGGATTGAAGTCGCCGGTCAGGATGGCGAACAGCTTGACGTCTTCCGGCATCAGTGTGCGGGTCAGGCTGGACGAATCGCCGATGGCGATTTCGTCGTAGGTCTTGTTCACCAGGTAGTGTTGCTCGTTATTCACTTGCATGTCGGACTCCCGGAAAGGCGCTCGCGGGAGAGCGCCGGATGGCTGGCAGTATAGTATGTTGCGCTGCAGCAAACAACGCTGCTACGCCGTCGCTCACGGCATTCAGGCGCGGGCGGCGTGGCGCCGATCGTGGGCGCTGTCGGGGAGCGGGATGTCGACGGCGAGTTGCGGATGCAATTGTTCCAGGCGGTCGATTACCCACTGGTTGGCCTCGTAGGCAAATTCGCGGGCGGCCAGCGGTGCTCCGGTCAACGCCTCGATGAAGAGGGCAACGGCGGCCGAGCGGCTGACGCCGTATTCGCAATGGACCATCACCGACATGGCGAAGGGCGCCGCCTGCAGTTCGCCGATGAAGGCATCGATGCGGCGGGCCATGACCATGTCGAACAGACCGGGCAATGGCGGCATGAATTCGTCTGCCGGTACGGCATCGAAGAAGGACAGGCGCAGGACGTGGCGGAACATCGGGTCGAGCCGGGCTTCCGGTGTCGTTGGGTCGGTGATCGAGATGACCGCCATGTAGGGGTTGCCCTCCAGCGATTCGGCCAGTTTGCGGGAGGTATAGAAAACCTTGTTGATGGTCATTGCTTGCCTGGGTTCATTCCATGAAAACCGGGTCGGAGAAGACCAGGGTGCCGTCCTTGCGCATCATCAGGTTGTCGGCCTTGATCAGGTCGGGCAGGGCGCCGTACTCGCCGGAAAACGTTTCCAGCGCCCTTAGCGACTCCTGCACCGCGTCGCTCCAGCCCATCGGCGTCACCGCCAGATGGTGCAGGGCGATACGGCCCATGTCCTGGGCCAGGTTGCGCCACATCATGCAGGCGTCGAAGTAGGAGGTGGAAATCTTGGTCGCCACTTCGGCCGCGTCGCCGGCGCCGGGCAGCGGATAGAGGCGTTCGACCTCGACGATGTGGAAGGGATAGCCGCGGCTGGAGTGGCCAGCCGTGCCGTGGTCGGCATAGACGATGGGGAAATGGCGGCCGGTTGGCCGGTCGGGGGCGGTGTAGTAGGCGTAGTCGGTGGGTGAGGAGAGGATCTTGTAGACCCTTTCCTGGTCGCCGACCGTATCGGCTTCGACGACGATGGTGCTTTCGCCGCGGCCGATCTCCTTGCGCCCCTTGAGCAGGGGATGGTCGGGAACGGGGTCGGGGATGATGGGGGCGGGACAGTCAGCCATGAGCTTCTCCTCCGCAGGACGGGTGAGTTTCCAGCCTAGCGCAGGTCAGGGCGGCAGCCCTTGACCTGCGGCAAGGGATGGCGACTCAGGCGACGATGTGGGCGCCGCCGTCGACGTAGATGGTCTGGCCGGTCATGCCCGAGGAGCCCGGGGTGCACAGGAAGGCGGTCAGGGCGCCGACTTCCTCAATGGTCACGGTACGGCCGAGCGGTGCCTTCTGGGCGTCGGATTCGAGCAGGTTATTGAAGTTGGCGATGCCGGAAGCAGCACGGGTCATGATCGGGCCGGGCGACACGGCGAAGACGCGGATGCCCTTGGGGCCCAGGTCGTAAGCCATGTAGCGGACGGCCGATTCAAGCGCCGCCTTGATGATGCCCATGACGCCATAGTTGCGGACGACGCGCTCGGCACCCAGGTAGGACATGGTGATCAGCGAGCCACCGTGGGCCATCAGCGGCTCCAGGGCCTTGGCCATGCGCAGGAAGCTGTGGCAGGAAACGTTCATCGCCGAATCGAAACCCTCTTCGCTGGCGTCGATGACGCGGCCATGCAGATCATCGGCGTTACAGAAGGCCATCGAGTGCACGGCGAAGTCGAGTTCGCCGAAGGTTTCGCCGCACTGGGCGATGACGCCTTCCAGGCAGCCTTCTTCGGCAACGTCCAGCTTGAGGAACAGCTTGGCACCGAGGCCTTCGGCCAGCGGCTGGGTATAGCGGGCGGTCTTGTCGTTCTGGTAGGTGACGGCGATTTCGCCGCCGAGAGCGACGATGGCCTTGGCCACGGCGTAGGCGATCGACTTGTCGTTGGCGATGCCGGTGATCAGGCCCTTCTTGCCGGCAAGCGGGAGCAGGGGGTTGGTGGCTTCCGTATTCATGCTGTTGATCCTCTGTTATGTGCCTGACGGCGCTGGTGCAATGCACCATGCTGCGGCTATGTTTATTTACGATGACTGGCTTGGGGAAATGCTGTGGTGCACCATCATTGTGTCACAGCCAGATTGCCGTTTGTTGACCAAGCGGCGAGTCGTGCCTTGATCTTGCGCAAGAATCCGTCATGTTTTGGTGCTAGGCTGTTCCTGTCTCAAGTGATCGTCGGGAGGTTGTCGTGGCACTGAACGATATGCATGCCGAAGCCGTGGCGGGGATTGTGGATCGCGTGGTCGCGCGCTGGCGGCGCGACCCTTCCTGCATGGTGCAGATCCTGCGCGAAGTGCAGGAAGCCTGCGACTGGATTTCACCGGAAGCCATCGACCGCCTGCAGCTCACGCTGGGCGTGCCGCGCACCAAGATCGAGGGTGTCGCCGGCTTCTATTCCTTCTTCTACACCGAGCCGCGCGGCCAGTACCGGGTGCTGTTCTCGGACAACATCACCGACCGCATGCAGGGCAACCGGGCGTTTATGGAGCGCCTGTGCGCCAACCTCTGGGTCGAGCGCGGCAAGGTTTCCGAGGATGGTCTGGTCAGCGTCGGCAAGACCGCCTGCACCGGCCTCTGCGACCAGGGGCCGGGGATGCTGGTCAACAACTATGCGATTGCCGGGCTGACCGCCGAGCGCATCGACGAAATCGCCGAACTGATCCGCAGCAAGGTGCCGCTGGCCGAATGGCCGAGCGCCTATTTCCGCATCGAAGACAACATCCGCCGCGCCGACATCCTGCTCAATGCCGACTTCGCCCCCGGCGAAGCCCTGCTGGCGGCGCGGGCACGGGCGCCGAGCGACGGGCTCAACGCCTCGAACATGCGCTCCTGGCGCGAGGGACTGCCCAGCGGGATCGGCGGCCCGGGCGCCACGCTCGATGAAATCAAGCGTTCCGGCCTGCGCGGTCGTGGCGGCGCCGGCTTCACCACCGGCCTGAAATGGGAAGCCTGCCGCAATGCGCAGCTCAAGGCCGGCCATCAGCGCATCGTCGTCTGCAATGCCGACGAGGGCGAGCCGGGCACCTTCAAGGACCGCGTGCTGCTGGCCAAGTGTCCCGACCTGGTGTTCGAGGGCATGACTGTGGCTGCCTACGCCACCGGCGCGACGCGCGGCTTCGTCTACCTGCGTGGCGAGTACCGCTATCTGCTCGATCACCTGCAAGCCGTGCTGGCCCGGCGGCGCAGTCAGAACCTGCTGGGCAAGGACATCTGCGGCCTGCCCGGGGCGGATTTCGATATTGAAATCCACGTCGGCGCCGGTGCCTATGTCTGCGGCGAGGAATCGGCGCTGATCGAGTCGCTGGAAGGCAAGCGCGGTACGCCGCGCAACCGGCCGCCGTTCCCGGTGACCAACGGTTATCTTGACCAGCCGACCATCGTCAATAACGTCGAAACCTTCGCCGCCGCAGCGCTGATCGCCCTGAAAGGCGGCGACTGGTATGCCGGCATCGGTACCAAGCATTCGGCGGGAACGAAGGTGCTGTCGGTGTCCGGCGATTGCGAACGGCCGGGCATCTACGAATATCCGTTCGGCGTCAGCATCCGCCAGGTGCTGGCGGACTGCGGGGCAACCGATACCCAGGCCGTGCAGGTCAGCGGGCCGTCCGGCATCTGCGTCGCCGAAAACGAATTCGACCGCATCATCGGCTTCGAGGACATTCCGACGGCCGGCGCCTTCACCATCTTCAACAACAGCCGCGACATGTTCCAGGTGGCGCGCAACTACGTGCATTTCTTCCAGCACGAGAGTTGCGGCTTCTGCACGCCGTGCCGCGTCGGCACCTCGCTGCTGAAGAACCTGATGGACAAGCTGCACTACGGCAGCGGGTCGCCCTACGACTTCGCCGAAATCGAGAAGCTCAACCAGTTGCTGCAGTCGATGAGCCATTGCGGCCTTGGCCATACGGCCTGCAATCCGGTACTCGATACCATCGCCAAGTTCCGTCCGGCTTACGACAAGCGGATGATGCAGCAGGACTTCACGCCAGCCTTCAACCTCGACCGCGAACTGTCGTCGGCCCGGCAGATGACCGGGCGCGACGATGCCGGGGCGCATCTGGCGACTGAACATGGAGGCAAATCATGAGCCATACCTTTACGCTCGACGGCAAAGTCATTCCCTTCACCGAGGGGCAGACCATCATCCAGGCAGCCACCGCCGCCGGCGTCTTCATCCCGCACCTTTGTTATCACCCGGAATTCAAGCCGCACGGCTCGTGCAAGCTGTGCACGGTCAAGGTCAATGGCCGGCATACGGCCTCCTGCACCATGCGCGCGGCGACCGGCATGGTGGTCGAGAGCGAGACCGAGGAAATCAATGCCGAACGGCGGGCGCTGACCCAGATGCTGTTCGTCGAGGGCAACCATTTCTGTCCCTCGTGCGAGCAGAGCGGCAACTGCCAGTTGCAGGCCACCGCCTACCATCTCGGCATGATGTCGGCGCACTACGATCACTTCTTCCCCAATCGCGCCGTCGATGCCTCGCACCCCGAGGTCTTGCTCGACTTCAACCGCTGCATCCTCTGCTCGCTGTGCGTGCGCGCCAGCCGCGACGTCGATGGCAAGAACGTCTTCGCCTTGTCCGGCCGCGGCATCAAGACGCACCTGATCGTCAATGCCAAATCCGGCCAGCTGGCCGATACCGATTTCACGCTGGCCGACAAGGCGGCGCAGGTCTGCCCGGTCGGCGTCATCCTGACCAAGCGCCGCGGCTTCGCCGTGCCGATCGGCGAGCGCAAGTTCGACAAGGCGCCGATTTCGGCAACCGCCGAAACGACGGAGGGCCGCTGAAATGAACGCGCCGAAAAAAAAGCTGAAGGTTGCCACCACCTCGCTGGCCGGCTGTTTCGGCTGCCACATGTCCTTCCTCGATATCGACGAGCGGCTGTTCACGCTGCTCGACCACATCGAGTTCGACCGCTCGCCGCTGACCGACATCAAGGAAGTCACGCCCGGTACCGACATCGGCATCATCGAGGGCGGCCTGTGCAATGCCGAGAACGTCCATGTGCTGCGTGAATTCCGCAAGAACTGCACGACGCTGATCGCCATCGGCGCCTGCGCCATCAACGGTGGCCTGCCGGCCCAGCGCAATCATCTGCCGCTGACGGCCATCCTCGAAGAGGTCTATCACACCGGCCACGGACTGGCCAACGGCATGATTCCCAACGATCCGGAACTGCCGCTGCCGCTGAACAAGGTGCACCCGATCCACGAGGTGGTGAAGATCGACTACTTCATCCCCGGCTGCCCGCCGTCAGCCGACGCCATCTGGAAGGTGCTGACCGATCTGCTGGCCGGCAAGGAACCGCAGTTGGGCCACGGCCTGATGCATTACGATTAATTGAGGTAGAACATGACCTACCAGCTAGAAACCGCCGCCCACCCCGAAACCCTGCGCCGCGTGGCGATCGACCCGGTCTCCCGCGTCGAAGGCCATGGCAAGGTGACCATCCTGCTCGACGAGCACAACAAGGTGCACCAGGTGCGCCTGCATATCGTCGAGTTCCGCGGCTTCGAGAAATTCATCCAGGGCCGGCCCTATTGGGAAGTGCCGGTCATGGTCCAGCGTCTGTGCGGCATCTGCCCGGTGTCGCACCATCTGGCGGCATCGAAGGCGCTCGACGTCATCGTCGGCGCCAAGAAGCTGACGCCGGCGGCCGAGAAGCTGCGCCGGCTGATGCACTACGGCCAGATGCTGCAGTCGCATGCGCTGCATTTCTTCCACCTCTGTTCGCCGGATCTGCTCTTCGGTTTCGACAGCGACGTCACCCAGCGCAACATCGTCGGCGTTGCCGCGGCGCATCCGGAAACCGCCAAGCGCGGCGTGCTGCTGCGCAAGTTCGGCCAGGAGGTGATCCGCGTCACCGCCGGCAAGCGCGTCCATGGCACCGGCGCCGTGCCGGGTGGCATGAACAAGTCGCTGACTGTCGCCGAGCGCGATGAGCTGCTCAAGGACATCTATCACATCGTCCAGTGGTCGCGCGATGCGGTCCATCTGATCCAGAAGGTGCATACCCAGGATCCCGGCCTCTACAACAGCTTCGGCATCTTCCGTTCCAACTTCATGTCCATCGTCGGCCACAACGGCGATCTCGACTTCTACCACGGCACCCTGCGCGCCCGCGACGACAACGGCAAGATCCTCTTCGACCACGTCGATTATCAGAACTACGACGATTACATCGAGGAAGAAGTGAAGTCGTGGAGCTACATGAAGTTCCCCTACTTCAAATCGATCGGCAAGGAGCACGGCTGGTACAAGGTCGGTCCGCTGGCTCGCGTGCAGAACTGCGACCAGATTTCGACGCCCTTCGCCGAGCACGAGCGCCGCGAGTTCGTCGATTACGCCGGCGGCACGCCGATGCATGCGCCGCTGGCCTATCACTGGACGCGGATGATCGAGATGCTGCACGCCGCCGAAGTGATCAAGGAACTGCTGCATGATGACGATCTGCTGTCGGATGACCTGATGGTCCAGGGCGAGCGGTCGATGGAAGGCGTCGGCGTCATCGAGGCGCCGCGCGGGACGCTGTTCCACCACTACCGAGTCGACGAGAACGACCTGATCACCATGGCCAACCTGATCGTGTCGACGACCAACAACAACCAGGCGATGAACGAGGCGGTGCGCCACGTCGCCCGCCGCTACCTGCACGGCCGGGAGGTCACCGAAGGCTTGCTCAACCACATCGAGGTGGCGATCCGCGCCTTCGATCCCTGCCTGTCCTGCGCCACGCATGCGCTGGGCAAGATGCCGCTGACCGTCGAACTGGTCGATGCCGATGGTTCGCCGGTGCATGCGTTGAGCCGGGCATGACGGCTCCGGTCGTCGTCTTCGCCATCGGCAATCCGAGCCGCGGCGACGATGCCATCGGGCCGCTGCTGCTCGAACGCCTGGCCGGCTGGCTGGACGAACAGGGGTTGGCCGGGCAGTTCGAGCTGGTCGAGGATTTCCAGTTGCAGATCGAGCACAGCCTCGATCTGCTCGATCGGCGCCTGGCACTGTTCATCGATGCCGGCGAGGGCACGCCGACGCCCTACAGCTTCCGCCGCATCGCGCCGGCCGCCGGTCTCGCCCACACCACGCACGAATTACCGCCGGAAGCCGTGCTGCAGGTCTTCAAGCAGACTGAAATGGCGGAACCGCCGCCATCCTTCACGCTGTGCGTGCGCGGTGAGAGTTTCGAACTGGGCGAGGCGCTGAGTGCAGCCGCCGCAGCGCATGTGGCGGCGGCATTTGCCTTGCTCCTGCAGCTGTGCCGGCAGCCCGCGCTGGCCACCTGGGCGAATCTGGAAGCCGCCGCGAACGCCGGATGTGAAGCCGCGGTCAACAGCGCATGATGCCCATCCACCTGTTGCGCACTCTCGTGTTGTTGCCGCTGCTGTTGCTTGCCGCCTGCGCCAGTTACGACGGTCGCGGCCTGCAGCCGGGGGTCGCCAGTATTGCCGATGTCGAGCGCCTCATGGGGGTGCCGGCGATGCGCTGGCGCGATGCGGACGGTCGCCAGCAGTTGGCCTTTGTGCGCGGCCCGGAAGGCGTTCATACCTTCATGGCCTTCTTCGCCGCGGACGGGCGGCTGGAGCGCCTGGAGAACGTGTTGCGGATGGCCTCCTTCGCGCGCATCGTACCCGGACGCGACGACCAGGCGGCGATCCTGCGCCTGCTCGGACCGCCAACGCCGGAGTGGACGACTTATTACCAGTGGCGCGATGAGCTGGTCTGGGAATGGCTGTTTTGCGACGAGGGGAACCAGCTGGCCCGCTTCGACGTGCTCTTCGACGGCACCAGCGGCCTGGTGCGAACGACCATGCAGCGCCCCGATCTCCGTGGCTGGGATGGCGATGCCCCGGTTTGCGCACATTAGGCGCGAACTTCCCATTCGCCAATAGTTGATGCGCATCATGGCCCGAATGTCCGTGAGCGGCCAAGATCCGTCCCGGGGGTGGCCCTCATGGCCGCTTCCAGATCGACATGATGACCCTCGAGAAGGCGATTGCGGCGGCTACGGTCGCCGTCTTTTTTCTGCCGGCCCTGGCCGCCGAGCCGGCCGCTGCCCGCTATGCCGCGCTGGCAGGCCTGAGCGCAGTTGAGAGGCTGGCGGAGCGGGGGCAGATGGTCGAATTTGACATCGATCTGGCCGTCAGTCCCGGTTACAGCATTGAAATCACCGGCGAGCGGGCCGAGGTTTGTTACCGGATGGCCTTCAACCAGATCGCCGAAGGCTGGAGCTGGCGGCCGCAGGCCGATCCGGCGTTCGAGGACTACTACCGCTTCAAGTTCCTGCCGCTGCAGTCGGTCGCCGTCGAGCGCGGCGAATACGAGCACGAGGACAAGATCGGCAGCCCGCAGCGGATGAGTATCCGCTGGCGCTACGACTATTTCCTCGCCTTTGACAACCTGTACGACTTCTACGCTCGTCGCAGCGACGACGATGCCGGCTTCAGTGCTGACTTGCCGGTCGCCCTGGTCCCGCACCTCGGCCTGCGCGCCCGGGCGCGCCTGGTCGAGCCGTTGATCAGCGAAAGCACCACTTTCTGGAAAGCTACCCATGCCCAGCCGGTCGATTTCACGCTGAAGAAGCGTTATTTGCTCGGCGTGCTGGAAGAAATCGATTTCGTCGATCGTCGCACCGACCACATCGTTTGCCGCATCCTGCCGGGCAGCGAGCGCTGTTCGGCACCTTGATTCATCGCTGCTAGCATTCGGCCATGAGCCTCTACCAGGATCTTGCCGAACGTACCGCCCGCCTGATCGACGACGGCGTCTTGCGCGCTGGTGATCGTCTGCCGTCGGTGCGCCAGGCCTGTGCCCGGAATGGCGTCAGCCCGATCACCGTGACCCAGGCCTACTACCTGCTCGAAAGCCGCGGTCTGATCGAGGCGCGGCCGAAATCCGGCTATTTCGTTCGCGCCCGGCTCGGCCGTCGTCTGCCGGAGCCGGAGATGAGTCATCCGGGCGGCGGATCGACGGCCCTGCAGGTCAGCGACTTCATCTTCCAGATTCTCGACAGCGTCCGCGATCCGGCCGTGGTGCCGCTTGGTTCCAGCTTTCCCAGCCCCTACCTGTTTCCGCTGGCCAGACTCGGGCGCTGCCTGGCCGGTGCCGCCCGCCGTTTCGACCCGCTGTCCACGCTCACCGACCTGCCGCCCGGCAATGAGGAATTGCGCCGCCAGCTGGCGCTGCGCTATCTGGCGCAGGGGGCTTCGCTGTCGCCGCAGGAAATCGTCATTACCTCCGGCGCCATGGAAGGCCTCAACCTGTGCCTGCAGGCGGTGACGCAGCCGGGCGACCTGATCGCCGTCGAAGCGCCGACTTTCTATGCCGGCTTGCAGGCCAGTGAGCGGCTCGGCCTCAAGGTTATCGAGATTCCCAGCCATCCGCGCGACGGCGTCAGTCTCGCGGCGTTGGCCGAGGCGTTGCGCCTGCATCCGGTCAAGGCCTGCCTGTTCATGCTCAATTTTGCCAATCCCACCGGCAGTCTGGTCAGTGACGCGCGCAAGCTGGCGCTGGTTGAGCTGCTGACGCGCCACCAGGTGCCGCTGATTGAGGACGACGTCTATGCCGAACTGCATTTCGCCCGCCAGGCGCCGCTATGCAGCAAGGCGGCGGACCGCGATGGGCTGGTCATGCACGTCTCCTCGTTCGCCAAATGCCTGGCCCCCGGCTATCGAATCGGCTGGGTGGCGGCCGGGCGTTTTGCCCGGCAGATCCAGCGTCTCAAGCTGTCGACCAGTCTGGCGACGACGGTGCCGGTGCAGATCGCCATGGCCGACTACCTGAAGCAGGGCGGCTACGACAACCACCTGCGTCAGTTACGCCGCCGCCTGGCCGAGCAGGAGGCCGGCCTGGTCGCCGCTGTCGAACGGCATTTTCCGGCCGGCACGCGGCTGGCCCGGCCACAGGGCGGTTATTTCCTGTGGCTGGAACTGCCCTCACGCGTCGATACCCTGTTGCTGCACCAGCAGGCGCTGGCCGGCGGCATCAGCATCGCGCCGGGCCCGATCTTCTCGGCCAAGCGCGAATTCGCCAATTACCTGCGTCTCAATTTCGGCCACCCGGATTCAGAACAGCAGCAGGCGGCCATCGCCACCCTTGGCCAACTGATTGCCGGGCAGCTATAGCGTCGCCCAGCGGGCGAACTGCGTTCCATAGAAGGCCGTCAGCACCAGGGCGATCGGCGTGAACGCGATGAAGCCGCGCAATACGTTGCGGATGAAGGGATGCACGTGCTCCGCCTCGAGAAAGTGGCGGGCGACCAGACTGCCCTTCAGCCACAGGACGGCGGCGACCAGCAGCGGCAGCCAGCTGGCGCCGTGCCACCAGTGGCCGAGAGCAAGACTGAACAGGGTCAGGCCGACCAGCGCCAGCCAGGCCGTGGCCAGCGTGGCAATGGTGGTCGGCGGGGATTCGGGGGCTGGGGTGGGGGCGGGCGTCATGATTCAGGCAAGGACGTAGAAGAAGGGAAAGATGACCAGCCAGATGATGTCGGTGGCGTGCCAGTAGCTGGCCAGGGATTCGAGGCCGCTGTGTTCCTCGGCGCTGTAGCCACCGGCCAGGTGGCGGGCGAGCACCCAGAGCATGCCGAGAATGCCCCACACCGCATGCACCAGGTGGTTGAAGGTCAGGTAGTAATAGGCCGTGAAGAAGATGCCGGCATCGCCATCGATGCCGTGGGCCAGGTTCCAGCGGATTTCCAGGTACTTGGCCAGCGGGTAGCCGAGGGCCACCAGCAGAGCGCCGACCAGCCAGCCGATCGACTGCCGTCGCTGGCCGGCGCGCAGCGTGACCAGCGAACAGGCGAGGCAGAAGCTGCTGGTCAGCATGAGCAGGGTGATGACCGTGCCGGCCGTGCGCGACAGGCGCTCGGCACCCGCCTCGAAGGCCTCCGGGAAGTGGGCGCGGGCGACGAAATAGACGATGAAAAGGACGAGGAACTCGACGAACTCACAGCAGATGCCGACCCAGATCCCCTTGTTGCCGGGAATGCGCCCGGCAGTCTCCGGTAAGGCGGGGGCGGGAACAGTGAGCGCGGTCATGGCGGGGGGAAACTCCTCGATGGATATCGCCATTCTTGCAGGCGCCGGGAAAATTGACAGGGACAGATGGTGCGATAGGCCGCCGGCACAGCGTCCCATCCGGGTGAAATCTGTGCCTATACAAAACATCATGTTCTGAATCTGTTCCTGTTCGGTCGCCGGTGATTTACTGCCGGTCACCCATCGCCCAGGAAATCCGTCATGAACAAGCCGCTCAGCAAGGTTCGCGTTGCGAAGCTGGAGCTCTACCGCCAACAGGGGAAGATTCACGCCCGCGAAGTCGCTGGTCGTTTCAATCGCCTGCGCTGGGCGACTGTCTGGATTACCCAGGCCATTTTCTACGGCGCCTGCTGGCTGACCTGGGACAGCCAGGGCGTCAGCCGCCAGGCCATCCTGATCGACATCGCCCACGAAAAACTCTACCTGTTCGGCCTCGTCCTCTGGCCGCAGGATGCCTTGTTGCTGGCGCTGGCATTGATTGTGGCGGCAAGCGGGCTGTTCCTGGTGACCGCCCTGGCCGGCCGGCTGTTCTGCGGCTTCGCCTGTCCGCAGACCGTCTATACGATGATCTTCACCTGGATCGAGGCGCGTGTCGAAGGCGACCACCTGGCCCGCCTGAAGCTCGACCGCAGCCCGGCCAGCCTGGGCAAAGTCGGGCGCAAGGTGCTCAAGCACGCTCTGTGGGTGTTGCTTGCCGCGTGGACGGCAATCACCTTCGTCGGATATTTCACGCCTATCCGCGACCTGCTACCCAGCCTGCCGGCCCTGCAGACTGGTCCCTGGGAAGCCTTCTGGCTGATTTTCTATGGCTCGTTCACCTACGTTCAGGCCGGCCTGGCCCGCGAGGCGGTGTGCCAGCACATGTGTCCCTATTCCCGCTTCCAGGGCGTCATGTTCGATCCGGCGACAGCCAACGTCGCCTATGACCGAGCGCGCGGCGAGCCGCGCCGCGGCGGTGGCGACTGCGTCGATTGCGGCATCTGCGTCGAGGTCTGCCCGACCGGCATCGACATTCGCGATGGCTTGCAGTATCCGTGTATCAATTGCGGCCTGTGCATCGATGCCTGCGATCAGGTCATGGATCGCATTGGCAAAGCGCGCGGACTGATCCGCTTCGCCGCGGAAAAGCAACAGGTTGGCCGGCGACCGCGCCTGGCGGTCTACGGCGCACTCCTGCTGGCCGCTGTACTGCTCGGTGCCGGCTATCTGGCCGAGCGCTCGCTGCTGCGCGTCGATGTGTTGCGCGATCGCGGCGCCCTGGCGCGGGAGACGGCCGAGGGCGGCATCGAAAATGCCTACACGCTGAAATTGATGAATCTCGCCGATGTGCCACGCCACTTCCGCGTTGCGGTCAGCGGGCTAGCCGGACTGGAAATCGTCGGTAGCGACCGCTTCAGCGTCGCGCCGGGCAGCATCCGGCCGGTGACGCTGACCGTCGCCGCGACGCCGGCGGATTTGCCGACAGGTATCCGGCCGATCACGTTTGAGATTGTCGCCGAGGACGATCCGGCGATCCGGGTTCGCGAGCCGAGCAGTTTTGTCTTGCCCTGAGCGAATCTGGAACAGGAAAGGAACGGGAAGATGAAGCCAGGTAATCCGTTGGATCCTCTACTGCCCCTGTGGTTGGATGCGCAGGGCGAGCCGCTGTCCTGTAACGAAAAAATTCGGGTACTGAACGACAATTTTCTCGAGCTACGGCAAATGCTGGTTGATGCCCTGGAGGACGGCATCCTGATGGGCGCCGACGAGCAGCAGTTGCGTCACTGCTTCGTCGACCTGGCCATGACGGCCACCCTCGGCGTGGCCCCTTGAACGCCTGAAAGTCCGGCCAGCGCCTCGCGTACCGCCTTGTCGCTGAGCGGCTTGCTCAGGTAGTCGTTCATGCCGGCGGCCAGGCATTCCTCGCGGTCGCCCTGCATGGCGCTGGCGGTCAGGGCGATGACCGGGATCGCCGGGTTGCGTACGCTGCCCGAAACGCGCAGCCGGCGGGTGGTGGCGAAACCGTCGAGCACCGGCATCTGGCAGTCCATCAGAACCACGTCGTAATCGGCAGCAGCCAGCGCCGCCAGCGCCAGTTCGCCGTTTTCGGCAATATCGACCAGGTGCCCCTGGCGGTTGAGGATGCCGCTGGCCACCTTCTGATTGATCCGGTTGTCCTCGACCAGCAGGATACGCAGGCCGCTGCTGGCCCCGGCTGCCGTAGCGGGGGCGGGAGGCTCATCGTCAGGCCGCGCTTCGCTGCCATCGGCTGCCGCCAGCGGCAGAGTGAACCAGAAGGTCGAGCCGGCGCCGGCAACGCTGTCGACGCCGATCTCGCCACCCTGCAGTTCGACCAGACGCTTGCAGATGGAGAGGCCGAGGCCGGTGCCGCCGAAGCGGCGGGTGATCGAGCTGTCGGCCTGGGAGAAGGGCAGGAAGAGTTCGCCGAGGTGATCGGCCGGAATGCCAATGCCGGTGTCGTGCACGGTGAAGCGCAGGCGATCGGCGCCGGGCTCGCCGCGCATGACCTCGACGGCGACGGTTACTTCGCCGTTGGTGGTGAATTTGATGGCATTGCCGGCCA
>DDWF01000205.1:2481-7218 GCA_002345845.1 Betaproteobacteria bacterium UBA2293 | reverse complement strand
TATGCCACCTGGTGGATCCGCCAGAGTATTGAGCGCGGCATCATGAACCAGGCGCGGACCATCCGTCTGCCGGTCCATGTGGTCAAGGAAATCAATATGGTATTGCGCGCCATGCGTCACCTGGAGTCGGCCGATCGCCGGGACTCTACGGTGGAGAGCGTGGCTCTTCTGCTCGATCGGCCGGTCGCCGACATCCGTCGCATTCTTTCGCTGAATGAACACATCGCCTCGCTCGACGCGCCGTTGGAGATCGATCCCAACCACACGATGGCCGAGTTGATCGCAGATGATACCGGTGCCGATCCGGAAAGCCTTTTGCAATCAAGCGAGATCGACCATCTGGTCGACGACTGGCTGGCCGAGTTGAGCGAGCGCCAGCGCTTGGTCATCGAGCGCCGCTACGGGCTGAATGGCGCCGATATCGCCACCCTTGATCTGATCGCCAATGAATTGGGCCTGACCCGTGAGCGGGTCCGGCAGATCCAGATGGAAGGCCTTGATCGCCTGCGCAAGATCATCAAGCGCGGCAACATCTCCCGCGATTCACTGCTTTAACGCGACGTCTGGATGGCCGTGCCGCTCACCGTCAGGTTGTCCGGCATGCGTTGGCGGATGGCCTGCGCCAGCTGGTAAACCGACATGGCATAGAAGCTCGAGCGGTTGTAGCGGGTGATCACGTAGAAGTTGTCGAAGCCGAGCCAATACTCCGTCGCCTTGCCGGGTGAAACCAGATCGACCAGGGTTACCGTTGCCGTTGGCGGGGCGGCGGCGACAATGCCCTGGCTGGCCAGTTGATCAACGCGCAGGCTGGGCCGGATGCCGGCTGCCAGCAGCTCTGCTTCCGGCTCTCCGACCACTGCGGCTGGCACGGCGACCGGCTGACCGGATTGCCAGCCATGCTGCTCGAGGAAACGGGCGACGCTGCCGATGGCATCGTCGACGCTGCCACTGAGGTCGACGCGCTGGTCGCCGTCGAAATCGATGGCATAGCGCCGCTGGCTGCCCGGCATGAATTGCGGAATGCCGATGGCGCCGGCGAAGGATCCCTTGACGGCCAGCGGGTCAAGCTGGTTTTCGCGGGCCAGCAGCAGGAACTGTTCAAGCTCGGTGCGGAAGAACTCGGCCCGCCGCGGATAGTGGAAGGCGAGCGTGGCCAGCGCCTCGAGCACGCTGAAACCGCCCGTGTTGCGGCCGTACTCCGTTTCGACGCCGATGATGGCGACGATCACTTCCTCGGGAACCCCATAGAAAGTCCGGGCGCGGGCCAGGGTCTCCTGGTTCTCCTGCCAGAAGCGGACACCGCCCGCGATACGCCGCTCATTGAGGAAGCGTGGGCGATAGCGTTCCCAGGAGCGCTGCTGAGGCGAAGTGGGCGGCTGGATCAGTTGCAGAACGCGTGAATTCGGCTGAGTGCGGGCGAACTGGCCAAGCAGTTCGGCCGTATTGAAACCGTGGCGCTGTTCCAGGTCGCGGGCGAAATCAATTACCGCCGGTTCGTCGAGGAAGGCGGGCAGTGCATCATTGCCGAGGCTGTGGCCGGTCAGACCAGCAAACAGCAGGGCTGCGAGGAAGTGCTTCAAGTATTTCTCCAGCGGCGGAGTTGTGCGACGGCATCGCGCAAGGTTGCAAGATCATTGTTTGCCGGGCTGTAGCGTGCTTCAAGGTAAGCGTCTACAACGCGGGCGACGGGAACGGCCAGCGACGATTGCTCGGCACGCAGACGGGCTAGCAGGGCGAGTGGCGTTTCCCAGGGGGCGCAGTGTACTTGTCTTCGCGCCAGATGTCGCAGGGCGTCTTGCCAGAGTCTGGCCGCCGGGTCACGATGCGGCCGGTGATAAAGGGCCCAGGCCATGATCGCCAGAAGCAGCAGGCTGCTGGCGATGGCCAGGGCGACCGCCAGGTTGCGCCAATCGGCATCGGGAATGCCGAAGGCACTCAGCATCCGGCGCTGCCGTTCGCGGTCGAAGCCGAGCACCTGCTGGTTCCAGGCATTGTTGATGGCCTCCCAGCGATGGCGCAAGGTGCGCAGCCAGTCGGTACGGACCTGCAACAGTGCCGGTAGCGGTTCGCCATCGGCCAGGGCACCGGCGATGCCGGTTTCAATGCGCAGCGGCGAGACGGCGGCGGTCGGGTCCACGCGTATCCAGCCGCGTTCCGCCAGCCAGACCTCGGCCCAGGCATGGGCATCGGATTGGCGGACGATCAGGTAGCCGTCGACCGGATTGCGGTCGCCACCCTGGTAGCCGGTGACGACCCGGGCAGGAATGCCGGCGGCGCGCATGAGAACAACAAAGGCCGCGGAAAAGTGCTCGCAGAATCCGCGTTGCGTGGTGAACAGGAACTCGTCGATGCCATCCTCGCCGAGCAGTGGCGGCTGCAGGGTATAGGTGAATTGCGCCGAGAACAGTTCCAGGGCTTTGCCGATGATCACCTCCGGGTTGCCCTGCTCGCTTTGCCAGCGGCGGGCCAGTTCCAGGCTGCGCGGGTTGCGGCCGCTGGGCAGTTGCAGATTGCGGGTGAGCACCGGCGGGTTTTCGCTGACATTGAAACGGAAATCGAGTGTCGAAGCGAAGCGGAAGCGCTGGCGGCTGCTCAGTGGCTGGCGGGCGTTGGCGGTCAGGGTGCCGCTGAGGACGCTGTCGGCGGGTAGGGTGCTCGGTGCATCGAGGGCCAGTAGCCAGCGCTGGTTGTGTCCCTCCAGCGTGGTTTCGTAGCCGATGGGCGGACCTTGCAGGTCGAGACGGGGGCGCGGTGTGATGCCGGCATAGGGACGCCAGGTGCGGCCGTCAAATTCCTCGAGCACGGGGCCGCGCCAGTAGAGTTTGTCACGGGGCGGCAAGGCGTCATCGAAGAGCACGCGGAAGGCAATTTCGCCGCTGCGCGCCAGATTGGAAATGTTGCCCGGGGCCATCGTTTCCGACAAGCCGGTGCGGCCGGCATGCGCATCCTGCGGCAAGCCCCAGAGCGGACCAGTGACGCGTGGGAAAAGCAGGTAGAGGACGAGCATGAAGGGTAGTGCCTGGCCGGCCAGAATGGCCGAATGGCGCAAAGTGCCGCGCACGTTGGCGGCGCTGCCAGCGTGGATGCGGATCAGTGTCGCCGTGACGATCCACAGCGCGACGAGCAGCCACAGACCGGTGGCGATCGACTGCGAATAGAAATAGTGGGTGAGCAGCAGGAAATAGCCCAGCGTGACGACGACCACGGCATCGCGTCGGCTCTTCAACTCCATCAGCTTGAGGGCCATCAGCATGACCAGCAGGGCAACGCCCGTGTCACGGCCGAACAAGGTGCGGAATTCGATCCAGATCGCTGCACAGCCGCCGGCGACGATCAGCATCAGCAGCCAGCGACCGGGCAGACGCTGGTCGCTCCACCATAGCCAGGCGGCCCAGATGAAAACTGTGCCGCAGAAAAAGCTCAGCCACAGCGGCTGATGTTCGAAGTGCGGTGCCACCGTCAGCAGGGCGGCGACGAACAGCCAGGGGACGGCGTAATGGTCGAGCGCCTGGCGGGCTTGCGTGCTCATCGTGGATACAGCGCCAGGGCTTCCAGGCAGCGGCGGCGGTGCTGCTCGCCGAAGCCGCCGGCGATGTCACTGCCGGGCAGACGCAGGGCGTAGCTGCACCCCTGGGCATCGGCAGCCAGCACCCAGCCGGTCAGTAGTGACAGGCGCGTTTCTGTCGGCAGGGCCGGGTCGATCAACTGCCAGTCGAGTCGCAACTCACCCTCGGCGCCACCGGCGAACTGCTTGACCAGCAACGGCCGGTCGGTGTCGCGGGCGCTGGCCTTCCAGGCCACGTGGCGCGGTGAGTCGGCTGGCTGGTGGTGACGGAAGCCGGCAAAATCCTCCTCGCCACCTTCACTGCCCTGTTCGCCGCCGGCCAGTGACGGCGAGCGCTCAGGCAGCGGGGAGGCGAGCGGCGCCGGATAGACCAGGCAGCGCATTTCCGGTTGCAGATAGCTCCAGGCCCGGAACAGGCCAAGGGGAAAGACCGACCACAGGCGTACGCGCGGCAGTGCCAGCCAGCCGCGCCGGTGGGCAACGAGCGGAACATTGATGCGGACGATTTCGCCGGCCGGGATGTCGGCGCGTATCGCAGCGCCTGGTTCGGCCTCCAGTTCCAGGGCCAGCCGCGGGGTTGTCCGGTCGTTACTGAGGTTCAGCTGAAAGTGGGCGGTTTCACCAGCGAACACCGGTTCGCAGCGGCCGGGTGCGATGGTCAGGCCATGCAGATTGCGGAAGGTGTGCACCATCCCGGTCAGGCCGATGCCAGCCAGCAGGAAGACCAGGGCGTGACCGAGGGCGAGGGTGTAGTTGATGGCGCCAATCAGCATCACGACGAGGGCAATGGCGTAGAGCAGGCCGCTGCCCGCCGGCAGGATGAAGACGCGGCGCTGGCCGAGGCGGGTCGGCGTGGTGCCGTCGCTCTGCCAGCGGAACAGGCGTTGCCGGAGATTGGCGATGAGGGCCACGGCAGATCAGGGAATGGCGACGCCGCGCAGCAGCGTGGCGATGTCCTCGACCGAGGCGTGGCCGCTGCCCTGGACAGAGCGCAGCCGATGGCGGGCGACGGCGGGAAGGACCGCTTGTACGTCGTCGGGTAGCACCATGCTGCGGCCGGCCAGCCAGGCCCAGGCGCGAGCTGCTGCCAGCAGGCCGAGGCCGGCGCGCGGTGAGAGACCGTGCTGGAAGGCCGGGTGTTGCCGGCTGGCTTCGATCAGCGCCTGCACGTA
>DDWF01000205.1:0-2421 GCA_002345845.1 Betaproteobacteria bacterium UBA2293 | reverse complement strand
CGCTCGCGCTGGCCGCCTGAAGCCAGCAGGCTACGCTCGGCGGCGCGGTCGGGGTAACCGAGTTCGAGGCGCATCAGGAAACGGTCGAGCTGCGATTCCGGCAAGGGAAAGGTGCCGATCTGGTGCGTCGGGTTCTGCGTGGCGATGACGAAAAAAGGGCGCGGCAGGGGGCGCGTTTCGCCTTCGGCGGTGACCTGGCCCTCCTCCATGGCTTCGAGCAGGGCGCTCTGGGTTTTCGGGGTGGCCCGGTTGATTTCGTCGGCGAGAATCAGTTGCGAAAAGACCGGGCCGGGCAGGAAACGGAATTCGCTGCGCTCGCGGTCGAAGATCGAGATGCCGGTGATGTCGGCCGGCAACAGGTCGCTGGTGAACTGGATGCGGGAGAATTGCAGGCCGAGCAGGCGGGCCAGAGTATGGGCCAGGGTAGTCTTGCCGAGGCCTGGCAGATCTTCGATCAGCAGGTGGCCGCCGGCAAGCAGGCAGGCTGCGGCGAGTCGGATTTCGTGCGCCTTGCCGAGAATGACTTCGTTGGCGCGAGCGAGCACGGGGTCGAAGGGGCCGGGGCGAACGGGGGATGAAGTGCCGAACATGCGAGATTCCGGAAATGGCTATGGCACTGGATTCTAATGCTTGAAGCCGTGTGTTGAATCGGACGATAATGACCATTCGACGAGCGCCGACCACTGCGCCGGATCGCAGAGAGAGAAAGAGAACAAGTGACCACCACTGCTTTCATCACCCATCGCGACTGCCAGTTGCATGATATGGGTTCGCATCACCCCGAATGCCCGCAACGCCTTACCGCAATCAATGATCACCTGATCGCCCAGGGGATCGACGCCTATTTCGTCTATCACGACGCGCCGCTGGCTACTTTCGAACAACTCATGCGCGTCCATCCGGCTTCGCACCTCGAACGCATCAAGCGGGCGTCGCCGGAGCTCGGCGTGGTCCATCTCGATCCCGATACGGCGATGAATCCGCATACCTGGCAGGCCGCCCTGCGGGCTGCCGGTGCCGGTTGTCTGGCCGTCGACCTGGTGATGAGCGGCGAGTGCGAGAACGCCTTCTGTGCCGTGCGGCCGCCCGGTCATCACTGCGAGAAAACGACGCCGATGGGCTTCTGTTTTTTCAACAACATCGGCGTCGCTGCCCGCCATGCGCTCAAGGTGCATGGCCTGGAACGCGTCGCCATCATCGATTTCGACGTGCATCACGGCAACGGTACCGAAGACTGTTTTGCGGGCGACGAGCAGGTGCTGATGTGCAGCATCTTCCAGCATCCTTTCTATCCTTACTCGGGGACCGACAAACCGGCAGCCAACATGTGCAACGTGCCGCTGGCCGCCGGCTGTGGCGGTGAAGAGTTCCGTGATGCCGTACTCCAGGTATGGATGCCGCGCCTCAA
This sequence comes from Betaproteobacteria bacterium UBA2293, assembly GCA_002345845.1. The sequence goes on along the minus strand of DDWF01000205.1, from coordinate 1,013 downwards.
GGAATTCAAGCCGCAGATGATCCTCATCTCGGCCGGTTTCGATGGCCACTACGAAGACGACATGGGTGGCCTCAAGCTGCTTGAAAAAGATTTCGCCTGGTGTACCGATATCCTGAAGAAGCTGGCCGACGAAATGTGCAACAAGCGTATTGTCTCGATGCTTGAAGGCGGCTACGTGATGACTTCGCTGGCGCGCAGTGTCGGCGCCCACCTGCGGGTACTTGCCGATCTCTGATCCAGCGCCCGTCGCGCATGAGGCGGGTTCCCAGTTTGGAAAAGGAGTGGGCTGCGGTAGAATCCGCCCCTCTTTTTTCATGTTTCCAACGTTTTTACGGATGAATCCATGGCGTTGATTGTTCAGAAATACGGCGGCACCTCGGTGGGTAACCCCGAGCGCATCAAGAATGTCGCCAAGCGCGTAGCCAGGTTCCACGCACAGGGTCACCAGGTTGTGGTCGTTGTCTCGGCGATGAGCGGAGAAACCAACAAGCTGATCGCCCTGGCCAAGGAAGTTCAGGCCAGTCCCGATCCGCGTGAGCTGGATCAGATCTGCGCCACCGGCGAGCAGGTCACCATCGGTCTGCTCTCCATGGCCCTGAAGAGCATCGGTGTCCCGGCCCGCAGCTACACCGGTGGCCAGGTCAAGGTCCTGACCGACAACACCTTCACCAAGGCGCGCATTCTGTCGATCGACGAGAGCAACATGCGTCGCGATCTCGACGCCGGCATGGTGGTTGTCGTTGCCGGTTTCCAGGGGGTCGATGCTGACGGTAACGTCACTACCCTCGGTCGTGGCGGTTCCGACACCTCCGGCGTCGCCCTGGCAGCTGCGCTCAAGGCCGACGAGTGCCAGATCTACACCGACGTTGATGGCGTCTACACGACCGACCCGCGCGTCGTGCCGGAAGCCCGCAAGCTCGATACCATCACCTTTGAGGAAATGCTGGAAATGGCCAGCCTCGGCTCCAAGGTGCTGCAGATCCGCAGTGTGGAATTTGCCAAGAAATACGGCG
>DDWF01000061.1:1665-2551 GCA_002345845.1 Betaproteobacteria bacterium UBA2293 | reverse complement strand
AAGGCCGGCGCCTATGTCGATGCCTACATGAACAACCTCAACCTGGCCGCTGCATCGGCCAAACTCGCCCAAGCGAAAGGAGCCTGACCATGGAGCGCAGCATTTCCCCTACACAGTTGCAAGCCGAATATGCAGACAAACTGATTCTCGACGTGCGCCGCGGCAGCGATCTCGCTGCATCGACCGAACAACTGGCCGGTGCGCGCTGGCAGGATCCCGAAAAACTCGCCGACTGGGCAGGCTCGCTGCCGTCCGGCAAGGATATTGTCATCTACTGCGTGCGCGGCGGCTCGGTCTCCAACGGCGTGATTGACGCGCTACACGCCAAGGGCCTCAAGGCCCGCTTCATCGAAGGCGGCATCGAAGGCTGGAAAGCTGCCGGCGGAGTGGTAATTGCAAAATGAAATGGGTAACGCGCGAGCGGCCGAAAATCGATCGCATCGCGTGTCCCTGGCTGGTGACACGCTTCGTCGATACGCGTCCGGAGTTCCTGTATGTGCCGGGTGGCGAGGTGATGAAGGNNCCGCCGCAACGGGTGCCATTCCCTATGACGTCGCGGGCGTCGAACTTGGCCATCATGGCGACCGCTGCAGCTTCGACGCATTCATCACCAAGTATGCCCTGCGCGACAGCGCACTCGACAAGCTGGCACTGATCGTGCGCGCCGCCGATACCGGTTCCCCGCAACTGGCGCAGGAAGCTGCCGGCCTGCTGGCGATTTCCAAGGGACTCTCGCTTAATTTCAGCGACGACCATGAAATGCTGAAGCACGGCATGGTGGTGTACGACGCGCTGTATGCCTGGTGCGCCGATACCCCGACCCGGAAGATCGCCCGCCTCATCGGCCTTCAATAATGATCCTAAACCTCAGTTCGCACCACGGAGA
>DDWF01000061.1:350-1512 GCA_002345845.1 Betaproteobacteria bacterium UBA2293 | reverse complement strand
CACATGAGCAACCTCGCCCACCCGCTCGGCCTTCGTCATGGCCGTCGTCACCCCACCGGAGCGCGGAGCAAGTCCGGATTCGTCATTGCGGCGCAAGCTGGAAGCACGACACCGGCCTGCGCCGGTGTGACGGACTTGCTCGGTGTTTCCTCAACCTGTCAGCCGAACAGGATCAGGTTGGAGCGCAGCATCATGAGCGTGGCGATGGCGGTGAACATCAAGTAGCCGGCGGCGGCGATGCCGGCCAGCCGGGCGGTCGTTGCCGGCACTACCGTGGCCAGACTGGGGACGCGGCGGAAGAACTGCAAGGCGCCCACCGCAAGGCCGGCGGCGGTGGCGACGAACAGCGGGATATACAGCCAGTAGCCCTGGTAGTCGTATTCCGGCTTGAGGATGCAGAACGGGCAATGGTGATGCGGGTGCTCGTAGATGTAGAGGGAGACAAAGGACAGGATGCCGGTCAGGGCGGCGACCAGTGCGCCGCCGCTTGTCAGGGCGACGAGATAGCCCCCCCCCGAAAACGCCGCTGTGCGGCCTTGCCCCCCCAGCGGGCCAAGCAACACTTGTGGCGGCCCGGCGTGGTTCTTGAAGCCACCGCGGTGCGTCCAGGCATGGTAGCCCGCCACCGCCACCGCCGCGCCCAGCACGCCATAGAAGCCGAGCATGGCGAGGGCCGGCGGCAGGGCCGCGAGGTCGCCGGACAAAGCCTGGCTGCTCTCCGAAAACAGGCTGCCGCAGCAGGACGTGATGACGTTGGCCTTGAGGCCGAGGAAATACTGAAGCTGGACGAGGAAACTCGCTGCCAGTACTGGCAGCAGCGCGAGCAGCAGGCCATATTTGATGCGCACCAGGGGATAGTCGGGCGCACGGGTGTCGACATGATTGATGACCAGCCAGATGGCCGCCAGGAAGAACACCGCCATCTGGAGGAGCAGCGCCGGAAAGCCATAGGGATTGACGCTCAGGGTGCCGACGGCGCACATGGCGCCGACGAACAGCACCGCCATGCGATCGGCATTGAAGACGAACAGCAGCAGCGCCATGCCCTGCAGGGCGAGCACGAAAGTCAGCAGTGTCGAGAAGAGATAGGTGCGCCGCTCCAGTTGCAGCTGCCGTTCCGCGCCGCTCTGGATATCCCAGTGGCGGATGACCTGCACGGCAA
>DDWF01000061.1:0-294 GCA_002345845.1 Betaproteobacteria bacterium UBA2293 | reverse complement strand
CGGGTGAAAAGTCGGCGCTGGCGGGACGGCGTTACTGATTAACGTGAAAGATGCGACAGCGTTTGCGCCGGGCCGCCCTTAGCCCGCAAGCGGGCTAAGGGCCTTTGGGTGAATCCCCCTCTCCCCGGCCCTCTCCCGCAAGGGGAGAGGGAGAAAACCTCAGTAGTCTCGCCGCCGGGCCGCCCCAAGGCGAGACGGCAAGCGCCGCCAGGCGCAACCTGCTCCCCAGCCAAACAAACCGCCCCGTGATAAGCGAGCGAAAGCGAGCCGTTTCGAACCCCCCGCGAGGGGGGC
>DDWF01000302.1 GCA_002345845.1 Betaproteobacteria bacterium UBA2293 | reverse complement strand
TGTTGATGTCGATGATCTGGGCGCCAGTCTCCACCTGCTGCTTGGCGATTTCCAGCGCCTCGTCGTACTTCCCTTCCAGAACCAGGCGCTTGAACTTGGCCGAGCCAGTGACATTGGCGCGTTCACCGACGTTGACGAACAGCGAATCCTTGCCGATGTTGAGCGGCTCCAGACCGGACAGGCGGCAGGTTTTTTCGATCTCGGGAATCCTGCGCGGCGGCAGGCCTTCCATGGCCTCGGCCACGGCCTTGATATGCGCCGGCGAAGTGCCGCAGCAGCCGCCCACGATATTGAGCAGGCCCGAGCGCGCCCATTCGCCGATGTGGACCGCCATTTCCGGGCCGTCCATGTCGTATTCGCCGAAGGCGTTCGGCAGGCCGGCGTTGGGGTGGGCCGAGACGAACACGTCGGCCTTGTTGGAGAGTTCCTCGACGTACTGGCGCAGTTCCTTGGCACCGAGGGCGCAGTTGAGGCCGAAGCTCAAGGGCTGGACATGGCGCAGCGAGTTCCAGAAGGCCTCGGCGGTCTGTCCGGACAGCGTGCGCCCCGAGGCATCGGTGATGGTGCCGGAGATCATTACTGGCCAGCGGCGCTTGGCGACTTCGAAGAACTTCTCGATGGCGAACAGCGCCGCCTTGGCGTTCAGGGTGTCGAAGACCGTCTCGACCAGCAGGATGTCGGCGCCGCCCTCGACCAGGCCGGTGATCGCCTCGAAGTAGTTGGCCACCAGTTCGTCGAAGGTGACGTTACGGTAGCCGGGGTCGTTGACGTCGGGCGAGATCGAGGCCGTACGGCTGGTCGGGCCGAGAACGCCGGCGACGAAGCGCGGCTTGGCCGGATTCTGCGCGGTGAATTCGTCGCACAGTTCGCGGGCCAGCCGGGCGCCCTCGAAATTCAGTTCGTAGACGATCTCGGTCAGGTTGTAGTCGGCCTGCGAGACGGCGGTCGAGTTGAAGGTGCAGGTTTCCAGGATGTCGGCGCCGGCGGCCAGATAGTCGCGGTGGATGCCGCCGATGACGTCGGGCCGGGTCAGCACCAGCAGGTCGTTGTTGCCCTTGACGTCGTGCGCGTGATTCTTGAAGCGCTCGCCGCGGTAATCGGCCTCCTGCAGGCCGTGGCGCTGGATCATCGTGCCCATGGCGCCGTCGAGGACGAGCAGGCGTTGTTCGAGCAGGGCGGAAAGTTCGGCGGTACGGTCGGCTTGCATCATGATCACCTCGGCAAAACGGAAACACACCGGGTGCGCGACCAATGAAAAACGGCGTCACAAACCGGCTGGGGGTCTGCGAGCGCCGTTGAACATTGCCGAGCCTGGCCCCAATCGTTGTTACAGGGTCGCAGCGCTCCTCGGCAGAGGCGACAGTTTACCGGCGGCAGCTGAGACTGCCAAGCAGGATATTGATTTCGCTAGCCTTTCGGCTGCACCCGCTGCGACGTTTTCTTGACTGCACCGTGACTCGTATCGAAATGCACCATGAAATAGGTTTCGTCAGTCGGTATCACACCCGCGATGCGCCATTCCCAGATTTCCTCGCGCAGGTTGTCGAATACCATCCGCGAGCCGGGGGCGCCGAGCAGGCGGCGGATCTCGTCCTTGCTCATGCCGGGTCGGACCCGGGCAAAATACTCGTCGCTCAACACCTGTTCCAGGCTGGCAACCACCTGTTGGTGGTCGAAGCTGATCATGTAGCAATGCACGCCGGCCGGCTGCCGGCTGTATTCCCAGGTCGCCGTGCCATCGTCGTTCCAGTGTCGGTAACCGGGCTCGCCCATGCGTTCAAGCACTTCCGCGGCCGTCGTGATGCCCGGCTTGATCTGCGGCAGGTTGGCAATGTCGCAGGCCGGCAACAGGGCTGAGGCAATGGCCGTGGCCAGCGTGGCGAAGAAACCGGCTCGGGTCATCTACTTCTCCGGAGAAGGAACGGGATACGGTCCAGGCCGGGAAGGAGCGTTGCGCATTTACCCAGGCCGACCTTGCTCCCATAATATCGGCAATTCCTGATTCATGGACCCGTCATGCAGCATCTCGATCCCGTCTCCGCCCACCGCTATCTTGGCGAAAATCCGAAAGCCCTTCTCGTCGATTGCCGGACGGAGATCGAGCACATGTATGTCGGTCATCCGGTCGGCGCCGAACATGTCGCCTGGCAGGAGGCGCCGGACTGGGAGATTGATCCGCTGTTTGTCGACAAGGTGCGCTGTCTGGTCAGCGGCGACCTGGAGCGTCCGGTCCTGCTCATCTGCCGCAGCGGGCATCGTTCGGTGCTGGCTGGCGAGGTGCTCGAGGCCGCCGGCTTCCGCACGGTGATCAATGTTCTGGAAGGCTTCGAGGGGCCGCTCGACGATGACTACCATCGCGGCACACTGGGTGGCTGGCGATTCCGCGGCCTACCGTGGTACCAGTCGTAGTTTCTGATGGGCGATGGCGGCCAGGCCGCCAAGCAGCAACAGGCCGCCCATGCCGAGGGCCAGACCGAGCGTCGAAACCCATAGCACCGGTGCGATCAGCGCCGCCGCCAGACCGTTGACGGTGGATTGCAGGAAGGTCTGGCAGGAAGCGGCGAGCCCGCGCTGTTCCGGATAAGGATCAAGAGCGAGGATGGTCAGGCAGGGCATGGCCAGCGACATGCCGGTGGTGTACACGAACAGCGGCAGCACGCTCCATGGCAGGCCGGGTGGCAAAGCCAGATTGAGGCCGATATTGAGGCTTGCCGCGGTGATCATGACGGCGTAACCGAGGGCGATGCTGCGGCTCAGTGAGAGTTTTCCCGCCAGTCGGCCGGACAGCCACGAGCCGCACAGCAGGCCGCCCATTGCCGGGCCGAACAGCCAGAGGAAGGAGGTTTCCGGCAGGCTGAGGTGCTGCATCAGGAAGACCGGTGCCGACAGCACATAGATGAAGAAACCGGCAAAATTCAGCGACAGCGCGGCGCAGGCGAAGAGAAAGGCGGGCGCCGTCAGCACCCGCCNNCCCGCCAGTAGCTGCGGCCAAGGTAGCCGGGGCGCAGTGACTGTCGTTTCTCCGGCGGCAGGGTTTCCGGCAGCAGTTTCCAGCAGGCAAGCGCCAGCAGGCAGGTCATCAACACCAGGAAAGCAAAGACCATACGCCAGCCGAACAGGGTTTGCAGCCAGCCGCCGATGACCGGGGCGACGGCCGGGGCCAGGGCAAACATCATGGTCATCTGCGACATCAGGCGCTGCGCGTCGGCACCATCGAACAGGTCGCGGACGATGGCGCGGCTGATGACGATACCGGCACCGGCGGTGACGCCCTGCATCGCCCGCCAGAACCATAGCTGCTCGATGCTGCTGGCCAGGGTGCAGCCGACGGAAGCCAGGCCGAAGAGGGCGAGGGCGGCGAGGATCACCCGGCGGCGACCGAAGCGGTCGGCAATCGCCCCGTGCCACAGGGTCATCACGGCAAAGGAGAACAGATAGACGGATAGTGTCTGCTGCACCTGCAACTGGCTGGCGTCGAGGCTGGCGGCGATATCCGGGAAGGACGGCAGATAGGTGTCGATGGAGAACGGCCCGAGTGCCGACAATGAAGCCAGCAGCAGAGCGATGCCGCGGGTGCTGGCGGGCCGCTCAGCCACCGGCGAGGCGCCGGTACTGGATGGCCTCGGCGACATGTGCAGCCGTTACCGTCTCGCTGGCCGCCAGATCGGCGATGGTGCGGGCGACGCGCAGAATGCGGTGCCAGGCCCGCGCCGACAGGTCGAGACTGGTGCCGGCCTGTTTGAGCAGGCGGCTGCCGGCCTCGTCCGGGGTGCAGCAGGCATCGACTTCGGCCGTCGTCAGACGGGCGTTGGGTTTTTTCTGGCGAGCCTGCTGGCGGGCGCGGGCGGCGATGACGCGGACCCTGACGTCAGCAGAGGGTTCGCCCTCTGCCTTGCCGAGCAGCGCCTCGGCCGGCAGGCCGGGCACTTCGATCAGCATGTCGAGACGGTCGAGGAAAGGGCCGGACAGCTTGCCGCGATAACGGGCGATCAGGTCTGGAGTGCATCGGCATTTGCCCGAAGGGGCGCCGTGGTGGCCACAGGGACAAGGATTCATTGCCGCGACCAACTGGAACTCGGCCGGAAATTCGGCCTGACGGGCGGCTCGGGCAATATGGATACGGCCGGTTTCCAGCGGCTCACGCAGGGTCTCCAGCACCTTGCGGTCGAATTCCGGCAACTCGTCGAGGAACAGGATGCCCTGGTGGGCCAGGCTGATCTCTCCCGGTCGCGGCGGGTTGCCGCCGCCGACCATGGCTGCCGGTGAGGCGGTATGGTGCGGTTGGCGATAGGGGCGGCGGCCGAAACTTTCCGGGCGGAACTGGCCGACCAGCGACAGTACGGCGGCGGAAGCCCGGGCCTCGAGCATATCCAGTTCTGGCATCAGGCCGGGCAGGCGGGCGGCCAGCATCGACTTGCCGGCACCGGGTGGGCCGATCATCAGCAAGGACAGGGCGTGAAGACCCCAGATAATAATTAGCATCTCGAAAGCATACCCCACGGGGAAAACTGGCGGATATTTGGCGGGGGTCTTACCTCTTCTGGGGCCCTGCGAGTTACCCCCGTGGGCCCCCTGAAGATGCCGGTAGAATGCATCCCCTTTGAATGGCGGATCATGAACCTTTCAACAGACACCAAGAGGTCTTCCCTGCTGGTTGTCACAGCGTTTGCCTGCTTTGTGGCGAGGTGGCCGGGGCATCGCCCGTGGGCGGCTGGTGGTGTCTTTGGCGTGCTCGCAGGTGTAGTCGTTAGCTACATCATCATCATGTTTCTGTGTGCGATGGTCGGGGCAGCGTATGAGCGACTAAGTACGGTCATCCTCCCCGAACCTGAGCATCCGGGGTCAGCAAGGCACCGGCTGGAGACGGACGAAGTGACTATCGTTACATGCGCCACCCTGTTGATAGTCTCCATTCTGGAGCTCATGGGAGACGCCGGGGTGTTCGAGGGGTTGGGTCAAGGGGCGGAGTGAGGGGAAACGAGCGGCCGGCCGTACCGTTTAACCTTCGTTTATCGGTATGGATTCGGGTACAGGCAGAGCGTACCGATAAATACGGCATTGACTGGCGAGTACTGTACCGATATGATTGACCCCGTTTAAATCCCCTCGGAAGTCCATCATGGCCACCTTCGCTTACCTTCGCGTTTCCACCACGGACCAAACCACGGAGCAGCAGCTTCGGCAGGTCAGGGAGGCGGGCCATGTCATCGATGATGACCGCGTGTATGTTGAGCATGGGGTATCGGGCAAGGTGCCAGCCCTTCAGCGGGAACAGTTCGCACGGCTGCATGATCGCCTGAGGGCGGGTGATGTTGTGGTGGTCGCCAAGCTGGACAGGCTGGGCAGAGATGTCCTTGACGTGGTCAGCACTGTTCAGGAACTCACGGGCAAGGGCGTCATGCTTGATGTGCTCGGGCTGGGGCGGCTGGATAGCTCCGCACAATCACAGCTCACCTTGAACATGCTGGCGGCCATCAGCCAGTTTGAACGGCAGATCATCGGGGAGCGCACCAAGGCCAAGCTAGCACAGTTGAAGGCGGACGGTGTGAAGCTGGGGCGGCCCGTGAAGTCCAACGATGAACAGATGCGGGGGCGGGCTGCGGAGCTGATGGCATCCGGGAAGAGCTGGCGTGTGACGGCTGCGGAGCTGGGCATTGCCCTATCGACTCTTCAGCGCCTCATGAAGGTCTAACGTTCTCCGGCGGCGAAGCTGATTATTCTGTAGAGACCACTAATTCTAGTTTGGCCTGTTTGGCGCTCTCAGGCAGTTCTAGGTCTTGAATTTTCTTGGCAGCCATCCCAACGCGAAGGGCGTTATTCCTGACGCCTTCATCCCCAGAAATTAGCAATGTAGCGCCGTTTGCTTTTCCTATTGCGACTATCTGCCTGTCGATTTTTACCTTCTGCCACGGAGATATACTGCCGTCTTTCTTGTCCCCTCCACCTATAGCTGCACGATCCAGCAGTGCGCACTCGAAGGCAGAGGCCCTGTCAAACGGAGCAACGAAAACAAAGCTCTTGCGCTCCAAGCGATTAAAGCTCTCAACGGCAGCCATGTCCGCGCCTACAAGATATTCGGCTGCGGCGGGCATCGGGATGATGATGCGAGATTTTGATTTCTCAGCCAATGAGAACAGATGCGCAATGCGCGCCTTGTCATCGTCTGATGTTTCCGGATGGACGTAAGCCACCAGAAAATTGGCATCAATTAGAAGACACTTTGGAAACCCTTGGTTGCTCACCGCGCCCCCCGCAAGTCCGCCCAAACAGCCTGCGGATCATTTAGCTCTAACCATCCATTGCCCGGGACGGCAGCAAAGGCATTGAAAACATCCCCAATCGGGGTGTCTTCTAGAACCTCAAAACTTGTAACAGTGCATTTGCCGGATTCCGGAATCCACCCCGCGTTAGTCCTGACCCATTGGCCGTGAAGAGTTAAGCGAACAGAACCGCGGCGGAAGAGAATCAACAAGTCTCTTGCCAATGTTTCGTTACGAAGTACAAGCCGCAAGTCCCTGTCGAAGGTATCTCGCAGATGGAGATGCATTGTGTCGTCTGCACCCACAAGACCCGTGACAACGCCATCTACCGAGCCGTGCTGATGAATTCGAGAAACTTGATCGCCATTCTCAAGGCTTCCCTTGAACAGGTAAATAACCTTTTCTGTCGCATCTAGTAGCTCGGCCTCGGGGATTCCATCGTGCCCGAGCATGTCCTGGATGCCATGAAGCACCTTCGCAGCGCGGCTTTTTGGGTTACTCCTTGCCTCGACGAGCCGTGCATAAGAATTGTTGGCGCGGGCGTCAGGAACTGCGGCGCGTATCCCGATGCTGGCATTCTTGATGCCTTTGAAAGTGGGCGAATTGTCAGCCCCCAAGAGCTCTGCAAACTGGCGAATGTATTCCCCTAGCCGATCCATTGGGAACCGGGTTTGAGTTCGCCGCGGAATCCGCAGCATGTACGTCCAAGTTACGCGCGCCATCTTTCCATCATACCTGATCGAATACTGCTGTCACCCTCGGAACGTCCAGCCGGGACACCCAGAATGACCGCTATTTGTGGCCATCTTCTTGGCTGCCTTCGCGGCCAGTAGAACACCCTTCAGGACGTGCAGAGCGGCCCCGTGGCAGGCTTCTGATGGTGCGGCAAGGGGTTTGTGCCAATGAGCATGAAACGTGCTTAAACGGGCATCGCTGCGCGGAGTGGTGCAGATCAGCCACAGCCGCTTGTGCTGCAATGTTCTCCGGAGTCTCCGAGGGGTAACCACTACCTATAGAAATGGGCGCGCCAGATTGGGCGCTTGCTTCTTGATTTCAGGTGTTGTTTCCACTTCGGTGGGAATCAGCGCCTTTGGATAACTTTGGAGAAAGTAGAAGATGAACATGATCACCGATGAACCAGTAACCATCTACACGGATGGAGCATGTAAAGGGAATCCCGGCCCCGGTGGGTGGGGGGCTGTCATCTCTCGCAACGGCAGCAGCAAGGAGCTGTGCGGCGGAGTGTTCTGGACCACGAACAACCAGATGGAACTTACCGCAGCCATCAAGGGCTTGGAGGCCCTGAAGCGGCCCCTGCCTGTGCGCCTGATGACGGATTCCCGATATGTCGTAGATGGGATGACCAAGTACCTGAGCGACTGGAAGGCCCGAGGCTGGAGGAAGTCAGACAAGACGCCGGTACTGAATGCCGAGATGTGGCAGCGCCTTGATGAACTGGCTGCTGTGCATCAGGTGGTGTGGGTCTGGGTGCGTGGCCATTCGGGCGAGGCGGGTAATGAACGGGCTGACCAGTTAGCCAGCCAAGGCATCAGCAAGGCCGACCAGTAGCAGCCCCAGCAGGACAACCCTATTCATGAAAGCAGATCAATGATCCATCCCAACAGCAGCGAGCAGCTTGTCTTCCGGCAGGTTGCCTTCCCGGTCTCGGCTTTTGACTACCTGAAGGATTTCCAGCGGGACATCGAACGGCGTACCGGCGAACGTTTGAACAATAATCAGGTTCTGGCCCGCATCTTGGCCGAGCATCAGCAATCAACTGTAGAGAGTGAAGAACATGGCAACACTGGAAACCAAGCGAGAACTTGAGCGGGCTATCGCTGAAGGAAGCCCCGCCCCCAGCGAGGCACCCGGCACCTTACCCCTTGAGAGCATCCGGGAGTTTCCCGATGTATTCCAGCCCAGAGGGCCGGCGGGGCCAGCATCGAAGGCACACGTTAGAGAACTGGCCAGGACTCCGAAAGGCGGCCACCCCCTGGACCCAGTCATGGTGTCGTGGGTGGGTGATGCTTGGGCGGCCATTGACGGGCATCACCGCTTGGCGGCGTATCGCTTTGCGGGCTGGAAGGGTGCCATCCCTGTGACGCCCTACCGGGGCACCTTGGACGAAGCTATGGGCTACGCTGGCAAGCTGAATTCAGGAGAGAAGCTGCCCATGACCAATGCAGAGAAGAAGGCGACCGCGTGGAAGCTGACGACATGCACCCAGCTTTCAAAGGAGCGGGTACGGCTGGCCTCTGGAATGTCTGACGGTTTTCTGGGGGCGATGCGGGCAGCCCGCAAGAAGTTGATCGAGAAGATGGGATTGTCTGCCGAGGAGGTGGCCGGCATGTCGTGGAATGATGCCCGAATGAGGGCAGCGGGAGAAAGTCCCGAGGTGCAGGAAATCGACCGGGAGGCTTGGCTTGATGAACAAGCGCAGGAGATGGCCAATCAACTCCTCAAGGCTCTCGGCAAGCAAGGCCAACAGAAGCATGAAGTCCTTGCCCGTGCCCTTTGGATTTACGATAGTCGCCTTCCTGACTCCCTGCGGGAGCACTGGGATGATGACCGGGGGCTGGTCGAACCGTTAGAGGAAACCAACCCGGACTTTTGACGGCAACCCCCGAAGAGTCGCTACAGTTTGAACCTGTGGGCGTCTTCGGGGTGCATCTCTAGACGGTGCAATTTGCACCCCCTGTGTTTCCGGCGTGCGTCCCTGCTCCCCTATTTTTTTGCCGGGGTCAGCGGTGGCGAGCCTCTGCGCCGAGCACCAGCACGCGCCCAAGGATGGCAACTTCAAGGCCGCTACCATCCGCGTACAGTTCCCCTTCAATGGCCCCGGCAGTGGTCCGAGCATGACGGGTGGCGATGGGGTCATGATGCATGTAGGCCACAACGTTGAAGCCCCGAGAGAAGGCCCGCTTGAGGATGTCGAGAAGGGCACCGGCAGTGGTCCGGCTGGTGGCGTTGAAGATGTCGAGGGTCATGATTGACTGTTCCTGTGCGTCATTGAAAGAATACGCACTGTACCCATTTTTGTGACCTGTGAACAGCCCGTATGTCCGTATTTTTATTGTTAAATCAGTCGGTTAATGCATGTGTGCATGCTATCCAGAAGTGAGTTGATCTTGTCCCTGATCCCCTATTTTTTCGCTGAAGTCAGCAGTGACGCGCTTCGGCACCGAGCACCAGCACGCCCGAGGATGGCAACTTCCGGGCTGAGAGGTAAGCGCCAATGAAACAACGAGTAGTGGCGCTGACGTTAGCCCTAGCGGTTGTGGCCCTTGCTGCCCACGCGGACACTCTGACGGGGCATGTCGTGGGGGTCACAGATGGCGACACCATCACGCTATTGGATGCCTCCAAGACTCAGCACAAGATTCGAGTTGCTGGCATTGATGCTCCCGAGAAGAAGCAGCCCTACGGGCAACGCTCGAAGGAGGCGCTGAGCGACCTTGCCTTTGACAAAGAGTTGGTCATTGAATGGACCAAGAAGGACCGCTACGGGCGCGTCATTGGCAAGCTCATCGACAAGCGGGGGCGGGACATCAATCTAGAACAGGTCCGCCATGGCATGGCTTGGCATTACAAGAAGTACGAGGGGGAGCAATCACCCGAGGACAGGAAGCTTTATGCCGCTGCTGAGGATGCAGCCAGAGCGAAGCGTGTAGGGTTGTGGGCAGATGCTGCCCCCGTGCCGCCTTGGGATTACCGGAAGGCCAAGCGCGGCGGGGGCCATTGAAAGTACCAATATTATTGAGACGCCTCGCGGGGGAATCTGAAGAGAAGTTCAGTGGAACCACCCTTGATCCACTCGCAGCAGAGTACTCCGGCATCGTAGTCGAAGACCACCGAGGACAGCAGGCCACGAAGTGCGGCATTCAGGGGGCGGCGGTCTTCGTCCATGGTGGCTAGGCATGCCAAGGCGTTCTCCACGCGCTTCTCCAGTACCAGAGAGGATGCGGCGGCAAGCTGGGCGAGTAAGTCTGCTTCCTCTTCTTTCAGTTCGGAAGATGCCGCCTCCAACTTGGCGAGGCGGTCAGACAAGGCGCGAGATGTGGGCGCGGCTTCGATTGCCGTCATGACATTCTCGAGCATGTCGCTGAGCGCGAGGGAGGCCGTTTCATTGTTATCCAGCTTGGCCCGGATGTGGTCATCATTCCCGCTGGGGAGGTCTGCAAGGAGTCCGGGCAGCGCAGCGGTAAAGGTGTCCTCTACCTTGATGTAGCGGAGGGCTTCGTAGGAGCAGCCAGCGCCGGCTCTAGCTCGGGAGCACACCAGATATTCACCACCCTTTGGAGCCTTGCCCTTATAGACTCTGACCATGAGCCCCCCGCAGCGGGAGCACCGAGCGAGCCCAGAGAAGGCATTACGCAGGGGCTTGGAGGCGTGGCGGCCCCGAGCTACCGACTTCGATGCAGCAACCAGAGTAGCCCTGTTGAATGCCTCCTCAGAAACCACAGCAGGGTAATAATTCGGGATAGGGTCCAACAGGATGCGGTGGCGCTTGCCCCCTTCGTGGCTGATGCGGGCGGGCTGGTAGGTGCCAATGACCGTCTGCGATTCGAGCAGCTTCAAGATGAAGGAACGATACCAAATGTTCTTCGTGCTGCCCCGCTTGCTGAAGGTCGGCACTCCCTCGGTATTGAGCTTGTAAACGATAGTGTGAGGGCTGATGCCGCTACTCAATTCCTCGAAGATACGCCGGACCACCGCTGCCTTCTCTTCAATCACCTCATAAGCTGAGCGGTCATCCTTCAGGAGCAACCACGCTGGACACATGCGGCTCTGCGGAAAGCCCTCTGCTGCCTTGGCCCGCTTGTTTTCCCATGCAGCCGAGAGCCGCTTTGACTTGGTGACACTCTCCTCGTTGGCGCGGATGAAACCGAGGACGGCCATAAAGAAACTCCCTACATCGTTCAGCCGGGAAGCGTCGTATCTTGCTCCATCATTCAGGGTGACCACCACCACGCCGGCCTCACAGATGTCTTCAAGGGCGCGGACGGCCAATCGAAATGCATCCCGCGAGATGCGGTCCAATGATTCTACGAGGAGGAATGAGCCAGCCGGGATAGCTCCGGCGCGGACAGCTTCAAGGAACTCACCTAGGGCGCCTGTCTGAAGGTTCTTGCCGCGGAAGGCCGAGACGCCAAGGTCTTGATACTCGGAGTCATCAGCGAGGACCAGACCGTGCCGGGCTGCGTAGTCTGTAGCAAGTGAGGACTGGCGGCGTCTGGAATCCCCCTTGGCCTGCTCTGGCGTTGAGAAGCGGAGATACGAGTAAGCCTTGGGAGTGGCGGGCATAAGAGCCTCAGGAGTGGGGTCTCCAAGACTAGCACATCAGCAGCGAATGATTGCCGGCAGCGGCAATTTCCAGTGCCCGCTTGGCCTGTGCCTGGCCGCGTACGTCGGCAAGATCGGGAAGCGGCGCCGCAGACTCGCCGGTAGTGGCAACGGCGGGCGCCAGCGCTTCGCGGCCGCTCAGATGGGCGCAGACAGCTAACAAGGAGTTGGCGGAGAGGATCTCCCCGGCCCCGGTAAGCGCCGCTTCGCCGGCGCTCAGCGCGGGCAGGACGAAGGGCTTGCCATTGCCGGCGGTCTGCAGGGCCATGGCCAGCGCGCCGCGCACCGGACGCAGGTCGCCAGACAAGGACAGTTCACCGGCGAACTCGTAGTCAGCCAGCGGCTTACCCGGAACCTGGCCGCTGGCGGCGAGGATGCCGAGGGCGATCGGCAGATCGAAGCGCCCGGATTCCTTGGGCAGGTCGGCCGGTGCCAGATTGACGGTGATGCGTTTGCTGGGAAATTCGAAGCCGGAATTGACGATTGCCGCCCGTACCCGGTCGCGGGCTTCCTTGACTTCAGTGTCGGGCAGGCCGACCAGCGTGAAGCTGGGCAAGCCGCTGGCCAGATGGACCTCGACCGTGACCGGTGGCGCGTTCAGGCCATCCAGCCCGCGGCTGTGAGCGATGGCCAGGGCCATGGTGGCTTACTGCCCGCTGCGCGCCTTTTCCAGCGCCTCGACGCGGGCTTCGAGATCCTTCAACTTGTCGCGGGTGCGGGCCAGGACCTGAGCCTGAACATCGAACTCCTCGCGGGTTACCAGATCAAGCTTGGCGAAGGCGCCGCTGACCAGCGCCTTGGTGTTCTTCTCGATGTCCTTGACCGGTGAGTTGGCCAACAGGGCGCTCATCTTGGCGCCGATTTCTTCCAGAAATTTAGGGTCGAGCATGGTGTTCCTCCGTGGGGCGTCGAGTGTAGCACAACGGTATTTCCTCAGATTTTCGGCCTCGCTCGTCACTGGTGCGTGACGGTGTGTAACTGCACTGCATTGGTGCGTTGACTTGGTGCGCGAGTTTGACTGTTGCTGAAAAGTATTTGATTTAAAGCAATAAATTGATCTGGCACGCGTTCTGCTATTGCTGAGCTACACATTTTATTTTTGTTTTTGAATCGTTCTACAGGAGAGAAACCATGAAGAAGTCCCTGATCGCCCTTGCCCTCGTTGGCGCCTTTGCCGCTCCGGCCATCGCCGAAGAGCCGGCCAGCCCGCACACCCTGTCGGCCAACGTCACGCTGGCGACCGATTACATCTTCCGCGGCATCAGCCAGACCGCCCACGAGCCGACCATTCAGGGTGGCTTCGATTACAGCCACGCCAGCGGCTTCTATGTCGGTACCTGGGCCTCCAATGTGAACTGGGTCGGCACCAAGGAAAACACCAGCATGGAATGGGACCTCTACGGCGGCTATCGCGGCACTTTCGCCGAGGATTTTTCCTATGACGTCGGCGTCCTCAAGTATTACTACACCGGCAACAACATCGCCGGCCCGACGCCGGATACCCTGGAAGTTTATGGTGCCATCGGCTGGAAGTTCCTGACCCTGAAGTACAACTCCGTCGTTTCCGACTACATCTTTGCCTGGGGTGACCAGGATGGTGGCAACGGCAAGAACCGCGGTAGCGGCTACCTGGATCTGACTGCCAATATTCCTCTGGATGGCGGTTGGGGCATCGTCGCCCACGTCGGTCGTCAGCACATCAAGAACTACAGCGATGCCAACTACACCGACTGGAAGCTCGGCGTCACCAAGGATGTCGGTTTCGGCGTCGTTGCTCTGACCTACACCGACACCACGGCCGATGGCAGCTGCTCGAAGGGTGAAGCCTACTGCTTCAGCGGCAAGGATGCCGGTCGTGCTACCGGCGTCCTGTCCTTCAGCAAGTCCTTCTAAGTCATCAGTCTGAAAATCCCCCGCCGGTGTTCCGGCCGGTGCTGGCGGGGGAAAACAAGTTTTAACCGTATAGGGGAACAACCATGAAATTCGTTACCGCCATCATCAAGCCGTT
>DDWF01000164.1 GCA_002345845.1 Betaproteobacteria bacterium UBA2293 | reverse complement strand
TCATCATCACCTGCCAGGGTGGCGACTACACCAAGGAGGTCTTCACCAAGCTGCGTGCTGCCGGCTGGAACGGTCACTGGATCGATGCCGCCTCGGCGCTGCGCATGGCCGACGACGCCGTGATCATTCTCGACCCGGTCAACATGCCTGTGATCAAGGACGCGCTGACCAAGGGTGGCAAGAACTGGATCGGCGGCAACTGCACCGTTTCGCTGATGCTGATGGGCCTCGGTGGCCTGTTCCAGAACGACCTGATCGAATGGGCAACGTCGATGACCTACCAGGCTGCTTCCGGCGCCGGTGCACAGAACATGCGCGAACTGATCGCGCAAATGGGGGCCATCCATTCGTCCGTGGCCGACCTGCTGGCAGATCCGGCTTCGGCCATTCTCGACATCGATCGCAAGGTGGCCGAGACCATCCGTTCGGATGCCTTCCCGAAGAAGAACTTCCGCAATACGCCGCTGGCCGGTTCGCTGATCCCGTGGATTGACGTGCCCTACGAAAATGGCCAGTCCAAGGAAGAGTGGAAGGGTGGCGCCGAGTGCAACAAAATCCTCGGCCGCCCGGCTTTCCGTTCCGCCGGTTCGATTCCGATCGACGGGCTGTGCGTCCGTATCGGCGCCATGCGCTGCCACAGCCAGGCGCTGACCATCAAGCTGAAGAAGGACGTGCCGATCGACGAAATCAGCGACATGCTGGCCAAGGCCAACCCGTGGGCCAAGGTGGTGCCGAATGATCGCGAGATCTCCGAGCGCGAACTGACGCCGGCGGCCGTCACCGGCACGCTGACCGTGCCGGTTGGTCGTCTGCACAAGATGGCCATGGGGCCGGAATACCTGGCTGCTTTCACTTGCGGTGACCAGTTGCTGTGGGGCGCCGCCGAGCCGCTGCGCCGGATGCTGCGTATCCTGCTCGATGCCTGAGCGATATGCCAGAATCGTCAAAAACCGGGGTTTCTACCCCGGTTTTTTATTTGTTGGGAATATGCAAAAAGCCAGGTATGAGAAGCAGGTTTAGCTTGCATTGCTAAGTCCATGATGTTAATTTGAAAGTCCCAAAATCGACGCTCAGGGTTTCGCTGTGAACGAAACGAATTGCTCCAAATTCAAGAAGCGCGCGGCTGCTCTGGCGGTTGCGTCTTGTCTGACTCTGGCCCCATGGCTTGCCAATGCGGCGGGTCTGGGAAAGATAACCGTCCTTTCCGGACTCGGGCAGCCCTTGCGAGCAGAGCTCGAGGTTTCCGCCAACCGCGACGAACTGGCGGGAATGACGGCGCGCTTGGCGCCCCAGGAAGTCTTCCGTCAGGCCGGGGTGGATTACGCCACTGTTCTTCTCGATCTGCGTTTTGCCGTCGAGAAACGGGCCGGCGGTCAGACGGTGGTAAAGATCACCTCGGGCAAGCCGGTCAATGAGCCATTTCTTGACTTCCTCGTCGAGTTGAACTGGCCTGCCGGGCGACTGGTCCGCGAATACACGTTCCTGCTCGATCCGCCGGAAGTTGCCGTCAAGCAGGCCACCCGCGCTGTCGTCGATGCCCGCATCGTCGAAACCGTGCCTGGCGGCGGTGCGCAGCCAGCGCCGGTAATGCGCAGTGCGCCGGCACCCCGGAGCGAACCGGCGGTCCGTCCGGCTGCCGGCGAGACGCGTGTTGTCCGCGCCGGCGACAATCTGCGCAAGATTGCCGCCGAGACCCAGCATGACGGCGTCTCGCTCGAGCAGATGTTGGTCGGTATTTTCCGCAAGAACCCGGACGCTTTCGTTGGCAACAACATGAATCGTCTGAAGGCCGGGGCGATCCTCGGGCTTCCCGATCAGGAAACCGTCGCCAGCATTCCTGAAGGCGAAGCGAAGCGTGTTTTCCTAGCCCAGGCCTCGGATTGGAATTCCTATCGGCAGAAGCTGGCAGCCGCCACCGCGGCCGCACCGGTGCCGGATGGGGCTGGCAGCCAGACGAGTTCCGGTCAGATTACTGCTCGCGTCGAGGAAAAGCTGGCGCCGGCGGAACAGGCCAAGGATCAGGTCAAGGTTGCACGTACCGACGTGGCCGCTCCGGGTGGCGCTGGCGGCCGTGGCAGCGCCGAGGCTGAGGCCGACCGCATAGCCCGTGACAAGGCGCTGAAGGAAGCGCAGGACCGTCTGGCGATGCTTGAAAAGAATGTCGCCGAACTGCAGAAGTTGGTTGAATTGAAGAACCTGCAACTCGCCGAGTTGCAGCAGCAGGCGGCGAGCAAGTCGGCCGCCAAACCAGTTGAGCCGGCCAAGGTGGAAGAAGCGGCAAAGCCGGTCGAACCGCCGCCACCGGTGGTGGCAGCCGTTGCTCCCGAGGCACCGAAAGCCGAAGAGGCACCTGTCGCCAAGCCAGCCGAGGCAGCACCGGCGGTCGAGCCGCCGAAAGCCCCGGAACCGCCGCAGCCGGTAGCTTCCACGCCGCCCCCCCCGGCTCCTCCGCCTGAACTGGAGCCGGAGTCAGGTCTGCTTGACGCCATCTTTGGTGATCCGCTGCCGCTGGCCGGTGGTGTGGGTATTCTTGCGCTGCTAGCCGGGTATTTCATTTATCGCCGTCGTCGCAGCGATGTCGGCTCCCTGGAAACCACGACAGCTCCCGGTCCCTCCAGTCTTGGGCCAAATTCCGTTTTCCGCATGACCGGTGGCCAGAGTGTCGATACCGGCAATACGCCGCCACAGACGGGTGACTTCAGCCAGACCGGACCGGGAACCATTGATACCGACGAAGTCGATCCGGTGGCGGAGGCCGATGTTTATATGGCCTATGGGCGCGACACGCAGGCCGAGGAAATTTTGCTCGAAGCCTTGCAGAAGGATCCGCAACGTACTGCCATTCATGCCAAGTTGCTGGAGATTTACGCCAACCGGCGCAGTCTGAAGCAATTTGAAACCCTGGCCAGCGAGCTTTACTCACAGACTGGCGGAGTCGGCTCCGATTGGGAAAAGGTTGCCGCCCTGGGGGTTGGACTGGACCCGCAAAATCCTCTTTACTCTGGCGTTGCCGTGAAGGCACCTGCATTCGATTCTGATGCGACCATGGTCGTTTCGCCGAGCGATGTCGGCAAGGCGACATTGGCCATGGCATCTGGTGCGCTGGCCCAGATTGCTGCCGCCGAGCCGGCAGAAGAACAGAATCAGGCCGAGGATTCCGCCCTGGTGGATGAGTTCGAGAACGATACCCTGGTCCTTGGTGAGCCGGAAGCGCCCGCGGCGCCAGATGACGTTGCGCAGGCTGATGTGGCTGAGGCTGAACTGGGCAGTCTGGATTTCGATCTCGGGGTTTCCGCCCCGGAGGCTGCCGAGGCAGATTTGCCGCCGGTGACTGACAGCGCCTTCCCGACGAACGATGAGGACACACTGGCAATGGCCAGCGATGCTCTCGATTTCGATATTTCCGGGGATGTGCCACCCAGCGCAGCCGCGACAACTGTGGGCGATCTGCGGTTGCACGAGGAAAGTGCGCAGGATGTCGAACTTGGTACCGATGTCACCGTTCCGGATACGACGCCGCTGGCGGATGACGAAGGCGGCGGACATGATTTTTCGCCTGAGGGAACGTTGCTCATGCCGGTGCCGGGCGATGATGACATCGATCTGCACATGGAGGCTGCTGCCAGTACTTTTGTCGGTGAAGAGCGCCAAACGGAGCCGCCGCTGGAGGTGCCGGCACCGATCGAGCCGATGGTCGATTTTGCTCTGGATATTGACCAGGAAGCGACGGCAACGGTGGTCAATCCTCTCGCTTCAGATGAAAGCGTCGACACGGATACCCTGGTCAATGCACCCCCTGCCGAGTTCGTTCAGGAAGTTGCAGCTGAGCCTTTGAGTTTCGACAATCAGCCCGCTGGCGATCAGGAGTTGGTGCCGGCGCCGTTCGCGACGGCGACAGAGACCGATCTCGAATTCGATGTAAATCTGACCGATTCGGTGTTCCTTGGCCAGCCGATGAACCCGTCAGATTTCGATATCGGTTCGATCAACCTTGACCTCGGGGCCGAGCCGGCAAGCGAAAAAGTAGCGGAAGAAGCTACTCTGCCGGAGTTTGATCAACCTGCCGAACACGATGCACAGTGGGAAGAGGTCAACACCAAGCTCGACCTGGCCAAGGCCTACGAGGAAATGGGTGATCTCGAGGGCGCGCGTGAGTTGTTGCAGGAAGTGCTTGGCGAAGGCTCGGCCGATCTCGTCGACCAGGCGCAGGCGATACTTGCCCGCATAGGCGAGTAGAATCGCGGCTTGCGAACGGCACATGGCCCCGTGAGGGGCCATGTGCATTTTGGGAGTCCGATTTGCATCCTTCCTGTGCCCTGATCATCTGGCTGGCTGCCGTGCTGGCGCTGCAGGCCCTCGGCTACGGTGGCGTCCTGCTGTTGGCCGCTGGTGTGCTGGTATTCGGGGGCGGTATTTTGCGCCCGTGGTGGGGCTACGTCCGACGCGCCCGCTGGCTGCTGCTGACGCTCTGGCTGATCCTGGCTTACAACGTACCGGGCGAAGCGTTTGAGGATTTCTCCTGGGCGCCAACCTACGAAGGTATCGCCGACGCCAACCTGCATGCACTGCGGCTGATCGTCATGCTCGGCTGTCTGGCCTGGTTGTTCCATTGCCTCGGTCGGGACGGGCTGGTCAGCGCCCTGTGGGGGCTGCTGCGCCCTTGTCGCGCCTTTGGCCTCGATACCGAACGCCTGGTTGTCCGCCTGTCACTGGTGCTCGACAATCTGCAGAAGCCTCAGCAGAAGGGCGCCTGGCGAAACATGCTCGGGCGCCAGATGGAGCAGGCCAACGGTCCCGACCTCCTGCATCTCACCCTGCCGCGCTGGGCCGGGCGCGATTCGCTGCTGGCCGGTTTGGTCGCCGTCGTCCTGCTCGGAGTACTCGTCACATGAGGGTGGCCCTTGGCGTGGAGTATTGCGGCACCGCCTTCCGTGGCTGGCAGAGCCAGGCGGGTGGCGGTACCGTGCAGGATGCGCTGGAAACGGCGCTGGGAGCCATCGCCGGCCAGCGTGTCGGCACCTTGTGTGCTGGACGAACCGATGCCGGCGTGCATGCCACGCAGCAGGTGGTGCATTTCGATGCGCCCGTCGAACGGCCGCTGAGCGCCTGGGTGCGTGGCGTCAATTCGCATCTGCCGGCCGGTGTTGCGGTGCGCTGGGCGCAGCCGGTCGGCGACGAGTTCCATGCCCGTTTCAGCGCGCATGGCCGGCGCTATCGCTATCTGCTGCTCAACCGGCCGCAGCGTCCGGGCTTGTGGCAGGGCAGGGTGGGCTGGTTCCATCTGCCGCTTGATCTGACGGCGATGCAGGATGCCTGCGCCCGGTTGCCGGGTGAGCACGACTTTTCCGCCTTCCGCGCCGCCGAATGCCAGGCCAAATCGCCGATCAAGCTGATGAGCCATGCCTCGGTACGGCAGTGTGGCGCGATGTTCGTCTTCGATTTCGCCGCCTCCGCCTTTCTCCACCACATGGTGCGCAATCTGGTCGGGACGCTGGTCTACATCGGCAAGGGGGCGCAGGCGTCTGGCTGGGTGGATGAGTTGTTGCAAATGAAAGATCGTCGGCTCGCCGCGCCGACCTTTTCGCCCGATGGCCTGTACTTCCGCGGCCCGCTCTACGAGCCGCATTGGGGCCTGCCCGATCCGGCCGACGATGTTCTCGATGGATTGCTGACATGAAAACCCGCATCAAGATCTGCGGCCTGACGCGCGAGGAGGACGTCGATGCTGCCGTCGCCGCCGGTGCCGACGCCATCGGCTTTGTCTTCTATCCGCCCAGCCCGCGCTACATCGCGCCACAACGGGCGGCGGAACTGGCGCAGCGGATTCCAGCCTTCGTCGACGTCGTCGGCCTGTTCGTCAATGAGGCGCCGGAGGTCGTGCGGGAAACTTGCGCCGTCGTGCCGCTCAACCTGCTGCAGTTTCATGGTGACGAGAACGCGGCGTTTTGCCGCCAGTTTTCAAGACCGTGGCTGCGCGCAGCGCGGGTGAGGCCGGGACTCGATCTGGTAGAATTCGCGCGCTCGTTTCCTGATGCCCGGGGCTTGTTGCTGGATGCCTTCGTGGACGGCTACGGCGGCGGTGGCCATGTCTTCGACTGGACGCTGATTCCGCCGGATCTGCCAGGCTACCTGATACTCTCCGGCGGCCTGACGCCAGCCAACGTCGGCGACGCCATCGAACGCGTGCGGCCGGTGGCGGTCGACGTTTCTTCCGGTGTCGAGGCGAGCAAGGGCATCAAGGATCACCAAAAAATCGCTGCCTTCGTGGCGGCAGTACGGAAAGCCGATGAGTCAATATAACTTCCCCGACGCCAAGGGCCATTTCGGTCCCTACGGTGGCGTATTCGTCGCCGAAACGCTGTTCGGCGCGCTCGACGAGCTGAAGGCGGCCTATGCGGCGGCCCAGGCCGATCCTGCTTTTCGCGCCGAGTACGAATACGAGCTCAAGCATTTCGTCGGCCGGCCGTCGCCGATTTACCACGCCAGGCGCTGGTCGGAAATGCTTGGCGGCGCGCAGATCTACCTGAAGCGCGAAGACCTGAACCATACCGGCGCCCACAAGGTGAACAACTGCATCGGCCAGGCCATGCTCGCCCGGCGCATGGGCAAGCCGCGCGTCATCGCCGAAACCGGCGCTGGCCAGCACGGCGTCGCTACGGCGACCGTTGCCGCCCGTTACGGCATGGAATGCGTTGTCTATATGGGTAGCGAGGACGTCAAGCGTCAGGCGGCCAACGTCTATCGCATGAAGCTGCTCGGCGCCACC
>DDWF01000013.1 GCA_002345845.1 Betaproteobacteria bacterium UBA2293 | reverse complement strand
CAGCGCCAAGCCCGATGCCGGCGGCGATCGCCAGCACGGTGGATTTGACTGCAAATCTATTCATTTGATATCTCCCGAAAAAACAAGAACTCCTACGTTCTACCCCCCATCGACGCAGGCGTTTCCTGCCCCTGCGGCAATTTGTCGCACACTGTATTCCGCACGGTCTGTGAAAAAATTGATGTCTGCTAATTCCAACGGGCATTCATCGCGGAGAATGTCGAATCTACTGTCGAGTTGCCTGAAAGCCCCTGTTGAACAAGAAAATCCTGATTGACGCGATTGGCATCCTGCTCATCGCCCTGGTCGTTGTCGTCGGCTACAAGCTATCTCCCATGCTGCTGCCGAAGGCAGATGTGGTGGTCAAATCGGACCCGGCCTGCAATCTGCAACGCGGTCCATGCAGCGTTGAACTGCCTGATGGCGGCAGCGTCGAACTGCTCATGGGCACCTTGCCGATCCCGCTGGTCAAGCCCTTCGAGGTGCGGGTGACGACCCAGGGCTTTGCTCCGTCACGGGTAGAAATCGATTTCGCCGGGGTGGACATGAACATGGGCTACAACCGGCCGCACTTCAAACACCGCGGCAACGGCCTGCATGCTGCCGAGGTCACGCTGCCGGTCTGCATCACCGGCCAGATGGAGTGGCAGGCGACGGTACTGATCGAAACCGGCAGCCAGCGCGTCGCCATCCCTTTCCGCTTTGTTACCGGGAGCCATTCCTGAGATGTCCGAACGCCTTCTGCTTGCCGTCGTCGTCCTGCTCGTCGCCCTGGTTACCGGGCTCGGCCTGTTCTGGGAGCCGGAGCTGCCGGAACGTCCCTTGCCAGCCGCCATCCTGCCGGCCGGCGGCGATTTCACCCTGACCTCGGCGAGTGGTCCGGTCGCCCTGGCCGACTACCGCGGCAAGGCCGTGCTGGTCTATTTCGGCTACACCTTCTGTCCCGACATTTGCCCAACCTCGCTGGCAGCCACGGCCACCGGCCTGAATCAGCTGAGCGCCGAGGAGCTGGCGCAGGTTGCCGTGATCTTCATTTCAGTTGACCCGAAGCGCGATACGCCGGCCCGGCTCAAGGAATACGTCGAGTTCTTCCATCCGGCCATCGTCGGCATCACCGGCACGGCGGAAGAAGTCGCCGACGTCAGCCGCCGCTACGGCGTCTTCTACGCCGAACAGAAAGTGGAGACGGCCGGCGATGGCTACGTCGTCGACCACAGCTCGGAAACCTATGTCATCGGCCGCGACGGTCGCCTGCTCGGCAAGCTGCCGCACGGGGCGCCGCCGGAGCAGGTGGTGGCCGAGATTCGCAATGTATTGAACCAGCCATGAAAGAGAGAACCATGATGAAAAAGCTGTCGCTGCTCGCTTCCGCCCTGATGCTGTCCGCTGGCGCCCTGGCCGGTTCCGCCGACCAGGTCACCGTGCATGAACCCTACGTCCGCCTGGCGCCGCCGAATGCCCCGGCAACCGGCGCCTTCATGGTCATCCGCAACGCTGGCGCCGCCGACGTCAAGGTGGTCAAGGCGGCCAACCCGGTATCGAAAGTCACCGAACTGCACACCCACCTCAACGAGGGCGGCGTCATGAAGATGCGCCCGGTACCCGACATCCCGATCAAGGCCGGCGGCGAAGCCGTGCTCAAGCCGGGCAGCCTGCACGTCATGCTGATCGACCTCAAGGCACCGATGAAGGAAGGCGACGTGGTGCCGATCACCCTCACTTTCGAGGACGGCAGCAGCAAGCAGGTCGACGCCAAGGTGGTGCGCCCGGTAGCGGCACCGATGCCGATGGATCACAGCAAGCACTGAGCGAGCCTTGCTCAGGCAAAAATGGCGGCCAGGTGGCCGCCATTTTTTTTGGCTATGAACAGCAACTATGTGCCCACAAGAGACATCATTATTTCGGGGGGGCCAGAGGCTGATTGCTGAGTGAAGCAGTCGCACAAAGCGGTGGCTGGCTGGGAGCAACTTGGCCAATGCGAACATTGGATCTGCCTCAGGTGAATGACTAGTGTTGCGCAGGTTGCTGACGTTGACGCTGTAGAAAAACCCTTTCTCAGCCCGGGTTCCGGCAAAAAAATGGCGCAGGTTTCATCTGCGCCATTTTGCATTTTCATGCCATTGAACTGGCTAGTCGCTGCATTCTGGTTTCGGGACGGCGGTAATCGCCTGGACGCGCCTTCACTTTCCTGCTTACTCGGAGAGGCACAGGCTTTATGAATAGATACCCAATCGAACAATACAAATTCGTGTACATACGCAAACTACAAACTCATCGGGACATCTGCGGTAGCCGGTAGAATCGTAAATTCTTACAGTCCGTGGGAGCCCCTTTTGATTGAACCGATTCGTTTGGGCCTGATGCCTCCACTGACCGGGCTGGTCGGCCTTTACGGGCCGGAAATCGTTAGCGCCGCTCGTATCGCCTGTGCCGAAATCAATAAACGTGGTGGCGTCCTTGGTCGGCCGATCAAACTGATCATCGAGGACGATGGCAGCCTGCCGGACACTGCTGTCCCGGCCGCCACAAGGCTGGTCGACGAACATCACTGCGTCGCCATCATCGGCAATCTGATGTCCAATTCGCGTATCGCCGTCACCGTTCAAGTCGCTGAGCCACGACAGGTTCCACTGCTCAATTTCTCATTTTACGAAGGCAGCATCAGCAGCCGTTATTTTTTCCATTTTGCCGCCTTGCCCAACCAGCAGATCGACAAGATGATTCCGTTCATGGCCCGCCGCTATGGCCTGAAGATGTTCTTTGCCGGCAACAACTACGAATGGCCGCGCGGGTCCATCGACGCCGCCAAGCGTGCGCTCCAGCGTGTCGACGGACATGTAGCCGGCGAGGAATACCTGCCCATCGGCGCAAGCGCGGCGGAAATCCATCAGTTGCTGGAACAGGTCGCCCGCTCGGGTGCCGATGTCTTCGTGCCGTATTTTGCCGGCCTCGACCAGTTGACCCTGCTCACCCAATTTGCCGAACGGGGCCTGAAGCAACGGATGGCCGTGGTCATGGGCCATTACGATGAAATGTTGGCCAGCCAGTTGCCGCCAGCGGTGCGCGAAGGCCTGTACTCGAGCAATACCTATTTCATGTCGCTGGAGACGGCAGCAAACCGCCAGTACCTGCAACAACTCGCCAGCCAGCCTGGTGTCACCGGCATCTGGCCACGCGGCAACGGTGTTCTGACCAATTTTGGCGAAGGCACCTACCTCTGTGTTCATGCCTTCGCCCGCGCCGCCGAAGCGGCCGGCAGCGTCGCCAGCGAAGCGCTGGTCGATGCCCTTGAGCGCGTTCGAGTCACCGGCCCGCAGGGCGTCGTCGAGATGGATGCCGAAACGCATCACGCCAGCGTCAACAGCTACCTGGCCTGCTGCAAAGCCGATGGCAGTTTCGATATCGTGCAGGATTTCGGCCGCATTCCGCCGCAAATCCCGGAACGCTACCGGGCGCAGAAGCAGGCTGCCCGCCTC
Organism: Betaproteobacteria bacterium UBA2293; assembly: GCA_002345845.1. The sequence goes on along the minus strand of DDWF01000013.1, from coordinate 6,064 downwards.
CACGAATCGCCGGCCTCGCCCGCCGTTGCCGCGCGACTGGCGGCTGAAATAGGCGCCGCCCGCCTGCGCATCGACAACGCACAGCACATCCTGTCCATTGCCGACATGGCGATCATCGCCACCGATGCCCACGGTGTCATCACCGAATCAAACCGCAGCACCCAGGCCCTGTTCGGCTACCGGGAACAGGAACTGCTGGGCATGTCGATCCACCTGCTGCTGCCGCCGCATTTCCGCCAGCGTCACGCCGAAATGCTCCAGGCCTTCGTCAATGGCGAAGAGAGCGAACGGCGGATGAGCGGCCGAACCGAGGTGATGGGCTACCGCAAGGATGGCAGCTTCTTCCCGCTCGAAGCTTCAATCGCCAAGTTCCGCGACGGTGACAACTGGTTGCTGGTCGTCACCATGCGCGACATCACTGAGCGCAAACGGGCCGAGGAGGAACTGACCCGCCGTGCCACGCACGACACGCTGACCGGCTTGCCTAACCGTGCCCTGATCCGCGAGCGCCTCACCCACGCCCTACAGCGCTCACGACGCAGCGGCATGAACGTGGCGCTGCTCTTTGTCGATCTCGATGGCTTCAAACTGATCAACGATACGCAGGGCCATGAAGCCGGCGATGAATTGCTGAAAGCCGTTGCCAGCCGGCTGATCGAACAGGTACGCCCCGGAGACACAGTGGCCCGCCTGGCCGGAGACGAATTCGTCATCCTTTGCGAACAGGTTGAGCAGCCGATCGGTATGTCGGTGCTGGCCGCACGGATCAACGATGTGCTTCGCCAAGTCGTCGTTTTTCAAGGCATCGATCTGTTCGTCACCGCCAGTATTGGCGTCGCCATTGGCAATGGCAGCACCCATTCGGCCGACGACCTGCTGCGCTACGCCGATACCGCGATGTATGCCGTCAAGGAATGCGGCCGCGATGGCTGGCAGTTCTTTAGCGACAGCCTGCAGGAGCAGGCGCAGCAGCGCCTGGCGATTACCAACGGATTGCGGCTGGCCATCGAGCGTCAGGAGTTTTCAACGCGCTTTCAGCCCATCGTCACCGCCGAAACCGGACGTATCACCGGCGCCGAACTGCTGCTGCGCTGGAAGCCGGTCGGCGGTGACATCTCTCCAGCCGTCTTCATACCGATTGCCGAGCTGACCGGCGCTATCGTATCGATCGGCCTGTGGGTCTTCCGCGAAGCCTGCCGGGCGGAGGCCGAATGGCGGCAGCGCTGGGGCGAGGAAGCACCTTATGTCTCGGTCAATGTTTCGGCGCGCCAGTTGAACGAAGCCAGCCTGGTCGAGGAAATCAGCACCATCTTGCAGGAAACCGGGGCCGATCCGGCCCGGTTGCTGCTCGAAATTACTGAGACCTCGCTGATGGCTGATGTCGAGACCAATCTGCGCATCCTGCGCCGACTGGCCGACCTGGGCCTGCGTGTTGCGGTCGACGACTTTGGCACCGGTTATTCATCGCTGGCACAACTGACCCGGCTGCCGGTCAATGTCTTGAAAATCGACCGCGCTTTCGTCGACGGTATCGAGAAAAGCGAGGAAAGCCGGACCATCATCCGTGCAGTCATCGGAATCGGCCGTTCGCTCGGTCTGAAACTGGTCGCCGAGGGTGTCGAAACGGGCCTCCAGCAGCGCGAACTATGTACCTACGGCTGCGACCTGATCCAGGGCTACTACTTTCACCGCCCGCTGGAGAAAGAGGTCTTCTGCGAAACCTTCGAGCGCGAACGCGGCGAACTCGCCGGTGAAACCAGCGCACCGCTGTACTTCCTGATCTACGTCAGCCGCTGTAAACAGCCGATGACGCAAGACGCACTGCTCGAAATGCTGCAACCCATCCAGAACCACAACCGGCAGAACGGCGTCTCTGGTTGTCTGATCCATCAGGACGGCGAATTCATGCAGTTGCTCGAAGGCAAGCAGCAGGTCCTGCATGCTCTGCGCGACAGCATTCGCGCCGACAACCGGCACGAGGACTTTCGCATCGTCGCGGAAGGCCCGCTGCTCCAGCGCATTTTCAACGACTGGGGCATGCTGCTGGGCAATCCCGGCTATACCGAAAACAGTAACTACCCCGACTTCTCCGCCTGGCAAAAGCGCAAATTCCGCTTCGCCGATCTCGCCGATGATCCGCAACTCTGCTATGCCTACATTACGGCCTACGCAGGCGACAGGCATTGATAATTTTCTTGGCACCTCAAGAACCGGCGATAAGCCCTTTATGCCGCCAATAAAGAAGGGCGCGAACGGGGGTTTCCTGAGTAGGCCGACGATTAGTTAAGCCAATTCACCTGAGCGGCAACCATCCGACCCCTTTCCGACTTCTGTTGGCCGCGAATTGAACGGCGACCGCAATTGTCGATAAGGGGGAATTGATTTTCCGACAGTTTCGGAAGTGCAGCGGTCGTATGGATAACTGCGCCCGAGGGTTGGCTACCGTCCGCAGTTGGCTGATAGCGGAAGCTTTCAATCCTTCGCATGTACTTTCGCTCAAGCCGGGAAGTACCCAGTGGCCAAGCTATCTGCGTGTCTGCCATCTTCCAGACCTGGTGCTGGATCAGCGCAACGGCGAATGACGGTAGCGGGCGGCCGCGGGTTAATTCCCGAGATGCTGCCTTACAGCGAGGGCGTCGGCTTCGCGTGTGTTTTCAGGTGCGCGGCCGGACGTCGCCGCTTGGCGTTTCGTACGTGCTCCAGTCGCCGCCTTCCGGTTTCGGCAGGTGTTCGCCGATATCCGGCCGGGTGTGCAGGTAGGCCTTGGTCATGAAGTGGGCGGTGATCGGCGCGGTCAGGAACAGGAAGAAGGAAATCAGCAGCTCGTGGATGGAGAGGGTGCCTGAAAAAAACAGGAAATGGCACATCGAGGCGAGCAGCGCGCCGCCGACACCGAGGGTGGTGGCCTTGGTCGGGGCGTGCAGGCGGGTCATCATTTCCGGCAGACGCACCAGGCCGTAGGAGCCAACCAGGGCGAAGGTGGCGCCGATGACGAGGAGCGCGCTGACGAGGATTTCACCGATATTGTCCATGCCGGTTTTCCTTATTCGATGACGTCGCCGCGACGCAGGAATTTGCAGTAGGCGACGGTGGAGACGAAGCCGAACATGGCGAAGAGCAGGGCGGCTTCGAAGTACAGCGGGGTCGATTGGTGGATGCCGTAGATGATGATCAGGGCGATGACGTTGATGACCATGGTGTCGACAGCAAGGATGCGGTCGATGATCGAGGGGCCGGCGAACAGGCGCCAGAGGTTGAAGATCAGGGCCAGGCAGAGCGCGCCGTAGGCATAGTAAATGGCGGCTTCGATCACGGGAAAATCTCCTTCAGGCGGGCCTCGTAGCGCGTTTTCATGTCGCGCACGGCGGCTTCCGGATCGGCGGCGTCGAGGCAATGGACGAGCAGGGCGCGGCCGTCGGCCGAGAGGTCGCAGCTGACCGTGCCTGGTGTCATCGTGATGGTGCCGGCGAAGACGGTGATTGCTTCCGGATTGGTCAGGTCGAGCGGCACGCAGACCCAGCAGGTGTTGAGGCTCTTCAGCGGGCGGAAGAGGATGATCAGGGCGACCTGGACGTTGGCGACGACGACGTCGTAGAGGACCAGCAGGACATAGGCGAATGCCTTGCCGTAGTTCTGGATGTGCGGCCGGTCGGGCCAGAAGCTGGCGGTGATGCGCGGAATGCTGAGACCGAGGGCGAGTCCGACGAGTAGGCCGCCGATGCTGAAGCCGTTGGCCAGCAGCAGCCAGATCAGGGTCAGGGTGACGGTCAGCAGCGGATGCGGTACCCAGCGCTGGAACAGCGTCAGTTCTTCGGGCGAGTGGTGGTGGGCGGTCATGGCGGTTCGGCTCCATCGATGAACTGCGGCAGCGGCAGCAGCACGGCGTCGGCATAACGGCTGGTGTCGTAGACCTGGAGGGCGGTGGCGTCGAGGTAACGGGTCAGCGGCCCGGCGAAAAAGGTGAGCAGTACCAAGCAGGTAAGCAGGGCGCCGATCGAGACGTAACCGAGGGTGTTGCGGCGCGGTTGTTCGGGAAAGGCACCCGCCTCGCCGGTGCTCTTCCAGAACAGCGTGCTGCCGGCGCGGCCGAAGCCAACGATGACCAGCAGTGAGGTGCCGAGGATCATTGCCCAGAAGCCGATGGCGGTCGGGTGGCTGCGTGCCGCATCGAGGATCAGCAGCTTGCCGATGAAACCGGAGAGCGGCGGCATGCCGCTCATGGCGATGGCAGCGAAGAAGAACAGGCCGCCGAGCAGGGCCAGCTGCGAGAAGCGCGGGGCGACGGAAAGCGCGTCGGCGTGGCCGGGGCGGCGGTTGGCGACGAGGTCGGCGATGAGGAATAGCGTGGCGCCGGCGATGGTCGAGTGGATCAGGTAGTAGAGCGCCGCCGACAGGCTGGCCGGGGTGAACAGGGCGACAGTCGACAGCAGCACACCCATTGAGCCGATCACGGCAAAGGCTGCCAGCTGGCCGAGGTAGCGGGCAGCGAGGACACCGATGGCGCCGAGGATCAGGGTGAATAGCGCCGCCGGCAGCAGCCAGGGGGCGGCCAGCCAGGCAGCGTCGCCGGCATCGGCACCGAAGGCGAGGATGTAGAGGCGGATGATGCAGTAGGCGCCGACCTTGGTCATGATGGCGAAGAGGGCGGCGACGGCGGCCGGCGCCTTGGCATAGGTGGCGGGCAGCCAGAAATGTACCGGCACCAACGCTGCCTTGATGCAGAAGACCAGCAGCAGGAGCAGGCTGCCGGCCTGCAGCAGGGCCTGGTCGGCCGCCGTGACCTGCGGCACCTGGCGGGCCAGATCGGCCATGTTCAGCGTGCCGGTCACCGAATAGATCATGGCCACGGCAATCAGGAACAGCGAGGAACCGACCAGGTTGATGAAGACGTACTGGACGCCGGCTTTCAGCCGGGCCGGGCCGCCGCCATGCACCATCAGGCCGTAGGAGGCGATCAGCAGCACTTCGAAGAAGACGAACAGGTTGAAGAAGTCGCCGGTCAGGAAGGCACCGTTGATGCCCATCAGCTGGAATTGGTAGAGGGCGTGGAAGTGGCGGCCGCGGGTGTCGTCGCCGTCAATGGCGAAGAGCAGGACGAGCAGCGCCAGGACCGCGGTGAGCACGAGCATCAGCGCCGACAGGCGGTCGAGGACGAGGATGATGCCGAAGGGCGCCGGCCAGTTGCCCAGATCGTAGGTCAGTACGGCACCGTCGCTGGCCGCCAGGAACAGGCGGATGGCGACGCCGAGCAGGGCGACGCAGGTGGCGAGCGAGAAGATGCGCGCCAGCACCAGATCGAAGCGGGCGCCCATCAGCAGGATCGGCGCCATCAGGGCCGGCAGCAGGATGGGGAAGATGATCCAGTGGCTCATTGATCGGCCTTCCGCTCGGCGGCTGTCGGTACCGATTCGAGATTCTCGTTGTGAATCTCATCCGGCTTGCCATCGACCTGGTCGGTGTCGCTTTCCAGATAGCTGCGCAAACCGAGGACGACGATCACTGCCGTCATGCCGAAGGAAATGACGATGGCCGTCAGCACCAGGGCCTGCGGCAGCGGGTCGGTGTAGGTGGTGATGCCGTCGCGGATGACCGGCGGCGCATTGACGGTCAAGCGGCCGGAGACGAACAGGAAGGTGTTGGTGGCGTAGGTGAGCAGTGCCAGGCCGAGGACGACCGGATAGGTGCGGGCGCGCAGCATCAGGTAGATGCCGGCGGCGGCCATGACGCCGATGGCGCTGGCGACGAGGAATTCCATCTCAGTGCTCCTTGGCCGGCCGGCGGCTGATGTTATGGTCCATCGGTCGCTCGGGAACGGTCTGGTTGTCGGCCCAGCGGCCGATGCGCGACAGGCTGGCGAGGGCCAGCATGGTGGCGCCGATGACGGTGAGGAAGACGCCGATGTCGAAAGCCATGGCCGAGGCCAGCTCGAACTCGCCGATCAACGGCAGGTCGAAATGGCCGAAGGCGCTGGTCAGGAACGGCCGGTCGGCGAGCCAGGCGACGACGCCGGTGGCACCGGCGGTCAGGACGCCGACGCCGATCAGCGCGTGGTAATCGACACGCA
>DDWF01000221.1:35577-43809 GCA_002345845.1 Betaproteobacteria bacterium UBA2293 | reverse complement strand
CATCGAAGTCATCGGCACCAAGTAAGTCGCCGCTGCTACAATGCAAAGCCCTGCTTCGGCAGGGCTTTTTCTTTTTCCACTCCTGCGAAACGATCATGCTTAACGCCGACCCTGTCGAACTGGAAAAATTTGGCGATCTCGCCCATCGCTGGTGGGATCCGAACAGCGAATTCAAGCCGCTGCACGACATCAATCCGCTGCGTATCGACTGGATTGACGGCATTGTCGGCCTGGCCGGCAAGCGCGTGCTCGACGTCGGTTGCGGCGGTGGTTTGCTCTCCGAAGGCATGGCCACTCGTGGCGCCATCGTCACCGGCATTGACCTGTCGGAGAAGCCATTGGGCGTGGCTCGTCTGCATTTGCTGGAAAGCGGCCAGAAAGTCGATTACCGCAAGGTCGCCGTCGAGGCGCTGGCCGAGGAAATGCCTGCTGCCTTCGATGCCGTGACCTGCCTGGAAATGCTGGAGCACGTGCCCAATCCCTCCAGCGTCATCGCTGCCTGCGCCCGCTTGGTCAAGCCCGGTGGCCAGGTCTTTTTCTCGACCCTGAACCGCAGTCCGAAGTCCTACCTGTTTGCGGTCATCGGCGCCGAATACATTCTCCGCCTGCTACCGCGCGGCACGCACGACTATGCCCGTTTCATCAAACCATCGGAACTGGCGCGCTGGGCGAAGATGGCTGCGCTCGAACCGCAGGAACTGATCGGCATGAGCTACAACCCGCTGACCCAGCATTACTCGCTCGGCCACGACACCAGCGTCAATTACCTGATGCACACGCGCCGCATCGGCTGAAGGCGGGACGCCCCTCCATGTTTGAGGCAGTCCTCTTCGATCTCGATGGCACGCTGGCCGACACGGCCCCCGATCTGGGGCGGGCAACCAACCGCTTGCTGCGTGAGGAGGGTCGCGACGAGCAGCCCCTGAACGCGCTGCGCCCCTACACCTCAGAGGGTGTCCGCGGGCTGCTCCGGGCCGGTTTCGGCATCACGCCCGAGGATGCCGACTACCCGCGCCTGGCCGAGCGCTTCCTCGAGTTCTACGAGGCGAACCTGTGTGCGGAAACCCGTTTGTTCGACGGCATTCCCGAACTGCTCGACGGACTGGAAGCGTTGCGCCTTGGCTGGGGGATCGTCACCAACAAACGCCGACGCTTCACCGATCCGTTGGTCGCTCTGCTCAATCTGGCACACCGTACACCTTGCGTGGTCAGCGGCGACACGACAGCAGAAGCCAAGCCTTCGCCGATGCCCATATTGCATGCCTGCACACTGCTCGGCAGCCGGCCGGAGCGCACCCTCTATATTGGCGACGACCGCCGCGACATCGTCGCCGGCAAGGCAGCCGGTTGCCTGACGGTCGCCGTTTCCTACGGCTACCTGGGTGATAGCGGACCGCTGGACAGCTGGGGCGCCGATCTGATCATCGATCACCCGAACGAATTGGCCACCTTCGTGGCTAGTCGCGTCGCGCCGAAATAAGCAGGTTGCGCGGCGTCAGTTCGCGGGCGCAGAACACACCGAGCTCTGCGGCATAGCCCTGCTCTTCCAGCGAAACGGCAAGGTCACCAGCCAGCCAGACCTCCAGCGCCCGACGAAAAGCATGACGGACAATCGACAGCCGGAGAACTTCTCGTTGACGCTCGGCACCGCGCCGTTCAAAGCGCTCGAGATCGCCCCCGAGCGGTTGTGCCACGCCCTCACGACGACACATTTCCGCCATGAAATCAGCGAAGCTGCCACGCATCCAGGATTCCGGCACCGGCTTGAAACTGCGGTAGGCGTCACCGCTCAAATGCTGTCGCCAGTCAGCAAACCCCAGCTTGAAGGCCATCGCCCGATCACGCAGGCGTCTTGCGCGGGCGCCGGCGGTGACTGTTTCGGTAACGGCCAGACGCACGTCATCGTGAGTCAGCACCAGCGACGATGCTGAGGCCAGGGGCCGGTAGGTTTCGCCAAGATGCAGGTGGTAGCAGCATGGCGCCACGTCGAAACGCGCCACGCCCTGCTCGGCCCCCAGGCGAATTAGCCTGCGGTGCAATTCACCGCAGGCGTGCAGGGCAACCGCATGCTGACCGCCAGCAACCTGCAGATCTGTCGAAAGGGCGTCGGCAACGAAGAATTCCTGGCGTACCCCGAGACGCTGGGCCAGCTGTTCGCCAGCTATGCACAGCGTCGCATCGATCTCCAGCGTCCGTACTGGCACCTGCCATTGACAGGCCAACAGGCGGCCAAGATGCCCCTTACCCCCGCACCAGTCGAGGACTGGTAGGCCGTCGGCACTGATCGCAGCGGCAAAGGCCTCGATCTGCCCCCGCTTGCGCCCGGGAATTTCCCAGGCCCAGCGCTCACCATCAGCACTCGCCGGCGGCGGCTGTCGTTGCTCAAGCTCGAGCACTGGCTGCAGCGCCGCAACCTCCGGCAGGTAGCGCGCCAGGGCAGCCAGTGCCGCCTGGCCGTCGGCATTCAGCGCCGCAGCCGCACCGTCGTCGAGCGCCAGCAATTCCGCAGTCAGCGCCGGCCAGCGCGCGCACCAAAGGGGCCGGGCTTCATGAAATGGTTGCGGATGCCAGAGCGCCCGAAAATGCGGCAACAAGGCATCAAGCTGCTGCTGGCGGGCGCGCAACCTCACCGCATCGCCGCCCGCCGCTCGCGGCGACGGTAGCCGATCACGGCCGGCACGAAGGCAGCCAGCAAGATCAGCAGGCCTACGGCGAGCGGCCAGATCACCGGCTTGTTCCAGGCCCTGCGGGCTGCGGTACGGTCGTCGGCATCAATACGCTGATACTTGAGGATGTTGTTGCCGACGTCGTTCGGCTTGCGGTTCTTCAACCAGCGATGTGTCAGCGTGTAGCTCTTGGGGTGCAGCCCGAATACCCAGGGGGCGTCGTGACGCAGGATGTCATTCATCTGGCGGACGATGCTCAGGCGTTCCGGCGTGTTTTCCATGTTTTTCATTTGCAGGAACAAGCGGTCGTATTCCGGGTTGTCGTAATTGGCCGAATTGGCGCCGCCCTGCAGCCGGCCTTCCGGCCCGTGGAGCAGAAACAGGAAGTTCTCCGGATCAGGATAGTCGGCATTCCAGCCCAGGTAGAACAGCTGGAAGGCGCCTTTGCGCAGCTTGTCCTGGAACCGGTTGAAATCCGTCGTGCGGACGACCAGCTGCACGTCGATCTTGGCGAACTGTCGGGTCAGCCAGTCGAGACGCGACTTGTCACCCATACCGCCTGAGGTGGTGTCAAGGTTGAGCACCAGCGGTTCGCCGGTCTTGGCATCGCGCCCATTCGGATAGCCGGCTTCGGCGAGCAGCCGCCGCGCCACCTCGGCCGACTTGCGCACCGGTTTGCCATCGACCCAGTCATAAACGACACGATTGATCCCGGCCTCGCCTTCCTCGTAGCCGAAGATACCCGGCGGAATCGGCCCCTGCGCCGCGATGCCGCGGCCGTTCTGGAAAATCGAGATGAACTCCTCCTGATCGATCGCGATCGACACCGCCTGGCGCAGCTTGGCGGCACGCTCGGCGAGCCCGCCGACAACCGCATCCTGCATGTTGAAGCCCATGTAGAAGGTTGAGGTGCGCACCGAGGTCAGCAGTTCGATGCCCTTGTCGCGCATCTCGTCAGATAGCGCGACATCGCCGCCGACATTGACGCGCACCGCCTGGTCAAAGCTGTCGGACGAAATACCCGAAGCATCGAAATAGCCCTGCAGGAATTTGTTCCAGTACGGAATCGCTTCCTTCTCCCGGGAAAATACCGCCTGCTCGATGAAGGGCAGCGGCTTGCCGCAGTCGGCCAGCAGCCCGGCCTCGGCATCACCGGCTTCGCCTTCGCAGGGATAGGTCTCGCCGCGGAAATTGGGATTGCGGGTCAGCACCATGCGCCGGTTCGGATCGTTCTCGGTCAGCATGTAAGGGCCGGTGCCGACCGGCCACCAGTCGAGCGTCAGGTTCTTCTCGCGCATCCCCGGCTGGGCGAAGAAGCGGTCAACCTCGCGCGGCACCGGCGCGAAGAATGGCATCGCCAGCCAGTAGGCGAACTGCGGATACTTGCCGCGGATACGGATGCGCCAGGTCCGCGCATCGATGCGCTCGACGCCGGCCAGCGGATGGTTGTCGAGATCGATCCAGCCGTCGTCAGGTAGCTCCTTGGCGGCGATACGCAGGCTGTCGCCGAGCTCCTTCAGGCCGACGATCTTCTCGGCCATCATGCCGTAGATCGGTGAATGCAGGCGCGGATGCGCCAGCCGCTTGAGCTGGTAGATGTAGTCGTCGGCCGTCAGCTCGCGCGTTCCGGTCTGCGCAAAATCGGCGATGCGCTGTCGCCCGGCGGCGGCACTATCGCCCAGATACAACGGTTGACCGTGCGCATCGACGGCAAAGGCCGGGTGCGGCTGGTAGCGGATGCCCGGCTTCAGGGTCAGTTCGTAGCGGCTTTCAGCGATGCGCTCGGCCGGCGCATCATCCGGAAGCTCACGCCCATCAGCCGCGAAATAGCGGGGATGCGGCAAGGCCTCGACGGTCGCCGGCACCAATTGGTAGGGGCGCTTCAAGTAGTGGTACTGGAGCGGCGGTTCGTAAATCTGACCAGTAAAAGTGACTTCGTCCTCGGTGTAAGACTGGGCCGGATCGAGGTGCTTCGGGCGGTCGGTAAACGCCGTGTACAGAATGTTGCGCCCGCCATCGGCCACCGGGTACGGATCATTCCAGGACTGGCCACAACCGGCCAGCACAGTGACGAAGAGCAGACAGGCGCATATTTTTCGCATGGCCGGAAGTTTAGCAAATGACGGCTTGACCGCCCTGCCGGGATTTGCCGACAATGCCTTGCATCCAACAACAAGGAGTTGCCGCGTGCTTGACTCGAAAATTCCCGACTTCACGCTGCCGGCCACCGGCGGCCAGAGCTTCAACCTCGCCGCCCAGGCGGGCAAGATCGTCATCATCTACTTCTACCCCAAAGACAGTACGCCCGGCTGCACCACCGAAGGCCAGCAGTTCCGTGACCTGTACGCCGAGTTCCAGGCGGCCGGCACAGTGATCCTCGGCATTTCCCGCGACAGCCTGAAATCGCACGAGAACTTCAAGGCCAAGCAGGCCTTCCCCTTCGAACTCGGCTCCGATGCCGACGAAGCCGTCTGCAATCTGTTCGGCGTCATGAAAATGAAGAACATGTACGGCAAGCAGGTGCGCGGCATCGAGCGCAGCACTTTCGTCATCGACCGCACCGGTGTGCTCCGCCGAGAATGGCGCGGCGTCAAGGTCCCCGGCCACGTCCAGGAAGTGCTCGATTTCATCAAAACGCTGTAACCCTTCCCCAACCCACGCAAAGGCCCACCTCATGCCGCGCAAGCCCGCCGCCGCCAAGAAGCCCGCCGTCACCAAGATTTTCGTCCTTGATACCAACGTGCTGATGCACGACCCCAGCTGTCTTTACCGCTTCGAGGAACATGACGTCTTCCTGCCAATCATGACCCTGGAAGAACTCGACAACCACAAGAAGGGCATGTCGGAAATCGCCCGCAACGCCCGCCAGGCCTCGCGCACGCTCGATGAAATGCTGGCCCACGACGACGTCGATATCGACGAGGGCATCGATCTCTACGGCCCATCCAGCAAGCTGGCCAGCGGCCGCCTCTACCTGCAGACCGAGGCGATCAGCGCCGAACTGCCGCAGGGCTTGCCGACATCCAAGGTAGACAACCAGATTCTCTCGGTGGTCATCCACCTGCAGAAGAAATTCCCCAAACGCCCGGTCATCCTGGTGTCGAAAGACATCAACATGCGCATCAAGTCGCGCGCCCTCAACCTGTTGGCCGAGGACTATTTCAACGACAAGGTGCTCGAGGATACCGACATCCTCTATTCCGGCACCCGTGCCTTGCCGGATGACTTCTGGAACAAGCACAGCAAGGGCATGGAGTCGTGGAAGAAGGAATCGAAGACCTACTACAAGGTTACCGGTCCGCTTGGTCCGCAACTGCTGGTCAACGAGTTCGTCTGGCTGGAGGCCGACGGCTTCGCCGCCATCGTCAAGGAAACAGCCGGCAAGACGGCGGTACTGGAAACGCTGATCGACTACACGCATCCGAAAAATGCCATCTGGGGCATCACCGCGCGTAATCGCGAGCAGAATTTTGCCATGAACCTGCTGATGAATCCGGACATCGACTTCGTCACCCTGCTCGGCCAGGCCGGCACTGGCAAGACGCTGCTGACGCTGGCGGCTGGCCTGACCCAGACACTGGAAAGCAAGCAATTCGCCGAAATCATCATGACCCGTGTCACCGTGCCGGTCGGCGAGGATATCGGCTTCCTGCCGGGCAGTGAAGAGGAAAAGATGGCGCCGTGGATGGGGGCCCTCGAAGACAATCTCGAAGTTCTCACCCACTCCGACGACAGCGGCCCCTACGGCGGCGACTGGGGCAAGGCCGCGACCAACGACATCATTCGCTCGAAGATCAAGGTCAAGTCGCTGAACTTCATGCGCGGCCGCACTTTCCTGAAGAAGTACCTGATCATCGACGAGGCGCAGAACCTGACGCCAAAGCAGATGAAGACGCTGGTCACCCGCGCCGGCCCGGGCACCAAGGTGGTCTGCCTCGGCAACATCGCCCAGATCGACACGCNNCGTCGTCGACCGCTTCAAGGGCTGGCCGCACTCCGGACACATCACGCTGCAGCGCGGCGAACGCTCGCGCCTGGCTGATCACGCGGCTGAAGTGCTATAATTTTGTGCATCAATTCAAGGGGCCGTGTCAGTGACACGGCCTTTTAGTTTCGGCCGCCGCTTTGCGGCTTCACGTCAGCTGCGCCGACATGAGCCTGCACTGGAACTCAGTTCCGTTTCAGCCACGGGCTGTCTCTGCCGGAGGAAGTTTTTGAAACGTCGCGCCTTTCTTGCCTCTCTTGCCGCCCTCGTCACGGTAGCCCCAAGCGCTGAAGCGGCACCGCAAAGGACAACCACCAGGAAACCAGCGGTCAAGCGCAAGCCTAAGCCAAAACCTGTGCGCAAGCCGGCAAGCACAACGCGCTCGCCGGTCCATACGGCAGACAATCCGGTCATCGATGAACCGCCGAAAGGCACTTCGGCCTCCCGCCTGCCGCCGGTCAAGGCGCCCGAGCCACCGGCCGAGTGGCATACCTTTGAGGTCATCACCAACGTCAACCTCAACAGCAAGCTTGGCCCCAACAAACTGTGGCTGCCGCTACCACTGAATCAGGACACCCTTTTCCAGCGTACCTTGAGCTACTCCTGGGAAGGGAATCCTCTGCGTGCCGGTATCAGTCGTCAGCCTGATGGCGAACTGGAGCTGTTTCACTGCGAATGGCCGGATGGCACCACCGGCAAATTGCAGTTGAAAACCCTGGTGACCACAGCCGACCGCCATTTCGACGTGACCAGACGGACCGTCGCCCCCGAGCGTGAAGACATCCTGCGCCGCAACCTGCAGGCCTCCCGGCTGATCCCCAATGATGGCCTGGCATTCCAACTGGGCGAGCGCATCCTCGGCCGTATCAAGGATCCGGTGGCCCAGGCCAAGGCCGTGTATGACTGGGTGGTGGACAATACGATCTACGATCCCAGCCTTCCCGGCTGCGGCAGCGGTGACGTGATGCGCCAGTTGATCAGCGGGCAATACGGCGGTCGCTCGGCCGACATCAATGGACTATTCGTTGCCGTCTGCCGGGCCATCGGCATTCCAGCGCGCTGCGTTTTCGGCCAGCGGGTCGGCTCGTCACGGCTGTTCCGCAGTCTCGGGCTGATCAGCACGGATGCCACGCGCGGCCAGCACGTCCGCGCCGAGTTCTACGTTCCGGGCTACGGCTGGATTCCGGTCGACCCAAGCGATGTCCGCCGCGCCATTGCGCTCGAAGGCCTATCCGACCAGGACAGCCGGCTGCTGTCGCTGAAACGGGTACTGTTTGGCGTCTGGGAAATGAACTGGATCGCCTTCAACGTCGGCATCGACATCAAGCTGAACGGCCAGACTGCGTCCCATCCCTTCCTGCTGCTGCCACGCCTGGAAACACCGCGTGGCGATCTCGACGGCACTGATCCGGCGGCCATCCAGTACAGCATCAGCGCCCGTCGGGTCGAACTCTGAAATCTTCAGTCAGTCCCGGGCATCCTGGAAGCCGCCGCTCGCCAGATTCTCGAAGCGCGTGTATTCGCCGAGGAAGGCGAGGCGGACGGTGCCGGTCGGGCCGTTACGCTGCTTGCCGATGATGA
>DDWF01000221.1:12434-35555 GCA_002345845.1 Betaproteobacteria bacterium UBA2293 | reverse complement strand
ACGTCGGCGTCCTGCTCGATGGCGCCGGACTCACGCAAGTCGGACATCATCGGCCGCTTGTCGGTACGCTCTTCGACCTTTCGCGATAGCTGCGACAGGGCGACGATCGGCACCTGCAGCTCCTTGGCCAGCGACTTGATCGAGCGGGAGATTTCGGAGACTTCCGTCGCCCGGTTCTCGCCCTGCCGGTTGCCGCTCATCAGCTGGATGTAGTCAATGACCAGCAGGCCGAGCTTGCCACCATACTGGCGCGCCAGACGCCGGGCGCGGGCACGCAGGTTGGCCGGACTGAGGCCGCCGGTTTCGTCGATGTAGATCGGTGCCTCGTGCAGCTTGCCGAGGGCAAACGACAATTTTGACCATTCGTCGTCGTTCATCCGGCCAGTACGCAGGCTCTGCGAATTGAGTCGGCCGATCGAAGCCAGCATCCGGGTGGCCAGCTGGGCGCCGCCCATTTCCATCGAAAAGACGCCGACCGGCAGACCGGAGTCGACGGCCACATTTTCGGCAATGTTCAAGGCAAAGGCCGTCTTGCCCATTGACGGACGACCAGCGACGATGATCAGGTCACCCGGCTGGAAACCGGAGGTCTTCTGGTCGAGATCGATGAAACCGGTCGGCACGCCGGTGATGTCCGAGGGATTGTCGCGGTCGTGCAGTTCCTGGATTCGCTCGACGACCTGCGTCAGCAGCGGATTGATATGGACGAAGCCTTCGTTATGCCCGGCACCGGCTTCGGCAATCTTGAAGATCTTCGATTCGGCCTCGTCGAGCAGGGTTTCAGCATCGCGACCGAGGGGATTGAGCGCATCGGAGGCGATCTCGTCGGCGGTCGCCACCAGTTGGCGCAGCACCGAGCGCTCGCGGACGATTTCGGCATAGCGCTTGATGTTGGCCGCCGACGGCGTATTCGCCGCCAGTTCGCCCAGATAGGCCAGGCCACCCGTCTGCTCGCCTTCACCGGCCGCATCGAGCGCCTCGGCGACGGTGACGACGTCGGCCGGCTTGGCCCGTTCGAGCAGGTTGCGGATCTGGCGGAAGATGCGCCGGTGCTCGTCACGATAGAAATCCGCCTCGGTGATCAGGTCGCCCATCCGGTCCCAGGCCTGATTGTCGAGCAACAAGCCACCCAGAATGGACTGCTCGGCTTCGATCGAATGTGGCGGGACGCGCAAGTGGTCCAGGGTTGAATCGGTGATTCGGGGTTTCTGCGGGCGCTGGTTCATGGGCGGAAGTTTAAAGTAAAAAGGCCCCGCATCTGCGAGGCCTTTTGGCGGGAAGCGGAGCCGGAATTACTCGGCAGCGACGACCACGGTGATGTTGGCCAGCACGTCGGTGTGCAGGGCAACGTCGAGCGGGAATTCGCCGATCGCCTTGAGCGGGCCTTCCGGCATGCGGATGGCCGACTTGTCGACGTCAAAACCGGCAGCCTTCAGCGCGTCGGCGATGTCGGCATTACCGACGGAACCGAACAGACGACCGTCCATACCGGCCTTGCGGGCCACGGTGACGGAGACACCGACCATCTTGTCGGCGACGCCTTGAGCGGCAGCCAGCTTTTCAGCGGCGATCTTTTCCAGATCGGCACGACGCGCTTCGAACTCGGCCATGGCAGCCGGCGTGGCACGCTTGGCCATGCGCTTCGGGATCAGGAAGTTACGGGCGTAGCCATCCTTGACCCTGACGACTTCGCCGAGATTACCGAGGTTAACCACCTTTTCGAGCAGAATGATTTGCATGTTTCGTCTCCTCGAAAATTATTGATGGTTGTCGGTGAAAGGCAGCAGGGCCAGGAAGCGGGCGCGCTTGATGGCGGTGCCCAGCTGACGCTGATAGCCGGCCTTGGTACCGGTCAGGCGAGCCGGCATGATCTTGGCGTTTTCCTGGATGAATTCCTTCAGCACATCCACATCCTTGTAGTCGATCTGTTCGACCTTTTCAGCCGTGAAGCGGCAGAACTTGCGGCGCTTGAAGAGACCGCCACCACGCTTCTTTTTCTTGTCGTCATCCTTCTTCTTGAAGAATCGAGCCATTTTCGTTTCCTTCCAAAAATTCTATTGAATTCACATGCAGTACGGGCGTTCGGCTTTTCAAGCTGCGGGCGGCGAGAAATCCGGTCATCCTGACCGCTCCCCCTAGGGGTGCTGCCTGCAGCCAGCGGGCGCTTTCGCCCAAGGCCAGAACAGCAATTTCCACTTCCACCTGCCGCTGCTTACCGCCTTCGGTCTGTGTCGAGCTGTGTTGCAAGCGCCCTTCACTGACTGGTACGCCGGCCGGGGTGTAGCGCAATGCCTTGCGTTCAACCAGCAGACCGGAGAGTTCGATGCAGTTCAGCCGTCTTTCCCGTACAAATATGCTTGATTAGGCAGCAGCAGCCGGTTCGACCGGGGCCGCAGCAGCAACTTCACCACCCATCAGGGACTTGGACTTCTCTTCCTTCATCATCGGCGAAGGATTCGTCACGGCAGCCTTCATCTTGACGGTCAGGTGGCGCAGCACGGCGTCGTTGAACTTGAACGAATGCTCGAGTTCGTTCAGCGTTTCGCCGTCGACTTCGATATTCATCAGCACGTAGTGAGCCTTGTGGATCTTCTGGATCGGGTAGGCCAGCTGACGACGGCCCCAGTCTTCCAGACGATGGATCGAACCGCCCTTGGCGGTAACGATGGCGCGATAGCGCTCGACCATGCCGGGCACTTGTTCGCTTTGGTCCGGATGGACGATAAAGACGATTTCGTAATGGCGCATGCAAGCTCCTTTTGGGATATACCCTCCGCCATGCGATCGCGGTAGGGCAAGGTTGAAAAGCCCGCGATTATAACAACAATCGCGGGCTCCGGGGTAAATCAGGGAGGATCAATCAGAAGCTGTCGTCAGCCATCGCCAACGTGCCGACGGCGCCGGCGATGATCGATTCAGCCAGGCCGGCGGCCTGGGTCAGGGAGTGATCGGCGAAGAAGCGGGCCGTCGCCAGCTTGGCCGGCCAGAACGGATCACTATCACCAGCGGCGATCTTCGCCCGGGCAATCACTGCCGACCGACCCATCTGCCAGCCACCGGCGACGATGCCGAGCAGGTAAAGGAAAGGCACGGCGCCAGCATGGGCGGCCTTGGCATGAGTGGCGAAATTCTCGACAAGCCAGTCGACCGCCTTGTCCAGAGCGTCGATGCCGGCGGACTGGCGACGACCGATGGCGGCCAGGTCGCCATCAAGCTGCGCCGCAGCGGCACGCATCTCGGCAATCACCGCCTTGATGGTGACGCCCTTCTCGCGGGCGATCTTGCGGCCGATCAGGTCGTTGGCCTGGATCGCCGTGGTGCCTTCATAAATGGCGGTAATACGGGCATCGCGCAGATGCTGGGCAGCGCCGGTTTCCTCGATGAAGCCCATACCACCATGGACCTGGACGCCGAGCGAGGCGATGTCGATGGCGCTTTCCGTGCTCCAGCCCTTGACCACCGGAATCATCAGGTCGGCGAAGGCCTGTCCCTGCTTGCGAGCGGCTTCATCCGGGTGGTGATGGGCATTGTCCTGGGCGGCAGCGACGACATAGGCCAGGGCGCGCATGGCCTCGATGCGCGAGCGCATCGACATCAACATGCGGCGCACGTCCGGGTGCTTGATGATCGGCACCTTGGGGCCGCCCTTGACCCCGAGTTCGGGTCCCTGAACCCGCTCCCTGGCATAGACGGCGGCGCGCTGGTAAGCGCGCTCGGCATCGCCGAGACCTTCCAGGCCGACATTGAAGCGGGCGGCGTTCATCATGATGAACATGTATTCGAGACCGCGGTTCTCCTCGCCAATCAGCGTGCCGATCGCACCACCGTTGTCGCCAAAGGCGAGCACGGCGGTCGGACTGCCGTGGATGCCGAGCTTGTGTTCGATCGACACACAGTAGACATCGTTGCGTTCGCCCGGCGTGCCGTCGGCCTTCAACAGGAATTTCGGCACAACGAACAGCGAGATGCCCTTGACCCCTTCCGGCGCATTCGGCATACGCGCCAGCACCAGATGCACGATGTTGTCGGTCATGTCGTGCTCGCCGTAGGTGATGAAGATCTTCTGGCCGAAGATTTTGTAGGTACCATCGCCGACCGGCTCGGCGCGGCTGCGTACGGCGGCCAGGTCGGAACCGGCCGAGGGCTCGGTCAGGTTCATGGTACCGGTCCATTCACCGGAGACCAGGTTCGGCAGGTAGGCCGCCTTCTGCTCGTCAGTGCCGGCAATCATCAGCGCCTCGATAGCGCCCTGGGTCAGCATCGGGCACAGCGAGAAGGCGTGGTTGGCCGCCTTCCACATTTCGCTGACCGCCGTCGACAACAGACGCGGCAAGCCCTGGCCGCCAAATTCCGGGTCACAGCCGAGGCCGTTCCAGCCGTTGTCGACGAACTGGCGATAGGCTTCTTTGAAACCCGGCGTCGTGGTCACCACGGTGTCTTTCCACTTGGCGCCATTGGTATCGCCGACGCGGTTCAGCGGCGACAGCACGGCACCGGCAAATTTCGCCGCTTCCTCGAGAATGGCGTCGACCACGTCGGGCGTCGCCTCCTCGCAACCCGGCAAGGCCACCACCTGCTCCAGGCCGGCCAGTTCCTGCATGACAAATCGCATGTCCTTCAAAGGTGCAATGTATTCACTCATGACATTTCTTCTTTCTTTTCGATGCGGTTGGAAGTTTCCTTGAGCTCGATGAGGAAAAGGATTTCCTCAACGAGCGGCAGCGCGAACCCAGCGCGCTTGCCGCCTCGGTTATCACGCAAAAGCTGATAAAGGTAGCCGACGACGTCGCCGGTCCACCAGAGTTCGCTGATCATGCTCATGATCCGCGGCATTTCCTCTATCGACTCGGCAGTGGGCACATCAGGAGCCCGCACCGTTTCCCAGTGCTGGACCTCGATATTGAAGTGCTGATTGAGATTGCGGCCCACTTCTTCGAATTCCTCGCGCATACCGGCCATACGATAGACATCCATCAGCCGGATCCACGGCTGCAGAGCCTCTTGTGGATTGCTGTCGATATATTCGCGCAGGGCTTGCGCCGCCCCCTTGACCCGCCCGAAGGAGAGCATGATGTCCGCCAGTTCCATGACCGGATTGGCTTCAAAATGTTCGCCAACGGTTGCATCGGTGATCGAGATGGCCGAATTGCGCACCACAGGCGGCGGTACTTCTGCCTGAAACAGATTGCCGGCAGAATTTTCGCCGGCGCCCTCAAGCTCCAGATCCACCTGCGTGGTAGTGTGGTCCTCGGCGGAATCGAAACTGATATCCAGCTCACCGTGCGCCTGTGGCCCCGCTACCCGGCCATGGCCGTCCTCGCTGGGAGGAGCTGCGGACAGCAGAGGAAAGTCCCCCTCGCCATGACGCTGGCGACGTTGTTGATAACTGCGCCAGCCCAACCAGCCGGCAAGCCCCAGCGCGATACCAATCAGTACGCCGTAGAGGCGCCATTCGGAAATCAGTCCCGGTTCTGCTTTAGCTGCAGCGACGGGCGCCGGCGCCGCCGGTACCGGGCTTGCCGCCGGCGGCGCCGCAGCGCCCTGCTCAACACGGCCGGCGAAATCTGCAGCGCGCGCCTGCAATTCACCGAGCGTTGCCTCCATGTTGCGCAGTTTTTCAGCCGTCTCCAATTGGGTGCCTGCTTGCTCACCAAGCGCCATCAGCATGCGATATTCCAGGCGCAGAATCTCCCGCTGCGCCTCACTCGCCGTCAAGCCCCCCCGCAGGGAGCCCAGCTCGGTAGCCATCTGCAGCATCTGCTCGGCGGCGTCGCCGCCACCGGACAACATCAGCCGATCCAGCGGAGCCGGCGTCGGCGGCTTGGCACGCCGTGACGCCAGTCGCGGCGGCACGCTAACGCCATCGCCCGGCACCGGCCGGCGTAGTGCACGCCGGGGCGGCGCGTCTACGGATGGAGCCGATGTTTCGGGCGCCACTGACGGCACCGCCGAGGCAGCGCCTGGCTCAACAGCCGGCATGGAGAGCAGCACGTAATCGCGAGAGATTTCATAGCCGCAACCCAGCTGCACACCAATCTGCATGACCGGATCGCGCACGATGGCCGAGGAACGGATTTCTAGCACCGGCAGCTTGCCGCCGCGCACTGCCAGCGAGGCCGTCTGTAACCACGGCAGGTCATTGCTGCCGGCCGGCCTGATCAGGCGAAAACATGAGGCTTCGGGATAGCGGCGATCGGCACCGATGATGTCGACCTCGACCCGTAGCCGCTCACCCAGCACTGCTTGCCCGCGCAGTTCCCCCAAACCGACCGCTGCTGACGAAAGCGGCACACTTAGCAGAGCCAGCAACGATACGCAACGCAGCAGCGGAAGATTCAACGAAACAGCCCCAATGACAACAAATTGGCCAAATTGTAGCCGCTATTTATTGGCGAGATAGCGTTCGTCATCGAAAGTCACCACCCAGCCGGGGCGGTAGACAACGAAGAGCGTCATCACCATCCCTGACAACCAGGCCTCAGCGAATCCAAGCAGCAGAAAGTACGGAAAATACTCGGTGAACAGGTAATCCCATTCATATACGCCCGCCAGCGCCAGCAAGGTGCTGATGACAAAGCCGACGCCGACGATGGTCACGGCGGCGCCGAAAAAACCATTGACAAAGATATAGACAAAAAAATGCCGTGGCAGAACCTTGTCCAGCAGACGGTAGAACAGCTGACTAATACCGACGCCGACACCGGCCGTCAGCAGCGTGTTGGCGGCGTACGCCAACCAGCCGCCATCGCTGTTGAAAGTCACGGCCGCCGCGACCAGAGACAAGCCGATGAAGGCCAGCCGGGGACCGAAACTCAGCGTGAATACGGTGGCCCCGAGGAGATGCATGCTGAGACCCGGTTTGACCCCAGCCTTCATGCTCCAGATCAGGGCCAGCAGGACGATCATGCCCAGCCACAGGTTCATCAAGGCCGATTCGCGCAACCGCAACCACGGTGCCCGCCAGATACTGTGGGCGAAAAACAGTAGCCAGGCCAGCCACGCCGCCCAGTACCACCCATCGCCCAGCAATGTATCCGGTAGATTCACCTGGTCATTCTAGTACCAGCTCCCGGCTTTATGGTATCAGCCGAACGCCGCTGTCATTTGCGGCACAAGCTCGAACAAGTCGCCAACCAGGCCGTAATCGGCAACCTGGAAGATCGGCGCATCCGGATCCTTGTTGATGGCGACGATCACCTTCGACTCCTTCATGCCCGCCAGATGCTGGATGGCACCGGAAATGCCGATGGCAATATAGAGCTGCGGAGCGACGATCTTGCCGGTCTGACCGACCTGGTAATCGTTCGGCACGAAGCCGGCATCGACGGCGGCACGGGAAGCGCCAAGGGCGGCACCGAGCTTGTCGGCCAGCGGTTCGAGCAAGGCATGATAGTTCTCGCCGCTGCCCAGACCGCGACCGCCGGAAACGATGATGCCGGCAGCCCCCAGTTCAGGACGCTCGGACTTGGTCAGCTCGCGGCCGAGCAGCGTGCATTGCGCCGTGTCAGCGGCGGCGGCGACATTGTCGATGGCGGCGCTGGCGCCACTGGCGACGGGATCAAAGGCGGTGGTGCGGACGGTGATGACCTTGACCGCATCGGCGCTCTGCACCGTGGCCAGGGCATTGCCGGCGTAGATCGGACGGACGAAGGTATCGGCCGACTCGACGCCTGTGATTTCCGAGATCTGGGCAACGTCAAGCAGCGCGGCGACGCGCGGCAGCAAGTTCTTGCCGAAAGTGGTGGCCGGAGCCAGGATGTGGCTGCAGCCAGCAGCCTGGGCAATGACCAGAGCGGTCAGATTTTCGGCGGTCTGATTCTGGTAATGCGCAGCATCGGCCAGGCGGACCTTGGTCACGCCCTGCAGGGCGGCAGCTTGCTGAGCAGCGGCGGCACAACCGCTACCGGCGACCAGAACGTGAATTTCGCCACCGATCTTCTGAGCAGCGGCGACGGTGTTGAGGGTGGACGCCTTGAGGTGGGCGTTGTCGTGTTCGGCAATGACGAGAATGGTCATGATCAGATCACCTTGGCTTCGTTCTTGAGCTTGTTCACCAGTTCGGCGACATCCGCCACCTTGATGCCGGCGCTGCGCTTGGGCGGCTCGGAGACTTTCAGGGTGCTCAGCCGCGGCGTGACATCGACGCCGAGGTCGGCCGGCTTGACGGTGTCGAGCGGCTTTTTCTTGGCTTTCATGATATTGGGCAGCGTGGCGTAGCGTGGCTCGTTCAGGCGCAGGTCGGTGGACACCACGGCCGGCAGGCTGATGGCCAGGGTTTCCAGGCCGCCGTCGATTTCGCGGGTAACCGTCGCCTTGCCGTCGGCGACGACGACCTTGGAGGCGAAGGTGGCTTGCGGCCAGGCAGCCAGCGCCGCCAGCATCTGGCCGGTCTGGTTGGCGTCGTCGTCGATGGCCTGCTTGCCGCAGATGACCAGTTGTGGTTGTTCCTTGTCGCACAGCGCCTTGAGCAGCTTGGCAACGGCCAGCGGCTGCAGTTCGACATCGCTTTCGACCAGGATGCCGCGGTCGGCGCCGATGGCCATGGCCGTACGCAGGGTTTCCTGGCAGGCGGCAACGCCGCAGCTGACGACGATGACTTCCGTGGCGATGCCGGCCTCTTTCAGGCGCACCGCTTCCTCGACGGCAATTTCGTCGAAGGGATTCATGCTCATCTTGACATTGGCCAGGTCGACGCCCGAACCGTCCGCCTTGACGCGGATCTTCACGTTGTAATCAACCACCCGCTTGACGGGGACAAGAATTTTCACTGCGCTCTCCTTTTAGCTTTGCTCATTCTATTAAAACCTTGACGCCCGTTTGACAGACGCCCACTCAATCCGCACAATGACCATACTGTGTCGTATGGAAAATAAAGCTGTCAAGTCCACTCCCGATATCGCCGGCGCGAAGACCCCCGGTCGTACCCGTTCGCCGCGCACCCAGCTCGACCCCGAACGCTGGGTCGTC
Source organism: Betaproteobacteria bacterium UBA2293 (assembly GCA_002345845.1). The sequence continues at coordinate 26,588 of DDWF01000221.1, read as the reverse complement.
GCTGCCATTGACGTGCTCGCCCGCGAGGGCATCGCCGGCCTGCGCGTCGAGGTGCTGGCCAAGCGCTGCGGCGTGACCAAGGGCAGCTTCTACTGGCATTTCAGGGATCGCCAGGCGCTGCTCGATGCCGTCCTCGCCCACTGGAAACTCGGCCGCATCCGCGACATTGAAAAGACTACCACCGTGACGCCTGGCCAAGAACGCGAACAACTGCACTACGCCATCGAGGTGTATGGTGCCAGCCGCAACCGCAAGGGTATGGAAATCGAACTGGCCATCCGCGACTGGGCCAGGCATGACGCCGGGGCGGCCGCTGTCGTCGAATCCGTCGATCTTTACCGCCTCGACTGCACGCGCAAGCTGTTCGTCGCCGCCGGCATGTCGGACGCCGAAGCCAAGAGCCGCAGCCTGCTTCTCTACGCCTGCGTCTTTGGCTTGTCGCTGATGCATTACAACCACTTCGACGACAACCTGCCCGACCTCAAGCAACGCATCGCCGAGCGCATCGTCACCAACTAGTCGGTGCAGGCCTTTGCCTGCCCACCGACATGCAGTTCCTGTTCCCAGGCCAGCAACAGGCCGGCCAGTTGCCCGACGCTTTCCTGCAACGCGGCGACACCGCCCGGAGCATCGGCCGTCGGCGCCGGCACGGCGATGGCCACCGCTCTATCGGCCAGTGGTCGCCGCCCGGCATCGAGCCAGAACGCGCGACCGCGCAGTATTCCCCGACTTTCCGCCGGTGCCGAGAAGACCTGGCTGAATTCAGCAATCTCCAGACGCAACAGGCATTTGCCGCGCACCTGCCCGGAAGGTACTCCATCCAACTGTTGCAACAGCCGCTGCTCGATCAACTGGACCGGCGGCCCGGCCCAGCGCGAAAGGGAATACTCGCGGAGAACGGAAGCATCGGCATAAGCCAGTCGGTAATTGATGCCCAGGGAATCCATCCACAACGGTGCCCGCACCTCGATGGCAAGAATGCCCGCTCGCGGCGTTCCCGACAGACGCTCGGCCGGCAAACCTAGGTCATGGATGACCAATCCCCGCTCACTGCCACGCTTGCCCGAGGTATAGCAACCGGCCAGCAGGGCGAGGCTCAAGGCGAGCACAATCCAGCGCGTCATTTGCGCCCACCTTCAGCCGCGAACCCGGGTTCGCCCGGCCCCGGCGGCAGCGCCGGGGCGCCAAAGACCAGACCCTGTGGCGAATCCTCGAGAATGCGCAGGACGCGGCTCAATTGCCGGGCGGTGATCGAGAAATCACCAGCCATCTCGTTCAGCCGCGGCATCAGCGCCGCCGCACCGTTGGCCGAGGGATCGCCAATGGCGCTGTCGATCTTTTCGGCGGCGGCCTGCATCCGGCCCACCGCCTGGCGCGTCTCGGCCAGCAGCGGACCAACCTCGGCAACAGCCGCCGACAGGTTGGTGACATTGCGCTCGTCCAACAGCTTGCGCATCTGCAGCAGCGTCACGTTGAGATTATCCAGCGCCGGTTTCATGCCGGCCGAAGCCGCTTCCAGATTGGCCAGCGTTGCCGTCAGGTGGCGCCGGTTTTCGGCGTTGAGCACGGCATCGAGACTGGCCAGCACCTGCCGTGCTTCCTGCAGGGTGGCCGTGCCGGTCTCCCCCAGTTCGTCGAGCAGCGAGGGTATCATCGCAATACGCGGCGGCTTCTCGGCATCCGGGCGCAGCGGCTCGGCGCTGCGGCCATTCTCCAGAAGAAGTATATGGGCCAGGCCGGTGACCCCCTGGTAGTTCAATTTGGCCACCGTGCCCTGGGTCAGCGGCACATCGCGGCTGATCGAGATGGTGATCAGGATGTTGGCCGTATCTTCCGGGTCGATCCGGATGTCGCTGACCTTGCCGACGCGGATACCACGGTAACGGACCTGGGCCTGCGGATTCAACCCACCGATGTTTTGCCGGGTGACGACGATGTAATCGTCGGTTGCGTCCTTGACGCCACCCAGCCAGTAAATACCGAACAGCCCGGCTGCCAGCAGCAGGATGGCGAAGATGCCGGCAGCGAGCGCGTGCGACTTGTTTTCCATGGCCTTATTAAAGCAGCTTCCCGGCCTTGCCGGCAAAGAAACCGCGAATGAAAGGATGATCGACGACCATCACCTCCGAGCGCGGCCCGCAAGCGACCAGGCGCTGATCGGCAAGCACCGCGAGGTGTGTCGCCAGACTGCTCAGGGTGTGCAGATCGTGGCTGACCATGACCACCGTCAGGCCGAGTGCCCGCTGCAGAACGCCGACGAGATTGACGAAATTCTGGCTGCGCTCGGGATCGAGTCCAGCCGTCGGTTCATCAAGCAGCAGCAGTTCCGGCTCAAGCGCCAGGGCACGAGCCAGCGCCACGCGCTTGACCATGCCGCCGGACAGCTCGGCCGGCAGCAGGCGACCGTGCTCCGCCGTCAGTTCAACCATGTCGAGCTTGAGATGGACGAGGCGACGAATCCAGTCCTCATCCAGGCAGCGTAGTTCGCGCAGCGGGAAAGCGATGTTGTCGAAAACCGACAGCGCCGAAAACAGCGCGCCATGCTGGAAGAGGACGCCGAGGCGGCGACGCAGCGCCTGCTGGCGCAAGACATCCGGCTCAGCGAGGTCGACGCCGAACAGGAGAACGCTGCCGGCAGTCGGCCGCAGCAGGCCGAGCATCTGGCGCAGCAGGGTGGTCTTGCCGCTACCGGATCCGCCAACCAGGCCGAGCACCTGACCGGCCTCGACACACAAATTGATGTCGCGGTGAATGAACTGCGTCCCGAAACGCGTGCTGATGCCACGCAACTCGATGACCGGTACGGCGCTCACAGGCTGGGCACGCCGATATGGCGTGTGAGGATGGCGAACACGGCATCGACGAGAATCACCGCGGTGATCGCCGTCACCACCGCCCGCGTGGTGTTGGCCGAGAGGCTCTCGCTGTCCGGCTTGACGCGCAGGCCGAAATGACAGGCGATGAGGGCAATGACGAAACCGAAGACGAAGCCTTTGCCCAGGCCGATATAGAGATTCGCCACCGGTACGGCGCGCGGCAGGTTGTCGACGAAATAGAGCAATGACAGATCAAGTTGCAGCATGGCGGCGACCATGCCCCCAAACAGCGCGATCGCCGAGGTCCACAGGACGATCAGCGGCATGGCCACGGTCAGGCCAAGGATTTTCGGCAACACGACGCGCAGGCTGCGCGACACGCCCATCGTCGCCAGGGCATCGATTTCCTCGGTCAGGCGCATCACCCCGATCTGTGCCGTCATCGCCGAACCGGAGCGGCCGGCGACGAGGACGGCGACCAGCACCGGCCCCAGTTCGCGGATGATCGAAATGCCAAGAATATTGACGATGAAGAGGTCGGCACCCAGGCTGCGCAATTGCAGCGCCGACAGGTAGGCAATCGTCACGCCGATCAGGAAACCGACCAGGGCGGTCACCGGCAACGCCTGGGCCCCCGACTTGTAGATGGAGGCGGACAGTTCACGCCACGGCATATCACCGGGATGACGCAGCAGATGGGCGAGATCGAGGAGCAACTGGCCAAGCAGCAGGATCATGCCGTGTAGATTGGCCAGCGCCCGCAGCACCAGGCTACCAAGGGCGCTGACCAGGTGATGCCGGTGGACGGGCTGCTGCGATGACACCGCTGGCTGGCCGGCGACACGTTCCAGCGCCTGCCGCTGGACGACCGATATATGCAGGTCATCTGGCCAAGCCTGCCGCCAAGCCCGCCACAAAAGAACTGCCGCCGCACTATCCAGACGACTGACGGCGGAAAGATCCCAGACCTTGGCCCCGTCGGCTGCCGCCAGACGCTGCTGCAGATCCGGCAACACCGGCAAGATAGCCGCCAGTGTCCATTGGCCCGTCAGCACCACCCTCCCCGACTCGATCTGCAATCGGGGAACGTCGCTCACGCAACCTTCCTTGTCGTTTTCGACTTGACCACAAAGTCACGACCGATCTGTCGCCAGATATAGGTTTCCTCGCCGAAGGCTGCGGCCGTCCACGGATTTTCGGCCAGCCACTCGCCCGGCAGGTCGATCTGGAAGCCGTTGCCGTAGGGTTTCACCGACCACGCCGGCAAGGCGCGATCGTCACGCGTGCGGTGCAGCAGCACGGCCAGCCGCAGACAGAAAACCAGGCGCCAGATGCTGTCGGCAGCAGGCACCGGCCCCAGCTTTTCCAGCTTGCCACGATGGCCGAGCACCAGCATGGCCAGCCGCGCCTGGTCCTTTTTCGAGAACCCGGGCATGTCGGCATAAGTCAGGATGTAGGCGCCGTGCTTGTGATAGGCGTTGTGGGCGATCGAAATGCCGATTTCGTGCAGGCGCGAAGCCCAGGACAGGAACAGCAGGTCCGCCTCGTCCGGCGCACCGCCTGTCAGTTGCGTCAGGGCAGAGAGGGCCGTCACCTCGACGCGCTCCACCTGGTCGCCTTCGACCTGGTAGCGGCGGCGGAATTGGGCCACCGTCGAGTCACGCATGTCGTGATGATGGAAGCGACCGAGCAGATCGTAGAGCACGCCGAGGCGCAGGGCGCCGTCAGCGTAGGTCATGCGCTCGATGTCCAGTTCCTCGAAGACGGCCAGCATGATGGCAATACCGCCCGGCAGCACCGGCAGACGATCACCCTTGACCCCCGGCAGATCGAGCGCCTCGGCCGAACCGGCCTTGATCAGCAGCGTACAGAGACGCTCCAGGCCAGCACGGGTGATGCCGCTTTCACCACCGGGGTTGAGGCTGTTCAATTCGAGAATATCAGCGATGGCCCGGGCCGTTCCCGACGAGCCAACGGCCTCCTTCCAGCCGAGGCGCTGGTAGTCGTAGGCGATCAGTTCGATCTCCTTGGCCGCCGCCACCTGCGCTTCGCGCAGTCGCTTCTTGTCAATCCGGCGATCGGGAAAGTAGCGCAGCGTGTAACTGACGCAGCCCATGTACAGCGACTCCATCAGTTGCGGGTCGTGCTGCTTGCCGATGATGAATTCGGTCGAGCCGCCGCCGATATCGATCACCAATCGGCGATGGCTGGCCATCGGCATGGAATGCGAAGCGCCGATATAGATCAGGCGCGCTTCTTCACGGCCGGCGATGACTTCGATGGGAAAACCGAGCGCCTCCTCGGCCTGCGGCAAAAACTCGCTGGCGTTTTTGGCAACACGCAGAGTGTTGGTCGCCACCGCCCGTACCGCCCCTTTGTCCAGCCCGCCCAGGCGTTCGCCGAACAGGCGCAGGGCGTTCAGTGCCCGGACCTGGGCCGCTGAATCGAGGCGCTTGTCGGCGGTCAGTCCCGAGGCCAGGCGCACCGGCTCCTTCAGCGAATCCAGCACGTAGATCTGGTCATCGACCACCCGCCCCACCTGCAGGCGGAAGCTGTTGGAGCCCAGATCGACAGCAGCCACGGTTTCGTAAATCATTTGCAGAGTTCAAGCGGTTGGTGGGACTGGCGCGCATTCTACCACTCCACTTTGTTACGCATTCTTACAGAAGCCCAGCAAAAAGCCCCGCCGGTTCGCACCGGCGGGGCTTGCGATCAGAGGCCAGGAAGTGCTCAGCTGGCCAGTGCGTTCTTGATCTGCTCCAGCGTCGACGGATCGTCGATGGTCGTCAGATCGCCCGGATCACGGCCCTCGGCCAGAGCCTGCAGCGAACGGCGCAGCATCTTGCCGGAACGGGTCTTCGGCAGACCGGTGACGAAATGGACGCGGGCCGGACGACCGATGGCACCGAGAATGCTGTCAACCGTACCGAACACTTCCTTCTCCAGCGCCTTGATCGCCTCCGGCGACGACAGCTTGGAGGCATCCTTGACCACGGCAAACGCCATCGGCACCTGGCCCTTCAGCTTGTCGTCGACACCGACCACGGCCACTTCGGCAATCGCCGGGTGGTTCTGGATGGCTTCCTCGATTTCACGGGTACCCAGACGGTGACCGGCGACGTTGATCACGTCATCGGTACGACCGAGGATGGTGAAATAGCCGTCTTCGTCCTTGATCGCCCAGTCGTAGGAGGAGTAGACCAGCGGCTCCTTGAACAGCGTGAAGTAGGTCGACACAAAACGGTCGTCCTGTCCCCAGACGGTGCTCAGACAGCCCGGCGGCAACGGCGGGATGACGGCGGCGATGCCCTTTTCGTTGGCGCCGCAGACCGAACCGTCTTCGCGGAAAATCTGCAGGTTGTAGCCGTAGACCGGGAAGGACGGCGAGCCGTACTTGATCGGGGTCTTTTCGACGCCAGGCAGGGCAGCCAGCATCGGCCAGCCGGTTTCGGTCTGCCAGTAGTTGTCGATGACCGGCTTCTGCAGTTCGGTCATGAACCACTCATGGGTCGGCTGGTCGAGCGGCTCGCCGGCCATGAAGATGTGCTTCAGCGACGACAGGTCATACTTGTGCATGAAGGCCGGATCCTGCTTCTTCAGCACGCGGGCAGCGGTCGGCGCCGAGAACATGACCGTGACCTTGTACTTCTCGACGATCTGCCACCAGATGCCCGGATCGGGACGCAGCGGCGTGCCTTCGTACATCACGGTGGCCATACCGGCGATCAGCGGGCCATAGATGATGTAGGAGTGACCAACCACCCAGCCGATATCCGAGGTGGAGAAGAAAGTTTCGCCCTCGCCGCCGCAGTAGATGTGCTTCATCGACGACGCCAGCGCCACGGCATAGCCGCCGGTATCGCGCTGGACGCCCTTCGGCTTGCCGGTGGTGCCGGAGGTGTACAGGATGTAGGACGGCTCGGAAGACTCCAGCCATTCACACGGCACCTTGGCATCCATGAACTGGGCGCGCAGGGTGGCGTAATCAACGTCACGGCCGGCGACCTTGTTGAAAGCCTTGTCCAGACCACGGTCGACCATCAGCACCTTGGCCGGCTTGTGTTCGGCCAATTCAATGGCTTCATCGAGCAGGTGCTTGTAGGGAACCGCCTTGCCGCCACGCATGCCGGCATCGGAGGAAACGATCAGCACCGGCTTGGCATCGTCGATGCGGGTAGCCAGCGAACCGGAGGCAAAGCCGCCGAAGACCACCGAGTGGATGGCGCCGATGCGGGTGGCGGCGAGAATGGCGAAGGTCGCCTGGGCGATCATCGGCATGTAGATCAGGACGCGGTCGCCCTTCTTGACGCCCAGGCTCTGGTAAATCGCCGCCATGCGCTCGATTTCGCGCTGCAGCTCGGCAAAGCTGTAGACCGTCTCCTCGTCGGTTTCGGTGGAAACGAAGATCAGCGCACGGTCATTCGGCCGCTTGGCCGCATGACGGTCAACCGCGTTGTAGCAAAGGTTGGTCTTGCCGCCAACGAACCACTTGGCAAACGGCGGACGGGAATAGTCACAGACCTGGGTGAACGGTTCCTTCCAGTCGATGAGCTGGGCCTGCTCGGTCCAGAACTCGTTCGGCTTTTCGATGGAATACTGGTGAAACTCCTTGTACGTCGCCATATGGCTCCCTCTATTAAGATTTCCTGCACGACACAAACACAGAACGGATTATTTTTTTGCTGAATTCCGTTCGCTCAAGCGGCGTTCGAGCTCTGCCAATGGCAGAGCCAAACCCAATTCCTTGCCCATCAACGCGAGCAGCGGCATGAGCTGAGCGCCCAATGCCGGCAGATGGGGAATGACAGTTTCCGGACGATCGGTCGCCAGCAGTTCCAGCGCGTGGCGAAGCGATATCGGCCGCAATTGCGGCACGGTGCCGCCCGACTCCAAACGGTTGCCACCCGATTGCATGGCCTGCTGCATGCGCTCGCCGGCAACATCGAGCAAGGCCAGGGCCGACGCCACCTGGTCAGCCGGAATACTGGCCAAACCGATACTGACGGTCAGGGCGACCGTTTCACCTTGCACCGTCAGGCGGGCCAGTTCGATGGCCTCGCGGACACGCTCGCCAAAGGTTGCGCAATAACTGGCCGCGGTACCCGGGGCGATGATCGCGTATTGGCCGGCACCGAAATGGCCGATGCTGTCCTCCTGGCGAATCTTGCCCGCCAGCATCTTGGCGAAACGCCCGGCCACCTGCTCAGCCACCGGCGCGCCAAATCGCTCGCACAGATTGGCGAAGCCGTCGAAACCAAGAACCATGACGCTGGTTTCGACGCCATGCCGCGCCGAATGCGCCAGGGCCTGGGCAATCTGGACTTCAAGAAACTTGCGCGAAAACAAACCGCTTTCCGGATCCTGAACCTGCTGCTCGCGCGCTGCCTCGACATTTTCCTGGGCATCGGAAAGCGCCAGGAGGTTGTTCAGGCGCCGCAGAATCTCAGCGCTGCCCACGCCTTTGGTGACGAAATCGGAGACGCCCAAGGCGCATGCCTTGGCCCGCTCCTCCTCCGTCTCCTCGCCGGAAACGAGAATGAACGGCATGTTCTGCAGGCGGCGCAGTTTGGAAGTACGCAAGCGCTCCAGCAATTCATAGCCATTCAACTTCGGCATCTGCAAATCAGAGATGACGGCGCGAATAGAATGGTCGAGCACCAGGGTCTGCCACGCTGCCTCGCCATCGGCTTCTTCCCTGACGCTGTAGGTGCCCTTGAGATGGTTGATCAGGGAAATCCTGACCACGCGCGAATCATCGACGACGAGAACGTGCGGCAACTCGCTCACGTCAGCTCCCGGCGACATCGACCACGACACGTCCCTTGGCCTGTCCGGCGATGTATTCGGCAAAGGTCTCCGGCAGCTGGTCAAAGGCGATACGCCGCGCCATCGCCGCCAGGTGCGGCGGCCGCAGGTCGCTGGCCAGACGCTGCCAGACACCGCTGCGGTAAGGTTCGCGTATATAGCCGGAATCAACACCGAGCAAGGAAACGCCGCGCAGGATGAACGGCGCCACCGTCGTATTCAGCGACATGCTGGCCGCCAGTCCGATGCTGGCGATCGTGCCGCCCTGTTCCATGGTGCTGGCGATCCAGGCCAGGACATCACCGCCCAGGTTGTCGACGGCGCCAGCCCAGCGCCCGCGGTCGAGCGGCCGGATCTTGCTCAGGTCGAGATGCTGGCGCAGCATGACCTCGGCGGCACCGAGGCCGCGCAGGTATTCCGCCTCGCTTTCCTTGCCGGTCAGGGCAACCACATGGTAGCCGCGCTGGGCCAGCATATCGATGGCCAGACTGCCGACGCCGCCGGTCGCACCGGTCACGATCACCGGCCCCTTCTCCGGCCGCAAACCATTCTCTTCCATGCGCACGATGCCAAGCGCCGCGGTAAACCCCGCCGTGCCGAGCGCCATGGCCTCGAACAGGCTCAGACCGGCCGGCAACGGCACGACCCAGTCGCCCGGCACGCGCGCCATCTCGGCATAACCGCCGTGGTGGGCGACGCCAATATCGAAGCTGGTGGCGATCACCTGATCGCCTGGCGAAAAGCGCGCATCGCCGCTGGCAACAACAGTGCCGGCCAGGTCTATGCCGCCGACACAGGGGAAACGACGAATGATCTTGCCCTTGCCGGTCGCCGCCAGAGCATCCTTATAGTTGACGCTCGAATAGGCGACCCGAATCGTCACCTCTCCGGCATCCAGCTGGCTTTCCTGCAAGCGGACGAAGCCGCTGCTAACCTTGCCTTCACGCTCCTCGATCAACAACGCCCTGAAGGATTCCATCGTTTTCCTCGTTCTTGGAACGGTAAATTGTATTCATAATTACGGATTATGGACATAGTTGCCTGAAAGCTTTTATCCAGCCTTTACAGCGCAGCATGTTTCAAATACATTTCATGGCTATGTCCAAGCTGCTCGCCACCCTCCTGCTGGCCTCATCCTTCTCCTTCGCTGTGCCCGGCATCGCCGCGGCCGCCGAAAAGGGAAGCCAGAACGACGAGCAGCCGTCGTTTCTGGAACGTTACACCAACGCCACTCAGGATGTCATCCTGCAGGGTTTGAAGCTGGTCGGCGTCCGCTACCGCTTCGGCGGCAACGACGAAGAGAGCGGCCTCGACTGCAGCGGCTTCGTTCGCCTGGTCTTCAAGGACAGCATCGGCACCCTGCTGCCGCGGACCGCTCGCGAGATGAGCGAAGTCGGTCAGCGCATCGACAGCAGCCAGTTGAAACCGGGCGATCTCGTCTTCTTCAACACCATGCGCCGCGCTTTCTCGCATGTCGGCATCTATCTCGGCGACAACCACTTCATGCATGCACCGCGCGCCGGCGCTGAAGTCCGCGTCGAAAGCATGGACAGCAGCTACTGGACCAAGCGCTACAACGGCGCCCGGCGAATTCTCGACGGCAACTGAAAGCAAACGGCCTACTGGCCGTTTTTTTTCACCTGCATACAATAACGTTTCTCATTTACAACATAACGCCGCACCGATAAAATCGAACCATTCTCATTTGTTTATTGGAGCCCTGACCATGAAGTTGATTCCCGTCCTCATCGCTGCCACCCTGGCCAGCCTTGGCAATGTCGCCCAGGCTCAGGAAAAGATCCTCAATCTGTATTCGGCCCGCCATTACCAGACCGACGAGGCGCTCTACGCCAATTTCACCAAGCAAACGGGAATCCGCATCAACCGTATCGAGGGCAAGGAAGACGAATTGCTTGAACGGATCAAGAACGAGGGCAGCAACAGCCCGGCCGATGTCTTCCTCACCGTGGACGCCGCCCGCCTGGCCAAGGCCCACGAACTCGGCCTGTTTGCCCCGCTGAAGTCGGCGCTGCTGGAAAAGAGCATTCCCGCCCACTTGCGCACTGACGACTGGGCCTCCTTTTCGACCCGCGCCCGCGTCATCGTTTACAACAAAGCCCGCGTCAAGGCGGAAGACGTCCAGAACTATGCCGACCTGGCCGATCCGAAGCTGAAGGGCAAGTTCTGTTCGCGCTCCGGTTCGCATCCGTACAACCTGTCGCTGATGGCCTCGATCATCTCGCACGAAGGCGAAGCCAAGGCCGAACAATGGGCGCGTGGCCTGGTGGCCAATTTCGCCCGCAGCCCGAAAGGCGGCGACACCGACCAGATCAAGGCTGTGGCTGCCGGCGAATGCGGCGTTGCCATCTCCAACAGCTACTATGTCGCCCGCCTGATGCGTTCGACCAAGCCGGAAGACATCAAGGTCGTCGAGCAGATCGGTATCGTCTGGCCCAACCAGGCCACTACCGGCGCCCACATCAACGTCTCCGGCGGCGGCGTACTGAAGAATGCGCCGCACAAGGAGGCGGCCATCAAGTTCCTCGAATATCTGGCCTCCGACGATGCCCAGCGCTACTTCGCCGATGGCAACAACGAATGGCCGGTGGTCGCCAGCGTCAAGGTGGAGAATCCCGCCCTGACCAAGCTCGGCAAGTTCAAGGCTGACGCCCTGCCGGTCAACAGCCTGGCCATGTATCAGGCCAAGGCGCAGATCATTTTCGACCGCGCCGGCTTCAAGTAAGCCCTCGCGTCTCCCAGGCGCCCCGTTGATCACATAGAATCAGGGGCGCCAAGGAGAACGCGATCCGTGTCAGGAAAAACTTTTGTCCCCAGTCCGCTCGTCGCGGCGATCCGTGCCGGTCGCCTGAGCGGCGTTATCGACGCCCTCGATGACGGCGCCGACATCGAGGAAGCGGACATTCACGGCTGCACCGGCCTGCCGTTGCGCACCGCCTGCTTCGAGGGTGGCATCGCCATTGTCCGCGAACTTCTGGGCCACGGCGCCAACCCCAATGCCATGGCCGCCGATGGACCCGGCGCCCCGCTTCGCCTCGCCCTGCGCTCAGGGCATCCGGAAATAGCCGCCCTGCTGCTCCAGCACGGCGCCGAGCCCCCACCGGGAATCGAACTCCCGGCCAATGTTGCCGAAGCGCCAGGCAAGCTGCCAGCGGCGACCACTGAGGCCCCCGTCCCCCGCCTGCCGGAGAACCCCGAAGCGGAGGTCGCAGCAGATGCTACGGCGGAGGAAACCCATCCCTACCTCGGGCTGCCCATTGAGGAAGTTGACGTCAACAGTTGCTACGGTACCGACACCAACCTTCTGACCATGGATCTGCTGCGCACTGACGTGGAGCCTGACAGCCCCTCCACACCGCCCACCGGTTTCTGGCAAACGCGACGCCGGAACGACTGAGCGCCGGCCGCGGCTCAGTCGGCAGTAGAGCGCCGGGCAGCGGAAATCTGCCGCGACAGGGCAATCAGCGGCAGCAGGCCGACGGCGACAATGGCCAGCGAGGCGGTCGACGCCTCGGCCAGCCGCTCATCGGAGGCCAGCGTATAGGCCTGGGTGGCCAGCGTATCGAAATTGAACGGCCGCATGACCAAGGTCGCCGGCAGTTCCTTCATGACATCGACGAAGACCAGCAGGCCGGCAGTGAGCAAGCTGCCGCGCAGCATCGGCGCATGCACCCGGCGCAGCGTCTGCCCCTGGCCGAGGCCGAGGCTGCGCGCCGCGTCGTCCATGCTCGGTGTGATCTTGCCCAGGCTCGACTCGACGGTATGCAGCGCCACCGCCAGGAAACGCACCAGATAGGCATAGATCAGCGCGGCAATGCCGCCGGTCAGCAGCAGGCCGGGATTACTGCCGAACCAGTGTTCCCACTGGCCGGCCAGCCAGTTGTCGAGACGGGTCACCGGGATCAGCACGCCGACCGCGATCACCGCCCCCGGTACCGCGTAGCCGAGGCCGACCAGGCGGTTCATGCCACTGGCCAGGACACTGCGCGACAAGCGCGCACCGTAGGCCATCAGCAGCGCCAGCAGCACGGCGATGACGGCCGTGGTGCCGGCCAGCACGAAACTGTTGCGCGACAGCATGACGAAGCGCTCACCGAACTGGGCATCGCCATCGGCCAGGGCCATTTTCAGCAGCAAGGCCGCCGGCAGCAGGAAGCCGAGCAGCAACGGCAGGCTGCAGGCGAGCACTGCCAGCAGCGCGCGCATGCCGGTCAGGCGGGCGCCGGCCATCGGCCGGTTGCGGCCGGTGGTGTTGTTGTAACGGGCGCGACCGCGCGAAATGCGTTCGGCCATCAGCAGGAACAGTACGAAACCGAGCAGCATGGCGGCCAGTTGGGCGGCAGCGATGCGGTCGCCAAGCGAGAACCAGGCGCGGTAGATGCCGGTGGTGAAGGTATTGACGGCGAAATAGGCGACCGTGCCGTAATCGGCCAGGGTTTCCATCAGCGCCAGCGAGACGCCGGCAACGATGGCCGGCCGGGCCAGCGGCAACGACACCGAGAAGAAGGCGCGCCACGACCCCATGCCCAACGTCCGCGCCGCTTCCAGCATGCCGCTGGCACGTTCGAGGAAGGCCGTGCGGGCGAGCAGATAGACATAGGGATAGAGCACGCAGATGAACATCAGCACCGCCCCCGGCAGGCTGCGGATGTCAGGGAACCAGTAATCGCCGTACTCCCAGCCGAAAGTTTCACGCAAGGCCGTCTGCACCGGGCCGACGAACTGCAGGAAATCGGTATAGACGTAGGCCATCACATAGGCCGGCATGGCCAGCGGCAGCACCATCGCCCAGTCGAAGATGCGCCGACCGGGAAACTCGTGCATGGCGGTCAGCCAGGCCGTGGCGACACCGAGGACGGCAACCCCGGCACCAACGCCGAGGCACAACCACAGCGAGTTGAGGATATATTCCGGAAGTACCGTCTGCGACAGATGAGCCCAGGTTTCACTGGTCCCGCCGGCAAAGATGTTGAGGCCGACGCTGGCCACCGGCAGTCCGGCGAGCAGGGCGACGATGACGCCGACGAGGAGCAGGGGGGAGTAATGGGCTGCGCGCATGTGTGTGAATGGGAATTATAATCGACCGCTATGGCACAACTTGAACTAAATGGCGTCATCCAGCGCTACGGCAGGCATACCGTCGTCGACGGCGTCGACTTTTCGCTCGCGGCCGGCCAGATCGCCTGCCTGCTCGGCCCGTCCGGTTGCGGCAAGACGACGCTGCTGCGCTGTATCGCCGGTTTCGAAGACATCGCCGATGGGCAGATCAGCCTGCATGGCACCGTCGTCAGCCGCGCCGGCCAGCGCGTGGCCCCGGAGAAGCGGCGGATCGGCATGGTCTTCCAGGACTACGCACTGTTCCCCCACCTCACCGTTGAACAGAACGTCGCCTTCGGCCTCGGCCGCAAGCCTCAGGAAGATGTCCATCTGCGCGTTCGCCAACTGCTGGCCACGGTCGGCCTGGCCGGTCAGGGCGAAAAATTCCCGCACGAACTCTCCGGCGGTCAGCAGCAAC